>CAZCXJ010000017.1:0-13828 GCA_964502585.1 uncultured Candidatus Halobonum sp.
TGCGGCTCCTCACCGACGTCGCCTACACCTACCTCGACCCACGCATCAAGTTCGGTGAGAACGAATGAGTTCCGCGACGGAATCAATCATCGACTCGGACACGTTCAACGAGCGTTGGCAGCCCCGGATCGAACGGTTCCGGCGAGGGTGGGACCGGTATACGGAACACCGGATGGGTGTCATCGGGTTGCTCATCATGGTGGTGTTCGTCCTCTGGGCGCTGTTCCCGAGCGTGTTCGCGCCCCATTCGCCGGACTGGGTCGCGTACTTGGGCGAGCCACCCATCGAGCAGCGGATGACGCTCGCGCAGTCCCAATCGTTGCCGCACCCGCCAGCCTTCGGCGAGTCTGGAACTCACAGCCACGGCGAGGGGCAGGTCAAGCACAGCTTCTTCGCGCCGCTTGGGACGAACGACCTCGGCCAAGGGATCCTGACGCTGCTCGTGTATGCCGCGGGTGACGCGCTGTACATCGGGTTCGCCGCCGGTATCCTATCGAGTCTGGTCGGCGTCCCGCTAGGGCTGATCTCCGGGTACTACGGCGACACGTGGATCGACGAGACGATCCAGCGGATCGTGGACGTCATGTACGGGCTTCCGTTCCTGCCGTTCCTGATCGTGCTCGTGGCGATTCGAGGGATCAACACCACCAACATCATCCTCGGGATTGCAGTGACGTCGTGGCTCAACAACTGTATCGTCATACGCGGGGAAACGCTGTCTCTCAAGGAGGCCGCTTACGTGGAGTCGGCCAAGGTCTCGGGTGCGTCCGACACTCGGATCGTGTTCCGGCACATCATGCCGAACGTGTTGCCGCTGGCGTTCGTGTTCCTCGCGCAGGACTCGGCGGGAGCAATCCTGGCTCAGGCAGCGCTGGCGTATCTGGGGCTGGCTGACTTCACGACGATCTCGTGGGGATTGATGCTTCAGAACATCCAGTCTACTGGATATGTGTTCACCGCCTGGTGGTGGCTGATCCCGCCTGGGCTGTGTATCACGGCGATCGCGGCGGCGTTCTACTTCATCGGCTTCTCGATGGAGGACGTGACGAACCCGCAGGAGGGTTGAGATGTCAGTACTCGAACTGGAAAATCTGAACGTACGGTACGACGCAGGGGGGGAACAGGTGTACGCCGTCGACGACGTGTCCTTCAGTATCGAAGGGGGCGAGACCTTCGGCCTCGTCGGCGAATCCGGGTGTGGCAAGACGACGCTCGGCAAGTCGTTGATGCAGTTGCTCGACAACAACGGGTACGTCGAATCGGGCCACATCTGGTTTGACGGGACCCTCCCGCGGTGGGACAACGGGGCCGGCGAACCGCGACAGGAGGTGATCGACGATCCCGAGAAGCCGGTACGTGAAGACGGGATGACCGACCTGGCGCAACTTGAGGTCGAGGACATCCGTGACATCAGGTGGCGGAACATCGCGTTGATCCCACAAAGCGCGATGAACGCGCTTAATCCCGTGTACAAGGTCGGGGACCAGATCACCGAGGCGATCCTCCGGCACGAGCCCGAGACGTCGAAAGAGGAAGCCGACGCGAGAGCACGCGACCTCATCGAACGGGTCGGGATCGAGCCGGCCAGGGCGGACGACTACGCCCATGAGTACTCCGGCGGGATGAAACAGCGGGCCGTGATCGCGATGGCGATGGCGTGTAACCCGGACATGCTGATTGCGGATGAACCGACGACCGCGCTCGACGTCATCATTCAGGACCGGATCTTGGAGGAGTTGGAAGACCTCCAGCGGGAGTTCGACGTCTCGATCCTCGTCATCAGCCATGACATCTCCGTGATGGCCGAGATTTGTGACTACCTCGGAGTGATGTACGGGGGGAAACTCATGGAGTGTGGACCCAAGGAACAGGTTCTTTCGGATTCCTCGAACCCGTACACACTGGGGCTAAAGAACTCGTTCCCGACCATCCACGGGGAACAGGAACTGGTCTCGATCCCGGGGTCGCCGCCGACGTTGATCGAACCCGATGCCGGCTGTCGGTTCGCAACCCGGTGTCCGTTCGTCGTCGAGGAGTGTCGCACGGCTCATCCGCCCTCGTTCGAGGTCGAGGCGGCGGAGGCCGGGCAGCGAGTCGAGGCGGACCTCCGGGAGCACCGGTCCGCCTGCTATCGGGTCGACGAACTCGACGTGATGCGGGAAGAAGCAACGCTAAAACAAACGTGGCAGGGAGCCGATGAATCCGCTACTACCACACCAGGACGATGACGGGAGCCGACGATCCACCCACGGAACGTACTGACGGCGGCGCAGTCGAAACGGAACCGATGACTGAGTCATCAGCAGAGGACGACCCGCTGATCAGTCTCAACGGGGTGTCGAAGTTTTTCGACCTGACGGTCGGTGTGACGGACCGGATCCTCGGCCGCGAGGCGCGTCCGGTTCGGGCGGTCGATGACGTCAATCTCGATATCTTCGAGGGCGATGTCATGGGGATCGCGGGCGAGTCAGGGTGTGGCAAGACGACGCTCGGCAAGGTGCTGGTGAAGTTACACGACCCGACTCACGGAGACCTCACGTTCGACGGCCAGGATATTACGACGCTCGATCCTGAAAGCGAGCGGGAATTTCGCAAGCGAGTCCAGATGATCTTTCAGGACCCGTTCGAGTCGCTGAACCCGCGGATGACCGTGTTCCAGTCCGTCGTCGAACCGCTCCGAATCAACGATCTCCCGGAGTTCGCCGTGACGGTCGACGGCGTCGATCGGTACCAGGACGTCATGGTCGAGGGACGTCGTGCCGTCGGGCCGGAATCGAACGGCGATATCGGAGTCACGATCCGCGATGGAGCGGTTGGTGACGTTACCGTCCGAGCCGACGCCCTGGTTGACCGCGAGGAGGTCGAGGTGACTGCCGAGGAAGTCGATGGAGGGGACGGCCTCCGCATCGTGGTCGAGGTGGATAAGGGCGCCTACACGCTTCGCCGCGAGAAGACGATCCAAGTTCTGAACGACGTCGGGCTCTCGCCGGCCGAGGCGTATCTCGATGAGTTCCCCAAGGAACTGTCGGGTGGGGAACGCCAGCGGGTTGCTATCGCCCGGGCATTGGTCGTCGACCCGGACTTCATCGTCGCGGACGAACCGGTCTCCATGCTTGACGTGTCGATCCGGGCCGGCGTTCTCAACCTGATGAAGGAGCTCCAGAGCGAGTACGGACTCACCTACGTCTTCATCAGTCACGACCTCTCGTTGATCCGGTACATGTGTGACCGGACCGCGATCATGTACCTGGGGTCGATCATCGAGCAGGGCCCGACACAACGGGTGGTTGAGGACCCCCAACATCCGTACACCGAAGCCTTGTTCGATGCGGTCCCGGAGGTCGACCTGGCACGGGAACGCCAGCGTGCGAACGTGTCAGGTGAGGTCCCGAGCCCGCGGGAACCTCCCTCCGGATGTCGCTTCCATCCGCGCTGTGCATACGTGATTCCGCCGGACTCATGGACCGGGAGCCAGGACGCGTTCCGTCGAGTGTTCCAGTTCAAACGTCGGGCCGTCGCGGGTCAGTTGGACGTGGAGAAGATCGAACTCGAGGACCCTGACCCGGACCGGGAGACGCTCATCGAAGCCGTCTTACAGTTCGGCCTCCGGCTGGAAGTCCCCGAGGAACACCGCCTGGACGAGGAGACCACTTCGGGGGTTCCCCCGGAGGCGCTGGACCTGCCGGCCGGGGCCGAAGGAACGCTCCGGCAGGCTGCCGAGGCGATCGTGGACGGGGATCCGGACCGTGTCGAGGAAGTGCTTGAGGGCGAGTTCAACAGCCGGTGTTCAGAGGACCGGCCGGGGCTCAGACCCGCGGGCGATCAGCAGGCCGCCTGTCATCTATACGGCGAGACCGGCGGGACTGCAGAGGGGACCTCGACGGCTACGGCCGACGACTGAGTCCTCGGCCGGTCGAGACCGGGGTAGCCAAAAGACGGGCGCTTTTTACCGCTCCCATCGAAACTCGGGACGATGAGTTCGCCCTCCGGGAGCCAGGTCGCGCTAGTAGCGTTGCTTCTCATCGGTGTGGCGACCGGGAGCGTGTTCGCCTCGACGTATGCAGCACACCTCTCAGCAGAGGACGCTGCTCGGATGGACGTCAGCGCCGACGCCTACCAGCTGACTTCCGACCGGCTCGTCATCGACCTGGAGCTGTACAATCCGACCGGACATACTATTCAGGTGACTGGCGGCTACTTGATCGCGGAGGCGTCGAACGGCACGGCCGTGACCGACGTAGCCGGCGTTACGGTCGAAGAAACCGCGGTGCCGTCCGACGAGACGCGGGAGACGACTGCGCGGGTTCGCTACAGGGACGAACAACGGCCGGCACTCCGGGCGGCTCTCAAATCCGGGGAGTTCACCGTCTCCGGCCGGCTGAACGCGGCAGTCAGGGACCGAGCGATCACAATCCAGGTGACGATCGAGGGGAGGTCGACGGATGTCTGAGGTCCGGCGCGTCAGGATTCCAGGGACGGTAAACCTCCGCGCGCTCGGGTTGGGCGCGCTGGCTGGCGTGATCGCCGGAATGACGATGTTCGCGTACTTCTCGGCGGATCTTCTCCCGGCTCCCGTTCGACGGGTTCATCTTCTAATCCTGCTTGTCGCGGTCGGCGGACTCGTTCACCCCATCGCTCGTGATCTCGACGAGAGCATCACTGCGGCGGTTGTGGCCTCATTCTTCGGATTTGGGGTCCACATCCTAGCGTACGTGTCGCCGGCGTACCTGCTCGACTTCCCGCCTATTACCCGTACTATCCTCGTGCCGCGGCTGGCTGGCGAGGCGACCTCGACGGCCATCCTCATCTATTTTATGGCCTTCTACAGCGGGTATTTCACTGTCGTAACGATCGACGGACTGTTTTATTCGTAAGACCTCCCGCCGGGGCCACCGCGAAACTTTTGCCGCGTGCTCCCCTCGAGGGACATGTGGCGAAAGATACCCCGACAGACGAGCGATCCGCCCGGGAACGGGGCACATACGCGAAGCACGGCGACGACCCTACCCTCGCGAGCTATCTGTCGTCGCTGTTCCTGGTCTTGTCGGTCCCGTCATTCATCGGTCTCGCGTACGCGGGATACTGGACGGGGTTATACGCCTACAGTGGCATCATCCCTGCGTTCGCGGGACTTCTCGTTGGGTCGATCGCGCTCGTCTTTGCGGTCATGCACGTCCGGACCCGAGGACGCTAGCCTGATCGTGGGTGCGGCCGTGACATCCTCCCACCCCTGAGAGGGTGGGCTTCCGCTTGTGCCGTGTCAGAACCAGATGTCCTCGTACTCGCACTGGACGGGTTCGTTCCCGATGTTGTGGACGAGCTGGAGGGTAGTGAGCGCGACATCAGTATCCGCTTCGAACTCCCCGCTTGTCGTCGGGCGGGCGGATCCGTCCCCATCTTCACGCCATTCTGCGATACTGGCTCCGAGTTCGACTCGCCAGTCGTAAACGGTGAACAGCCACTCCTCCGGCAGATCGTCCGGGTCACCCTCCACCTTCGCCCGGAGAAGGTACTTGAATACTTCGTCGTCCCGGTTGCTGATATCCTCGCCGGCCTGGTACTCCGGGAACTGCGGGCTTCCGAACAATTGACAGTACCGGTACAGGACCGTGCCGACATCGTCGTCGAACGCCTCGCCCGGGTCGTCGTTCAGTTCCAGCCGGATGTCCAGGTCCGCCCGCTCACGGAGTTTGTCCTCGACGAGGGTCGCCCCGTTCTCACGCCGACGTTCGATCTCCGCCCGGGGAACCGGGTCGACCGTGATATCGGCGAGTCGTTCGAGGTCCGGGGCGTCCGGATGTTCGCGAATATCAACTGGCATCGATCGGTAATTGGCGGGAACGCCAGTAACGGTGTCGGTACGGATGGCAAGCCAACCGACAGGGCTGGGGCCTTGAGCGGCCGTCGGCTCAGTAGGCGAAGTAATTGAAGCCGCGCCAGCCGAAGTAGCCGAGGACGATCAGACCGACTCCGACGAACGTGACCGTCAGCGACTCGAGGGCCGTCAAGGCATCCGATTCCAGGACGCTCATGTCGAAGTAGATTGTGAGACCGAGCAGAAAGAGGACGTATCCGATGGACATACCGGCGATCATCACGAACAGCGAGAGGAATCCCATCGGACCACGGAGCGGCTTTGGGACGCGCTGTCGGACAGACATATCCGCTGGTTCGGGCGATGACGATTAAAACTTCCGGGGTCAGGACGTCCCCGGACACCCGACTCGTTCACCCTCCGCATCTGTGAGACGACACTGTGGGCGGACAGGTGTCCCCTGGAACATCTCAGTCCGATTCGTCGTCCCTCCGACCGTCGCCCGGCGCATCGTTGCCGATCGGGGACAGCTCAGGGTCGAACTCGCCCTCCGGCTCCTCGACCTCCTCCCGTTCGGTCTCGGTTGGCGTAGCGATGTACTCTTCGAGCGGCGTTTTGAACCGATATCCCAAATAAATGAACAGCGACCCGGCTAGCAGACGTCCGATTGCGGCCGGGGAGGTGAGCGGGTAGCGTCCAGCAACGACCGCGCCGTTGAGTGCATCCCCGACGATCAGTGCTCCGACGACGAGGAGGACGGTGCTCGACAACGCTTTCAGTTGAGTCGTACTTCGGGTCATCCGTCCCCATACTCGTCGGTAATCACGACCCGCCCGTCTTCGACGTCGACGTTGATGAGCGTCTTCACGGAGTAGCCCGTGTCGTCAAGCTGGTTCGGGCCCGCTTTCTTGATGACTGCCACGACATCCACCACCTCGGCGCCGATGTGCGAGAGGGCATCGAGAATCCCCTTCATCGTCCCCCCAGTCGAGAGGACGTCGTCCAGAACGAGAACGCTATCGCCGGCATGGACGTCGTTAATGAACATCTCCGACTCCGAGTAGCCGGTCTGCTGTGTCAGCGACACCTCGCCCTCAAGTCCGTACTCGCGTTTCCGAATCACGACCAGTGGGATATCGGTCATGAGCGAGACACCCGTGGAAATATGGATTCCCATCGCCGCAGGAGTGACGATCTTGTCCACGTCTTCCAGGTCCGCTTTCCGGATGATCCGGATCACGATCTCTCGGAGTAACTCGGGTTCGAGCATCGGCACTCCGTCACTGATCGGATGGACGAAGTAATGGTAGCCGTCCTTCTCGATGATCGGCGCCTCAAGCAGTGACTTCGGGAGGCGGTCCATGTCCTCGGTATTCTGGGTGGCCGATAAAAACTGGCGGTTGTCGACCCCAAACCCGACCATGACTCACAAGCCCGGCGGTCCGATTCGGGGAAGGAGCTATCGATCCACGGAACCTTCGGCTTGAAGGGAGCACGGGGGGCGGTATCCTGGTTAAGCCAGTTTTGATAACACCTAAGTCGAACAGCGACCCACGCAGGAACGTGCTCGAGACGGCCCTGGCCATCGTGTTTCTCCCGTTTCTCGGCGCGGCCGCGACGCCCCTCGTCGCCCGGCGGGTGGGCGAACGGGCCGCCTACTTCGCGGCGAGCGTCGCCCTCGTCGTCCTCGGGCTTGTCACACGATTGTACCTCTCCGGTGACCGAGGGCTCGCGGCCGTCGAGTGGGTTCCGAGTCTGGGGATCCGACTCGGCTTTTATGTGGACGGTCTCTCGTTACTCATCGCGTTCCTCGCGTCGGGGGTCGGCGTTCTCATTTTGACATACTCCGGAGGGTATATGCATGGGGAGACTGGGTTGGCCCGGTACTACGCGACCCTCCTCGCGTTCATGGGCTCGATGCTCGGAATGGCGCTTGCGGCCGACCTGATCGCACTGTTCACCTTCTGGGAACTCACCAGCGTCTCCTCGTTCGTCCTCATCGGTCACTATTCCCGGTCGAAGGATTCGCAGTACGCGGCCCGTAAATCGATGCTGATCACTGTCGCTGGTGGGTTGTTCATGCTCGTTGGGTTCATCCTCCTGGCCTGGACTGGGGACACTTTCCTGCTCATCGGTGACCGGACAGCATTGTTGGCGGACCCGGGGGCCACCGTAGACGCGCTTCGGGACGCCGGGCTGTTCGGTCCGGTCCTGCTGTTAGTCGGCATCGGGGCGGCGACCAAATCCGCGCAGGTCCCGTTCCACGTGTGGCTTCCGAACGCGATGGAGGCGCCAACGCCAGTCTCCGCGTTCCTGCATTCCGCGACGATGGTCAAGGCCGGGGTCTATCTTGTCGGTCGGTTCCGGCCGCTGTTTCTCCCAGCCAGCGGGGCCGAACATGGCGGAGGGGCCGCGGAAACGGGTGTGCTGGTTCCGGAGTGGTCGCTCGTGTTCGTGACGCTCGGGCTCGCGACGATGACCGTGGCCGCGATTCTGGCGGTAGCCGCGAGCGATATCAAGGAACTCTTGGCGTATTCCACCGCCTCCCATCTGGGTCTCATCACGGCGGGGTTCGGCGTCGCCTCGAAACTCGGAGCCGAAACCGGGGCGTTTCATATCCTGAATCACGCCTCGTTCAAGGCCGCGCTGTTCCTCGTGGCAGGGATCATCGCTCACGAGGCGGGGACGCGACGAATCGACGAACTCGGGGGACTCCGCCACGATTTGCCGATCACGGCTGCGGTGGCTGCCGTGGCGTCACTGTCGATGGCGGGCGTGCCGCCGTTCAACGGGTTCTACTCCAAGGAACTCCTTTTCGAGGCGACGTACGAACTCGCCCACGGGGGGGGTGGGATCCTGTGGGCGTTCCCTGTCGTCGCGGTGTTCGGAAGCATCTTCACCTTCCTGTATTCGATCCGGTTCCTGTCACTATTCTGGGGCGACCGGCGCGACGAACTCGGTGTCGTCCATCGTCCCCCAGTGGCGATGCTGGTTCCCCCTGCCCTCCTCGGCGGGCTTGTCGTGTGGATCAGCGTCCTCCCGGGGACGGCGATCGACGTACTCATCGACGACGTCGTGGTGAGTGCGGTGGGTGGCGGTGACGGGGCGTTCTCGGTCGGGATCCCGACAACATTGAAGCCTCCGGTGCTGATGAGTGGGGTTACGATCGCAGCCGGAATCCTGCTTTGGCCGCAGTACGGTCGGCTGCAGGACGCCATCCGGAGAGGTTTACGCGGACCGATCCGGGCCAACTGGTGGTACGACGGTGGGGTCGAAGGACTGACGGCCTCGAGCCGACGGATAACGCCCTGGGTTCAAACCGGGTTGATTCGCACGTATGCAGCATGGGCCCTGGGTGGGGCGACGGTCCTCACGCTCGGCGGCTACCTCGTCGCGGGGGTCACGTTTCCGCCGCTCGTAATCGGCGAAGGCGTCACTGCTGCGATCGTCCTCGTCCTGCTCGTCACGGTGGTCGGCGGGATAGCGACCGCCAGCGCACCGTCCCACATCGCAGGCGTTCTCACGCTATCAGTGCTCGGGTTCATGATCGCGATCTTCTATATCCTGGCGGACGCACCGGATCTGGCGCTCACTCAACTGACTGTCGAGACGTTGGTCCTGGTGATTTTCCTGTTGGTTCTGAACCGACTCCCGGCGTTCTACGGCGATATCGACCGCCTGACCCTGCTCAAAGACGGGGCGCTCTCGGCGCTCGTCGGGGGCATGGTGTTTCTGACGGTCGTGCTCGCCACCAGCGGATCCCCGGACCCGACGGTTCGGGAAACGCTGCTGGAACGGGCGGGGATTCCGGCGGAACACGGCCCGTTCTTTACCGACTTCGGGGGCGGAACGAACGTCGTGAACGTGGTCCTCGTCGACCTCCGAGCGTTCGATACGCTGGGCGAGGTGTCGGTGGTGGCGATGGCGGCCCTGGCCGTGCTAACCCTGATCCGGATGCGGGAACGGGGGGAAAGCCAATGAGCGAAGAATCCGGTGACATGACCGTTGAAGAGAAAACGGACCCCCAGCCTGACGACACCACAGAGGGACCGATCGGAGCCGAGCCGGCAGGGATCACCACTCAAGGATATGAACGGCGAACCACGGTGATCACGCGCACCGTCGTTCGGATCGTCGTGCCGATCATTCTGCTGACTGCGATCGCCCTGTTGCTCCAAGGACACAACCTGCCGGGTGGCGGGTTCATCGGCGCCGTCCTCACTTCGACGGCGTTCGTTCTCGTGGCCACGGTGTTCGGGTTGGATAACCTCCGCTCGACGTTCCTCAGCCAACAGGAGGGCGACGCCGTCGGGATATATCGGCTGATTTTCGCGCTCGGGTTGGCGCTCGCGGTTGGCAGTGGCCTCACCCCGATGCTCGTCGGGTTCCCGTTCCTCACGCAGGGAGTCCTGTTCATCGAAGGTGTGCCGGTGTACGGCGAACTCGAGGTTGCGAGCGCACTCGCGTTCGATCTCGGGGTTTATCTCGCGGTCGTCGGCGCTCTGCTGACTATCGTAGGGGAGGTGGGTGCGGAATGACGCAGTTCGCTGTCGCTACAGCGCTCGGGATCCTGTTCGCTTTAGGGACGTTCCTGGTCCTGAGGCGGGACGTCGTCCGTGTGGTGTGGGGTGTCGCGATTCTGGCACAGACAGCAAACGTGTATCTCGTAACTATGGGTGGACTGCGTGGCGGCGCGCCGGTCGGCCTGTTTGGTGGCGAGGGAGCGGCACCGGCCACTGCGACGGACCCGCTGGTGCAGGCGCTCGTGCTGACGGCCATCGTCATCGGGTTCGGGACGACTGCCTTCGCTCTCGTGTTGACGTACCGAGTGTACGAGGAACACGGAACCATTGATGTCACGGAATTGGCCCGTGGGACCGAACCTGACGGGCCCGATGAAGGAGAACCCGCCGTCACCGATGGTGGTGACGAAAAATGAGCGACGTGGTCGTCGCACCGATGCTGGTCGCCTTCGCGACGGCAATCCTGACCATGGTCGCACGCGCCGACGATCGGCTCCAGCGCGGAGTCAGCTTGGCGGGAGGAGCCGGCTACTTGGTCGCGACGGTGATGTTGTTCGAACGGGTCGTCGTCCGTCCGTCCGATCCGGTCATCGTCCCGTACTACCTCTCCGACTGGCCGGCGCCGTACGGTATCACGCTCGTCGCGGATGCGCTGTCCGCGTTCATGCTCCTCCTGGCCGGGATCGTGAGCGTGGTGGCACTCGTGTACGCGACAGCATACGTCGGTCCGTTCGGCCAACGGCTTTCGTTCCACCCACTGTTCCACTTCACACTGGTGGGCGTCTCGGGGGCGTTCCTGACCGGGGACCTGTTCAACCTGTTCGTGTGGTTCGAGGTCATGTTGATGGCGACGTACATCCTCGTGGTCTTCTACTCCGGGCCGGAACACACCCGCGCGGCACTGACGTACGTGGTCCTGAACCTCGTCGGGAGTGCTGTCATGTTGTTAGCGATCGGCGGGTTGTACGCCAGTACGGGGACGCTCAATATGGCCGATATGGCCCGTCGGCTGGCAGAGCCCGCGGCATTTGATGTCGCGATCGAACCGACACTCGGACTGGGAGCGCTGCTGTTGTCGGTGTTCGTTCTGAAAGCGGGACTGGTGCCTTTCCATTTCTGGGTACCTGCCGCCTACCGGGCGGCACCCGCTCCGGTCACTGCACTGCTGGCGGGCGTCGTAAAGAAGGTCGGCGTCTACGCCGTCATCCGGGTCTACTTCACGGTGTTCGCGGCGGGGTCTTACGCCACTGGGTCTGCACTCGACTACGTCGGCACGGTTCTGTTCGTCCTCGGCGCGGCCTCGATCCTCTTCGGGGGGGTCGCGGCCGCCGGCCAGAACGAGCTCAACGGCCTCCTGGCGTACTCCTCGATCGCTCAGGTCGGGTTCATCGTCTTGCCCATCGCGGTTGGGGCCGTCAGACCTGAGGTGGCCGAGCTCGGAATCGCGGCCGCGCTCGTTTACTCGTTCAATCACGGGCTAGCGAAGGCGCTTCTGTTCTTGGCTTCGGGCGTCGTAGGCTCGACCATCGGAACGACCCGGTTTGACCGGCTCGGAGGGCTGGCCGAGCGAGCACCGATTCTCGCGAGCGCGTTCCTTGTAGGCGGCCTCTCCCTCGTCGGGATTCCCCCGTTGCTGGGGTTCTTCGGCAAGCTATACGTCTTCCAAGTCAGTGTCGAGGCCTACGCCGCTGGCGACGTGATTTCGGGAACCGCGCTGACGATCCTGCTCGGTGGAGCTGTCCTGACGATCGCGTATGTTACCCGTGCCTGGAACGCCGTCTTCTGGGGAGAACCCTCGGAGTTGGTGGAGACGCGGCTCCCCGACCGGTGGCCCCGGACAGGCCCCGAAGGGTTCGGGCTGGCTGGTACGGAGACCGTTGATGAGAGCCCCACGGCGACCGACGGTGGTCGTGCCGATCCCCGTTCGGTCGGGGCTCTTTCCGACCCAGCCATCGGGGGGCTGCTGCTCCGGACGGTGGCCGTCGTGACGCTGGCAGTCACGCTGGTCGTGTTTGGTGTTGGGGTTGAGTTCATGGCCGAGACAACCGGCGAGGCCGCACGGGCGGCCGTCGATACCGAAGGATATGTCCGGGCCGTTCTCAGTGGGGGTGGCGAGTGATGCAGCGGTGGTTGACAAACGGGATCCTGCTCGCCGGACTCTGGCTGTTCGTCCGCGGGGTGGCGGCGAGCCCGGAGCGGTTAGTGGGAGAGGCATTAATCGGCCTCGCGATCGGACTCCCTATCGGGTTTGCAACGCGACGGTTCTACGGCGAAACGACTGACCTTGCAGGATTGGGACGTCTCCCATACGCTCTGTTCTACCTCGGCATATTCCTCAAGGAACTCGTCATCGCGAACCTGTCCGTGGCGCGGATCGTCCTGACGCCGTCGTTACCGATCAAACCCGCAGTCGTCGAAGTGCCGCTTCGGGTCGAGTCGGATCTCGCGATCATGACGCTCGCGAACAGCATCACGCTCACTCCCGGGACGCTGACGATGGATTACGACAGCGAACGGAACGCGTTGTACGTCCACAGTATCAACGTCAGGGATCCGTCGTCTGTGATCGAACCGATCCGTGGATGGGAAGACCACGCCCTGCGAGTGTTCGACGAGGAGCACGAACCGGACATGACGGCACCGGAACCATCCCTGTACGACCCACCAGGAGGCGAAGACGATGGTTGATGCAGGTCCCTTGTCGGGGATTCTGACGGTCCTGATCGAGGGCGCGCTCGTGCTGTCTGCAGGATTGACACTGGTGGTCGGCTACCGCGTGATCCGAGGGCCGACGACGCCGGACCGCGTCGTTGCCCTGGACGTGATCGGAACCAACGTCGTCGCGATCGCCGTGTTACACGCGATCCTCACCGGACGAGCGTTCTTCCTCGACGTCAGCGTCGTCCTCGCCATAATCGGGTTTATTTCGACGATCACGGTAGCCCGGTACATTACTGAGGGGGACATCATCGAATGATCCTACTCGGGAACCCGGGGTCGGCCTTCAATCAACCGGGGGGACTGGTCCCACTCGCTGCCGAAACGGGAGCACAAGGAGGGGTCGGACTGATCGGCGGGACGATGGCCGTCGTGCTGGTGGTGACTGGGGCCTTCTTTTTGACCGTTGGAACGATCGGGCTGCTCCGGCTTCCCAACGTGTACAACCGGCTTCACGCCACGTCGAAGGCGACGACGCTTGGGGCGTCCTCGATCGCGCTCGCCGGATGGGTCTATTTCGGCCCGGCTGGATCGGGACTGAAAGCTCTGGTGACAGTAGTATTCCTGTTTTTGACCGCCCCGACAGGCGGACATATGATATCCAGATCCGCCCAGCGGATGGGCGTCGAATTCGAGAGCGGGGTGCGTTGGCCGGGGCGCGTCGACTCGGAACCTGAGGAACCTGCCGGGGACGACTAATACGGATCCGGGCTGGGCAGCCCTGAGGAGCCGAGAAACGGACGGGACCGCGGAGGAGCGCCGCTGCGGGAAT
>CAZCXJ010000017.1:13928-36734 GCA_964502585.1 uncultured Candidatus Halobonum sp.
CTCAGGGCGTCCCGTCAAACCGCTCCCCGTGAACCCGCGAGCTATCCGTTGGGCTGGCTCGCCCCGACGCCAGCTTTCGACGAATCGCCGGGGTTCCGGCGATTCGGAGTCCCTAGGTGGCCTGTATCACGGCGCTGGCCCGCGGCTGCCAGGACAGGTGAAACTCAATCGTCGTTCGTCGCTAACGTTTCGGCCCGACGGCGCTTGGCTTCCTCTACGAACTCGTCCGGGAGGTCCTCGATCTCGCCGGCTTGGACGCCCCACAGCTTCGCGTACAGCCCCTCCCGTGCCAACAGATCGGTGTGAGTGCCCCGCTCCACGATTTCGCCGTCTTCGAGGACGAGAATCTCGTCGGCGTCTTTCACCGTCGACAGCCGGTGAGCGATGACGAACGTCGTTCGGTCAGCGGCGAGTCGGTCGAGCGAGCGCTGAATCAGCAGTTCCGTTTCGGTATCGACGGCGGATGTCGCCTCGTCGAGGATCAGGAGTTCAGGATCCTGCAGGACCGTCCGAGCGATCGAGAGCCGTTGACGCTGCCCCCCCGACAGTTTCACCCCGCGCTCGCCGATTCGGGTCTGGTATCCATCAGGGAGATTGGTGATGAAGTCGTGTGCCTCCGCCGCCCTGGCGGCGTCGCGTACTAATTCGTCGGCGGCGTCGAAGCGGCCATACCGGATGTTCTCCGCCACCGTGCCGTCGAAAAGGACCGTGTCTTGACTGACGTAACCGACGTGGCGACGGAGGCTATGACGGGTGACTTCTCGCACGTCGTGCCCCTCGACCCGGACGGCGCCGTCGGTCACGTCGTACAGCCGCAACAGGAGTTTCAGCAGCGTGGACTTGCCCGCCCCCGTCGGACCGACGAACGCGACCGTCTCACCGGGGTTCGCCTCGAAGGAAACGTCCTTGAGGACCAGGTCGTCCCCCTCGTCGTAGCGGAAATCAACGCTGTCGTACTCGACATGCCCGTCGACGTCGTCGAGTTCGATGGCGTCTTCGGCATCGGTAATCCGGGCCGGAATGTCCTGCAGACCGAACACCCGCTCACTGGACGCCTTGGCGTTCTCGTACTGATCGACGATGTTGGACACCTCCGCCAGCGGCGTCACGAACCGTTGGGTGAGGAACAGGAAGGTGACAAATTCACCCGCCGAAAGGTCGCCGGAAAGGAACAGTGGAGGGCCCGAAAACAGCCAGATGCCCCCGATGACGAAGGTGACCGCGAAGGCGAGCCCGGCCAGCAGCTCCATCCCCGGGCGGTAGACGTAGTTCAATTTCAGGACATCCATAGTGTCTTGGAAGTAACTCAGGGAGGCGTCCCGGACCCGATCCGTTTCGTACGATTCCGTACCGGTGGTCTTGATCAGTTCGACCCCGCCGAGAGCGTTCTCAAGGCGGGTGTTCAGGTCGCCGACAGATTTGCGCTGACTCGTGTACAGCGGCTCGACGGCCTGCATGAACCACCAAGTGAACCCGATCATCAGCGGGATAGCGACGAGAGTCAACGCCGCGAGTTGAGCGTTTTGCGAAAAGAGGATGGCTGCGATGCCCAGCACCATGACGCCCAACCGGACGGAGTTCTGAAGCGCGTTGTCCAAGAACCGTTCGAGGTTGCTCGCGTCGTTGTTGAGAACGGACATGACCTCGCCGGTCTGCTTGTCGTCGAAGAACGGCATGTCCAGAGCCTGCATTTTCGCGAACGAGTCGGTTCGAACGTCGTGCATCACGCGATGGGCGAAATTGTTCGCCGCGACCCCGTACACCCAGGTGAAGATGGCGGTCACGAGGAACGAGAGAACGATGGCCCATGCGGAAAACCAGAACTGCTCGGCGTCGGTGGCTGGAAGATACGCGGCCGGGACGAGCGGGAAGTCGTATGGCTCGTCGGCGGTGAAGACGGCGTCAATCGCGATCCCGAGGATCAGTGGCGGAAGAAGGCTGGCTCCCCTGGCCAACACGTTCGCGACCATTCCGCCTGCAAGCCAGGGAATTTCTTTCGTTCCGTACTCGGCGAAGAGTCGATAGAGCGGCCGGTCAACACGGTCGCGATAGACGTCAAAAGCACTCGTCTCGTCGGAGGTACTCATTGTGAACCGAAACGGGCCCGACGGTCTTGTGTGCTGTGGCTTCGGCAGGCCATTGTCGCCGAAACCGCCAGCAGGCATTAGTTGACGGCCGCCGAAAACAGGGGCGTGGACGAACTGGTCGTCTCGACGGACGTGTACGCGCCGCCAGAGGAGGTCTACGCGTTCCTGTTGGAGTTCCCGCGGTACGAGGAGTACACGGAGTACCTCCAGCGGGTAGCGAAGACGAGCGGCGACGGCGGTCCAGGGACGCGGTACGCGATGCGATTCGCCTGGTGGAAGCTTACCTACACGGCCCGATCTGAAGTGACGGGTATCGACCCCCCGCACCGGATCGATTGGCGACTCGTGAAAGACATCGACGCGGAGGGCGCCTGGCTGATCACGCCCCTCGAGGACTTCCGAGAGGGGGCGCCGGGCGACGCCGAGACCGGGTGCGAGGTCACGTTCCGAGTCCGGTTCGACCCGCACTCGGCGGACGCGAACGCAGTGAGCATTCCCCGGTTCGTCTCCTTCGACTGGGTGCTCGAGAAGGCAAAGCCGCTGATACGCGAAGAGGCGGAACGGGTCGTTCGACGGGCCGTCCGTGATCTGGAGGGACGTGACAGGAGCGTCCGGCTGGACGTCGAAACCAATAGCGAGGCACTCTGACATCCGCCCCGCCGGAAAAGGGCGAGGCGTCGCGCCTGCTTCAACGAAATGAACGAGTCCGCGTCTCGGCAGGCTTGATAGAGAGACGAGCGCATCCCCCTGCCTTCCCGTGAGCGAGGAGTGTTCCGACACCAGTCGGAACCGGGGAGCAAACAGGTGGAGGTTGAGCGGGCACTCCCTGGAAGAAAACCACCAGACCGTGGCCGGACTGGATGACCGACCGAAGGTTTTTCTCGTGGCCCGGCATACCGGAACCTGCTACGGGGTCGGTGAGATGCCGGCCCCCAACAGACAAGGGGCGGTGACGAACACGGTCTGTTCGGCACACTACAATGACACGGATTCCAATGGGGCCTGGTTGACCGGGCCACAGCCCTACAACAAGGGAGAAAGGGAGACCTCCCCCAGTGTGTCGCTGGTTCCTTCTGAGTGCGGGTTGGAACCGAAACGTCCTGTTTCGGCAGGACGGTCATCCGGTGGCCGGATGCCACGGCCGTCAGGCTGTTGAGGAGGTCACGACCCCGAAAGCCTATTCGCCGGGCGTGGTAGGCGATATGTATGATCGACGAGACGGCAGCCGAGATCCGGGAGATGCAGACGCACAGCTCGTCGGTCGTCGCGGTAAAGGCAACTCGGGCGCTCGGCGAGCTCCTCAACCGGGAATACCGGTCGGCGGAAGCCTTTGAGCGGGATCTCGAACAGAACGCAGGGGTCCTTCGGCGCGCGAACCCGTCACACGCGTCGCTGTACAACGCGATGCAGGCGGTCACGGAGGGTGTCACCGGCCGGGCGGATTCGGTAGCCGAGGCGAAAGAGCTGACTGAACGGGCGATCGAGGACACGGTTGCCCGCATCGAATCGGGCAAACAGGCCGCAGCGGCGAACGCTGCCGAGACGTTCCGCGACGGAGAAACGATTCTCACTCACGACTACTCCTCGACGGTGTTATCCGCGATCGAAACCGCCGTCGGAGAGGGAATCGAACTGACAGTCCACGTCACCGAAGCACGGCCGCGGTACCTGGGTCGAAAACTGGCTCGGCGGCTGACCGAGTTGGACGGCGTCGAGCCGCACCTCGCGGTCGATTCGGCGGCCGGCCACCTGCTTCCGGAGTGTGACCGTGTCATCGTCGGAATGGACTGCATCGTCGACGGAAAGCTGTATAACCGGGTGGGGACGTTTCCGATCGCCGCAACAGCAGCCGAGGTCGGCGTCCCGGTCGTAGTCGTCGGATCCGGGACCAAACTCATCGCCGACGGGTTCCAGTTTGAAAACGAGATCCGACCGCCGAGCGAGGTGATGCGGGAACCGGTCGAGGGAATCACGATCGAGAACCCGGCGTACGACGCGACGCCCGTCAGTCTGCTGGACCGGGTGATCACTGACGAGGGCGTCCGGAAACCCGAACCGTCCTGAGGCCGCCGGATTCAGGAGGCGTCCGGGTGCGTTCCCGGACACCGACGACCCGCGACTCGGCTACTTACCCGGGTCGGACCCGTTAACCGAGACCTGAGCCGTGCCGCTGGTCTCGTCGAAGACGAGGTGCTGATGCGGATAAGCGATCCGCACGTCGAGGTCCTCCTCGACCAGCATCCGCCAAACCTCCGTCTGAACCTGGGAGCGAACCGTCAGGAGCTTGTACGGTTGCTTTGCCCAATACCGGAGGATGAGACGGATCCCGTGATCGCCGAACTCGTCGATATAACATGTCGGATTGGCTGGATATCGTGCCGTACCGATCCGGATATCCGGTCCCCCTTCGATGACCGTGTCACAGTTCCCGGCAGCCCGCTCCGCGACCCGGCGGGCCTGTTCGAGGTCCCCCTCGTACGTCACGACCAAGGGGAGGGATAATCGTGTCCGTTCGTCCTCAGCGGAGTAGTTCGTCACCTTGCTCTCCCGGATCACGTTGTTCGGAATCACCTCGAACGTGTTGTCCATGGTGATGACCTTGGTGTACCGGAGGGTGATGTCCTCGACGTACCCGCGCGTGCCGTCCGGAAGTTCGACCAGGTCCCCAATCTCGAACGGCTGGTCAGCGAGTACGAATACACCGTTGATGATGGATCCGACGATAGGCGCGAGGATAACACCCACGACTGCCGAGAAGACGGTGACAGAAAGAACGATGTTCCCGAGTTCGAACCCGAGCGCACTGGCAACAAAGACACTGATCAGGACGACGATCCCGATCCGGATCCCGCGCAACGCGACCTGAGCAATGCTTTGTCTCGTAAACCGGCGGGCGACTGGCCGGCCCAGCAACCGGACCGGGTACTTGGAAAGGATGACAGCGGCGATGAGAGCAGCAATGAAGACGACTGCTTCCCAGCCGGGAAACTGTAGGAACTCGACCACCTGAACGACTGGTTCCGGGAGCGTGGGCCATCCAGCCTGTGCGACTGGCCCGGGTCCTACCATGTGGCCCCGGACCACTCCGGACAAAAAAAGCGTTGTCCCCTGAGACACGGCAATACCACTAACAGGCAGTACGTCGAACCCCGTGTATGACGGACGCTGATCGCACCCAGTTTCACGTCACGCACGAAACGACACCCAACGAAACGGTGCTGGCGGGGTTTTCCTCGTTCGGACTGGCCGGGCTTACGGCGGTCGATTACATCGTCGACCATCTCGGACTCGATCGGTCGGGTCACGTCATAGCCGACGAGCTCCCGACGATCACCCCGTTCGAACAAGGAAGACCGCGGCATCCGACCGGCCTGTTTTCCGGACCGGACCGTGACCTCACGGTGCTCGTCGGGGAGTTGTTCGTTCCGCCGACGGTGAGCGGGCCGTTCAGTAACGCGATCATCGACTGGATGGAGTCCGACGGGGTCGAGGAAGTCGCCGTGCTGTCCGGGATACCAGTCCCCCATGGTCCCGACGATCACAGGACGTTCTACGTCGCGAGCGACGACTATCGCGAGCGTCGCCTCGGGGAAACCACGGTCAGACCGATGGGCACCGGGTTCCTCGACGGTGTCAACGCCGGCCTGATGGAACGCGGGTTGGAATCGCCATTGGGCGTCTGTGTGTACGTGACCCCGGTTCACGCTCAGGCACCCGACGTCGAAGCAACGATCAGGCTGGTGGAAGCGGTCGAAGACGTCTACGGGTTCGGGATCGACACGGAACCGCTCGAGGAATTCGCTGCCGAGGTCCAGCAATACTACGCTGACCTCGCCGAGCGGATGGAGCGAAAGAACGTCGATTCCCCCGAAGACCGGATGTACATGTGAGGGGATCGGCGATACCGAACGAGGCACGGATTCGCGGAGGAACTCCCCTGGGAGTACCGAGTTTCGTAATGTCGTGCTACTCGGTCGTCGGTAAACGATTAAACCCCTGGAGGTGGACGAGCCGGTATGGCCGATGACCTACGCTCGACGATGGAGCGGGTCGGAGAGCGATTCAATCTGGGCGAGTACGAGATCGACGCGTACCTAGCAGTGTTGGAACGGGGGGAACTGACGGCCAGCGAGATCGCCGCCGAGACTGATATTCCACAACCCCGCGTGTACGACACGGTTCGAAGCCTCGCCGACCGCGGGCTGGTCGAGTTACGGGAGTCCAGGCCGATGAAAATCGTGGCGGTCGACCCGGACGAATCGTTCGGCGATATCCGGTCGTCGCTGGCAGAGATGGTCGACGAACTCGAGGCGAGATACACGGCCCCTGCACGGGACACCGAGGCGGTATCGCTGGTCAAGTCGCGATCGACGGTACTCCGATACCTCGAAGAGGTGATCGATTCGGCGGAGTACGAACTCGCACTGTCAGTCACTCCGGACCTCCTGCGACGGTTCAGGGAGCAACTCGCCCGGCGGATCGCCGCCGGGGTGAGCGTCGAGTTGATCGTGACCCCCGGCTCGAGGGCTCCGGATCCGGACGAGTTCGACTACGCGGAGGTTTCGACGATCGCCAGGACCCGTCGCGGCATCACGACCCCGGTGCTGGCCGTCGCTGACGGCGAGTACTCCGTGTATGCGACACAGGACGCGCTCCGGGACGACCAAGACCGATACGGAGTGATCTTCAATCGGTCCGCCCTCGGGTTCCTCGTTCTCGGGTTTTTCAACACCGTTCTCTGGACGACCGCGGAGACGATCGCGATCGACGGGGAGGCTCGACCGTTCCCGCGGACATACGCCTCGGTTCGGCGGGCAGTCACGGATATCGACGAACTCGGGGGGGACTTCTACGCGACCGTCGAGGGCCGGGATGTCGCGACCGGGACGTCCGTGGTCGTCGAGGGACCGGTCGTCGAGTACGAACGGGACCCGAGCGAACAGGTCGCATCGGTCACCGTCAACGGGTCGGATGGCCCGGCAACCGTCGGAGGATTGGTTGCCGCGCTGGAGGACGTCGAAGCCCACCGGATCCGGCTCGGTCGAGAGGCGGCCCCTGGACTGGACTGACTGCGAGGCGCTCGGTCGGTGCACGGAACGAATCAACGGACGGCGAGGACGATTCGATACGAGGACTCCGGATCACCGGTCAGTGAGCCAGCGGCCGGTCGGAAGGAGCCGCGACACCGAGGATGCTATCGACCGACGCCCTCCGGGGAACAGCCCGATGCGACCGACTCCCAGTACGTTTAACGCTCGCCCGATTGAGTACTTCACCATGGGTGACCGACCGCTCGATGCGCTTGAATCGGCTCTGGACGAGCCTGTGACGGTGAACCTGAAAGACGGAACCGCGAGGTACGGACTCCTCGATGGGTACGACCAGCATATGAACGTCGTGTTGGCGCCCGCCGAGCGCGACAGCGATGGACCGCTCGATGAGATACCAGCAGAGAGGATCCGAGACACAACCGTTATCCGTGGCGACAACGTCGTCTCAGTCGAACTATGACCGGTGCCGGGACCCCCAGCCAGGGGAAAAAGAACAAGACGATCCACGTCAAGTGCCGACGTTGTGGCGAGAAGTCGTACCACCTAAAGAAGGAACGGTGCGCATCCTGCGGGTTCGGGAAGTCGGCGAAGCGTCGTGATTACGAGTGGCAGTCGAAGGCTGGCGAGTAGGCGCCTTCTCGTAGCCGGTCCGACACCGATTTCACCTCGAACGGATCGGAACTCCATTTATCCCCGTCGTAAGTGGGTACAATCGCCGCTCAACACCCGTTCGACACCGGCCTTCGTTCGAACGACCAACGCACCGGGGAACTCAATGTCGACGGCCTCACCTTCGATGATGCCGTCGGCTGTTTCTATCCGGACGTGACTGCCGAGGGTGTCCGCGAGGTCTCGCCACGCCGGAAGGACCACATCGAGATCCCTCCGGAGCTGATGGAGCTCCTCGAGGAGCCGTTGTAACAGGCGACGACGGTCCACGTCCCGGCCGAGTTCGACCCGGAGGCTGGTCGCATCGGCGTCCGATGGGAGTACGTCCGGGTCGACGTTTGCGTTCAATCCGATTCCCAGGACGAGCCACGAGACCCGCCCACCCTCGGCCGCGCTCTCGGTCAGGATGCCAGCGAGTTTCCGACCCCCACGGGCGGGAACCGAACCTTCACCGGTTCCTTCGTCCGCCGGGGTCTCGCCGACGAGGATGTCGTTCGGCCATTTGATACGTGCATCGACCCCCGTCTCACGGCAGGCACGGGCGACAGCCACGGCCGCCGCCAGTGTGTATACCGGGACCTGGTCGGCTCCACACGTTGGGTGCAGAAGGACGGAAGCCCACACGCCACCGGGCGGCGATGACCAGTCCCGCCCAGATCGCCCGCGCGGGCTCGTCTGCTCGGCAGCCACGACGACAGTCTCTCGTGCAGCCCGCTCCCCGAGGTCCCGGGCACGGTCGTTACTGGACCCGATGGTGTCGTGGAATTCGATGTCGAATGGTGCGTCGAGGCCGGTAGCGATCCCCTCTGCATCGTATCCAGTCCCATCGCCACCGCTGTCGGGTGGGGACGAATCCTCAGGCATCGGCCTTCTCGGTGGATCCGTCGAAGTCGACGGTCACGACCGAACAGTCGTACCGTTCCGCGAGGTACTCGTCGATATCAGGTGAGGGCAACACCCGTCGAAGAAGGCTCCGGAACCGACCCTCCTGTTTTGAGCCGATCACGACTACGTCCGCCTCCTCCTCGACTGCTTCCTCAAGGATCGTCTCTTCCACGAGAAACCCGCGTCTGACAAGGAATCGGGCTCTCGGAAGCTCCCCGATCTCCTGTTCGATCGAGCGTTTCAATTCCGTCTGGGTCACGTGACGGCCCTCCTGGTACAGATCGACGTGGAATACGGTGAGGTCAGCGTCACGTTCCTCGGCGATCTCGATGGCCCGCTGGAGCGTCGCCTTCGAATGCTGAGAGAGAGGGTAGCGGACCGGAACGAGCACGAGCGTCATCGTCAGAGGGTACGCGTCGGCACTCAAACGCCTATCGCTTGCTCACTCACCCCGGTACCCCTGCTCCGGGGGTTCGGTGTCGGAGACTTGGGTGATCCGGCTCTCGATGGAAGGATCGATTCCGTTCTCCCGGGCATAGGCCGCCAGGACCTCGTGTTGCACGCCGTGTTCGTCGACGCGATGGCTGCTGTCGATGGCTGGAAACTCGTGATCGGAGTGAAGCAGGTATTCCGCAGTCGCAACCGTGTAGCGGCGCTCCGGATCGATCGGATCGTCGTCCACGCGTGCTTCCAGGAGCCGGTCCTGCTCCGTGTCCCAAACGACCGACGCACCACTCAAGTGGCCGTGCCACCATCCGGGCTCCCCAAAATCGACGACCGACGCGCTCATCTGTCTGAAGATCTCCCGGAGCCGGTCCCCCGTAACAGAGACGGTGACGACAGGCTCTTCGAACGGGATCACGCTGATGAGGTCCGCGACCGTGACGGCCCCCTCAAGAGGGTCGCCAGCCCGGATGCCCCCGGAGTTCTGCAAGCCGACGTCGGCATCGCCGGCCCAGCGGTACGCGTCGGCGACGAAGTTTCCGATCCGCGATTCGCCGCCGTGGATGGTCGGCTCCGTCCGATCGATCGGGCCGGTTTCAGGGGCGACGTGTGCGACCACGTCGTCGAGGCCGGCGGTCTGTGCCCGATCGCGGAGAGTGGCTTGCAAGCCACCATCGGGTGGGAAATCCTGCGAGGCGTGTTTGGTGACGGTGACCTGCGGGCGGCCCTCGCCCCCTGGCGAGCCCTCAAGCTCCAGGTCCAGCTCGTATACGAACTCGCCGTTGACGCCCGGTCGGGTACAGAGGACGCCATCGACGACCTCCGCACGCTCGCTGTGGACATGCCCTCCGAGGACCAGATCCACGTCGGTCGCCCGGGCGAGGTCATCGTCCCCGGCCCCCAGGTGTGAGCACGCGACGACCAAGTCCGCACCGGCATCACGGAGCTCGCCGCAGGCTCGAGTCGCGGCGGCGTATGGGTCATCGAATGTCAGGTCCGCGGCCATCGGATTTAGCGAGTCCGTGGCGGAATCGGTGACGCCGAACAGACCCACGTTGATCCCCCCGACCTGTTCGATGGTCCAGGGAACCACGCCCTCCTCACGGCCGAACGGTGCGCCGGCGGCGTCACGTACGTTCGCGGAGACCCAGGTACAAGCGGAGTCTTTGACCAGTTCACGCGTTGCCGTCGGTCCAAAGTCGAAATCGTGGTTCCCGAAGGTCTCGATGTCTGTCCCCGCAGCCGCGAAGAAATCGAGAGCTTGTCGCCCCCGCTCGATCAGTGCCAGGACTCCCGGAGCGGTGTTGTCCCCGGTTCCGACGACGAGGGCGTCGTCCCCGCCTCGTTCCCGGAGACATCCCGCCAGCCGGGCTGCCCGTTCCGGGTGGTCGTACACGTTCTCGATATCGGAATAGTGGAGCACACGGACCATCGACTCGTCGTGGAAGCTGGCAACAGGCGTGGAGGTATGAACGTATCGGGATGCGGGGACGAGCTGGCTGGCGGTGGACAGTCGAACTCCCGGCCGTCGAGTTTCTGAGACTGGGGAAGGGACAGGGACGAACTGTGGAGTCAGTCGGCGGTTCGAGGGACTAGGCCGTCGGGATCGATCTTGCCGGTGTCGAGCTTTCGTTCGATGGCGCGAGCGGCCTCTGCCATGTTCGACATTTTCTCGAACGCGACTTTGCGGGGGAGCAACTTCAGACCGCAGTCCGGCGAGACGGTGAGCTTCTCCGGGGGCACGACCTCGAATCCACGCCGGATGTTCCGTTCGATCTCGTCGACGGACTCGACCTCTGCGGTGTGGGCGTCCACGACTCCCAGCGCGAGGTCCGGGGCGAACGACCCATCCGCGAACACGTCCAGTTGCTCGTACCCACCGTTACACAGTTCCACGTCGAATTCGTCGATCGGGAAGTCGTTCAGTTCCGGATAAATCCGGGAGTAATCCCCGTAGCACACGTGCAGTCCGATTCGAATCTCCTCGGGGACATCCTCGACGATCCGCTCGAGACATTCCCCGACGATGGCGTGGTCATCGACGTGCTGAGCGAGGGCGGGCTCGTCGATCTGGATCCATCGGGCCCCGGCCGCGACGAGTTTCTCTATCTCCCGGTTGACGAGGTCCGCGAAGTCGTAAGCCAGCGCCGCGGTCGATTCGTACGTCTCGTTGAACGACCAACGGGCCAACGTGTACGGCCCCGTTATGGGTACCTTGACCGGGGTGTCAGCCACCCCCGAAGTAAACTCGAACTCCTCGACCAACCAGGGGTCGTCGTAGGCGACCTCGTCGACGACGGACGGTTTGTCGAAGTAGTTGTGGCCCCAGACCTTCACCGGTCCGTTGAACTCGCAGCCCTCGATTCGCTCGGCGAAGTACTCGACCATCTCGTTCCGCCGCATCTCGCCGTCGGTCACGATGTCCAGGCCGGCACGTTCGTGCTCACGTGTGATGAGGCGTGCAGCATCGTCTTTTGCCTCGGCCCACGCCCCGGAATCGAAATCGGCCGTCTCGTCCTCCCGGAGTTCTCTGGCTCTGTCCAACCACTTCGGTTTCTTGTACGAACCTACTACCGTGGTGGGAATGAAGTGCTCGTGAGGGTGATCGGCCGGCCGGAAGTGTTCGCGGTTGGCTGGATTGCGGCTCATGCTCTCACCCCCGTTTCCGCATCAGCCGACTGGTCTCGCAGGCGAGCCGCCCCCGTAGCGAGTGCGTCCAACTTCGCCCGGTGTTTGTTGGTTGGAAGGTAGAAGAGTTCCGTATTCGGACTGAGGTAAACCGTGTCCGGGTCGACACCCGGCGTTTGGTCGTCGATCCATTCGACTCGGTCGGCGACGGTCTCGCTCGACTCCACGCGGGTGTTCTGGCCGTCCACGACCCCGAGGGCGATCTGGTCGGGCGCGCCGTACTCGTTGATGCAGTAGCGATTCGTCTCCCGGTCTGCGGCGACGAAGTCGTACCCGACCGCGTCGATCCCCGCATCGAGAAGGTGAGCGTACGGCTTTTCCTCAAACGCCCCCCAGTAGGTGTGAACGACCACCTCGGCGTCCGTCGCGGTCGCGACCCTGTCGATGGCCGCGCTTGCACGTTCCGCAACCCCATCCGACGGGGGGTTCACTACGTAGGAGGGTTCCAGAAGATACAACGTTCGGTGCGACGGAAAAGCGTCCACTTCCGCGGCAAGGAACTCCGCCACGGCGTCGAGGAACGTGACGGTATCGTCGTAGTGCTCGTTACTGGCCAGGTCGGCCAGACTGTACGGCCCAGGGAGAACAGCCTGCAGGCTGTCTGAGGCGGCGTCCCCAAGCAGGTCGGCCGCGTGTTGGAGTTCGGCGGCGACGTCGCCCGAGAACGTCAGGTCATCGGTGACCCGCGGATCCCTGTAGAAGTTGTTGTTGTCGTAGTACCGGACGATCCCGCCGGTGTCGACCGCGTCGTTGACCGTGAGCGGGTGTGCAAGCATGTCGTCCCAGCGGAGTTGTCCCTCGACGATACGGTCGAGTCCCGCGTCGGTCTGTTCATCGACCGTCGACGCACGCGCCCCTTGGTACGCTGCCTCGATCTCGGAGCCCTCGCTCCCGGAAATCAGATCGCCCTTCTGATGCCCTTTGAGGTCCGCGAGCTCCCGCTTCGCCGGGTCCGGAAGCGGATACAGTCCCGGTGTCGTGGCTAGGATCCGTGTCATACCCGCTCGTTTGGCATGACGACGCATAATAGTTGCTAAATAAATTATTTCCGTCAATTATTGCTGGCGTCGGGACGGAGCCCCAAGACCGATAGCGTCTCGTATGGATACGAGTCCTGCCGCAGAATATCGGAGTACAGGCCCTGCGACGTAGCGTGTTCGGTAACCGCATCGAGCCCGGTGAGACTGGAGACCAGGAGCAGCCCCATCCCCTCCGGGGAGAGTACCCGCGGGAGGTCGGATAGGAACGGTTCGATGGTCTCTCGACCAGTTCGACCGCCGGAAAGGGCTTGCTCCATCCAGTCGTCCTGTTCCATCTCGGGGACAGTGGGAAGGTACGGTGGATTGAACAGCACAGTATCGAACGTGTCTCCCCGGAAAGGGGCGAGCAGGTCTGCCCGAACCGGTTCGACGCCGCGTGTGCGGGCGGCCCGACACGCGTGCGGATTGAGATCCGACCCAATGACGCGACTGACCGCTGGAAAGGAGGACACGCGCTCGGCAACCCACCCGCTCCCGGTTCCGAGGTCAAGCACGAGTCCGCGGGCGTGGTCGCGAGCGACCTCGGCGAGAAGCGCGGAATCCTCGGACGGCGGATACACCTCTTCGGCCAAACCGCGTCGAGCGGCCAGGTCGTCGCGGCCTGACTCCTGTGAGTCGTCCGTCATCGGCGCTAGGCGTCCGACTCGTCTGCAACGTCGCCAGGGGGTCCTCCGTCGGCCGCCGCCCCGGGTGAATCGGTCTCCTCCCGGTCTGATGTGGCTTCCGTGGGGATGCCGTCCGTCGAAAGTCGGAACCCGTCGGTTTCCTCGCGGGCCATCAGTTCCCGCTGTGGGAACGGGATCTTGATGCCGGCGTCCGCGAAGGCCTCTCTGACGCCCTCAAGCACTTCTGTCTGTGCCCGCCACTTCCGCCGGGCGTTCGGATCCCCGATCCAGAATCGAAGCCGGAGGATCACCGCCGAGTCCCCGAACTCAGCTAAGACGACATGAGGATCCGGCTTGTCAAGGACGGTCTCAGCCTCGGCCATGACCCGCTCGGCGATCGCTGCGGCTCGCTCCACGTCCGTGTCGTAGTCGACACCGACATCGAGATTGACCCGCAGGCGCCCTGTTCGAGAACGGTTGACGACTTCGGTACTGGTGATGATATCGTTCGGGATCATCACGACCTCGTCATCGAACGTCTTCAGACGAGTGTTGACGATGGTCACTTCCTGGATGATCCCCTCGTTGTCGCCGATGACGACCCAATCACCTAGCGAGAACGGACGGGAGAATAACACCACGAACCCCGCGAGTACCGCCCCGAGTGTTTGGCGTGCCGCGAGTCCGAGGACGATCCCGAGGAAGCCGGCCCCGATAAGGAGATTGCTGATATCGATCCGCCAGACGGACAGCACCGCGAGTCCGGCAACCGTGTAAACGGTAACCTGGATGAGGTGGTGGCCGATCTCACGCTGGTGGCCGGAGATGGCCCCCCGGTTGGCTGCGATACGGTGGATGAGACGCTTGGTCATCCGGGTGAGGACGTAGGCGGCGACGAGAAGGACCAGGCTAATGACCGCCTGGCCGATCTCCGTCCGGGTGATGTTCAGGGTAGCCCAGGCGGCCGCGACCTCGTCGGTCGCCCGCCAGACGATGATCAGGAAGACCCCCGTGATGAGTGCCAGGGTGGAGATCAGGGCGGTCTCGGCCCCTTCGATGACGAACTCCTCCCAGCGGTTCTTCAGACGCCAGCCGAGCCTGCGAACAGTCTCGGCGACCGCGAGAAGCGTAACGATGGCAACCAGGCTGATGAGCAACTGGGACTCGAACGTGGGGAAGAGCCGCTGGAGCCCCTCGATCGTCCCGGACGGGACCAGCGGGCCGAACTGGGTCCCGGTCTGCAGGACGGACGGTGTGATGGCCCCGGAGTTCCCGCTCATACACCATCACCCGCTTCGGGGTCGTGGAAACCCTCTCGACGCGCCAGGTTCGCGAGCGCCGCGAAGGCACCGGGAGAGAGGTCTCCCGGTCGCCGATTCAGAAGGTCCTCGTCGGCCGCCGCGACCACCGCGTCCGGGTCCTCAAGTCCGGAGATATGTGCCGTGTTCCTGATGGCGTTTCTGACCGTTTTTCGCCGTTGTGTGAACAGGGCCTTGACGAACTCGAGGAAGAATGTCTCGTCGTCGAGAGCATAATCGGGGTCACGGGGAACCGCCCTGATGACGGCGCTTTCAACGGCCGGTGCCGGATCGAACGCCTCCGGGGGCACGTGTTCGACGATTTCGACGGCCGCGAAGTGCTGCGCCCCGACGGAGAGTCGGCCGTACTCACTAGTGCCAGGCGAGGCGGTCATTCGTTCCGCGAACTCACGCTGAAAGGTGAGTACGAGCGGTCGTCCAGCGGGGAGAAGTCGGAACGCGAGTTCCGAGGACACCCCGTACGGAAGGTTCGAAACGCTCGCGGTGAACGCCGGCAGCTCGATTGTTAGCGCGTCGGCCTCGATGACCGTCAGCCGTTCCTCCGCGATCGCATCGGCGAACTCCGTCTCGAGGAATTCGACGAGTCGGGGATCCCGTTCGATCGTCGTAACTCGGTCGCCCGCTGCCAGCAAGCGGTCGGTAAGCGCACCGGTTCCGCCGCCGATTTCAAGCAAGTGGGATCGGTCGGTCCACTCCGGTAGATAGGTAGGAAGGCGGTCCAGCACCCTGTCGTCAACGAGGAAGTGCTGGTCACTGCGCGGATCCCCGTGGACGCCTGCCCGTCGACGCAGAGCATCGGGGTCCCGAAAGGTCACATCGGAGTCGGTCATGAGGACGTGTAGTCAACGAACCGTTCTAAATCCGTTCCATCGAGGTCGTGGAAGCGATGTCGACCCCTCGACGAGCCGGTCGTCGTCTCTCGTCCAAGCTCTTTGCACCGGGTTTCGAAGTTCACAGGGACGCCCCGCGGACCGGCGATGTCAATCAACCATCGGCAGCAGGGGTTTCTCGTCCGACGAACGTCACGTATTTCAGGTCGTCTTCTCGGAGCTCCTCGAGGATCCGTTCGATCACCACTTCCTTCGGTCGGTGAAGCCCCGAGACCCGGTCGTCGAGATCCGCGAACGACCCGAACGGGTCGCGCTTGCGCTCATCGAGTACGTTGTTCCTCAGCTTCTTCCCGATCCCGGGCAGGAGGTTCAACTGATGGAGCCGCAGCGTGATGGGCTGGGCTTCGTTGTAGAAGTCAACGAACCGCTCTTCGTTTCGGTCGACGATCTCTTCAACGACGTACTCCAGCTCCTGTTCGGCCCCACGGGAGAGGTCGTCGTAATCGAGCTCGCGAACGGACTCGACGACGTCATCGTCGGGAGTGGGTTCGACGACGAGCCGGTCACCGATACTCAGGTCGGCATCCTCACGGAGCGTCAGCTCGTATAGGAGGAAATCCCGTTCGCCGATAGCGTGTGCGAGCGGGGATTTCTGGTACTGCGGGCGGTCGTCATCGGGACGACCGTGTGGGAGGTAGTCCAAGACGACCGCGATTCGGCGGTCGGCGTCCGTCTCCGTGCCAGCTTCCGCCCCATCGCGGTCGGCACGCTCCGCGTCAGTCATACCCGCCCTTACGGCGAGCCATGACTTAAAAGGTCGTCGCGGGGGTCAGGCGTATTTCGCCACGATATCGAGGATTTCGTCGAGTTCCTCGCCGTCGAGCGCGTACCGCTCGTTCGCGAAGACCGTCCTGAGTTCCGTCCGGTCTTCGGGTAACAGGTCGGCGATCTTATGGGCGGCCTCCTCGTCGACTTGGTCGAGTTCGACGAGTTCGTTGACCAACTCACGGGATTCCTCAGCGTCCAGGACGGCGAACCGATTCACGTGCTCGATTGCCCGTGCGAGTTCGTATCGGAGTTCCCTATCCTCGGCCGCGGCTCGTTCCTGTTCGACGTCCTCCAGCAGTTCCTTTGCCTCGCTTACTGTCAGGTACTCCTCGTCGAGTTGTTCTTTGAAGATCGTCATTCCGACTGTGAGCGGAGGTGAGCCGGTTTGGCGATGAGCGTTTTCTCCTTGCCGCCGTCAGTAATCGAGATCTTGTACGCGGCCCCCTGCATTCCGACGACCGTACCGGTGTGACCATTGAACCGTGGGTGAAACCGTCCTTCGGGGACCGACGGGTCGATGTTCAAATGGACCTTCTCGCCCTCTTCGAACTCCGCGATGGCACGTTGCGGAGGTGACGTTCCTCGGTCTCTGGGGTCGTTCGAGAGTTTGTTCCGGGTTCCTGTGAGCGGTCCGTTAGAATTCGGCATTCTTGCCTCCGGATTCGCCGGGTCCGATTATAAATCGTGTGTTCTGGGCCGGTCGGCTACCCCCCGCTGAAGGGGTGGGCTTGGTAGTGGACTCCCGAGCGGGCCACTCCCCCGCTCGGACTCCCACGTCCGCTCCGTTCGAAAACCGGGCGCTCTCAGGCGCGCTCGAACGGGGGAGTCGGAGGGACTCGATCAGCGTCCCTGACTTCGATGGCTGGCCGACGGACGCCCCGTCCCACCGGCCACGTCCGGGCCTGTGGGACGTGGTTTCCTGGTCGGCTCGAAGGCACAGTAGGCTTCCGCACTTGCTCCCACGGCGAACGCCGTGGGCTTCCGCTTGTGCCGTGTCACGACTGGCGCGAACCGGGCACCCTGCCGGTCAGTCGCTCACCCGGATAGTCAGGACCGGGACGGTCGATGAACGCACGACTTTCTCGGCGACACTCCCGAGAAGGAGTCTATCGATGCCGCCTCGACCGTGGGTACCCATCACGATCAGATCACAATCTTCGGCTTCGGCATATTGGACGATCTCGCGACTGGGTGAGCCATTGAGGATGGCCGTTTCGACGGGCACCTCGTAGTCGTCACACACCGCGGCTACTTCTTCGACGGCTTTCTCGGCCTCCTCACGGAGGAGTTGATCGACCCCCTGCCCGGCCGACTCCATCGGTGTCCCGACGTACGCACCGGAGTTTACGACATACAGAGCGTTCACCTCGGCACCGTGTTCGACCGCCAGATCGACCGCGTGGCGGATTGCCCGCTCGACCCCGACCGATCCGTCCGTCGGGACGAGAATACGCTCGTACGGGGGCACGCTTGTCCCCGGATTTCGAACGACGACTGTTAAGTGTTCGCACGAACGCGACCGCCCGCGGACGGCCGCTACGGGAACGGATGGAAGGGTCGATCGGGCCGCGGGTCGAACCCCATCGAATCAGTAACGGTCCCCAAGCGGTCGCCGAAGAACGGATCACCGGTAAAGAGCGGTTGTGCCCCCGGGACCAGGGTTCGAACCGCCTCGAACCCGAGGCCGTCCAAGTCGCGTGTCGTCAGCCGTGCGGCGTAGGCCTCAAGCTCCGTCGCGTCGAGCCGGGACAGGACCGCGTCGAGTTCGTCCGTGCCGCTGAGCGGTTCATCCGACTCGTCGGGGGCGTTTCCACCGACCGATTCCGCAGACACCGTGGCATCGGGAGTGAAGAACTCTCTGGCTGACGAGGAGAAGGACGCGTGTTCGCCGATGGCCCCCTCCTCGTCGGTCGCCTGTTCCGGGCCCATGGCGCGCAGTTCGATCCAGTTCTGGAGCGCTTCTGTGAGGGCGTCGGCCGCGGCGGTCCCCGGGTCGAGGTCGGCCGCGGAGCCGGCGGCGAAGCGTGGCCAGTCAGCGTCCCGGTGAACCGCCGCCGCCACGACGGGGACATCCACGTCCTGAGTGACGAGCAAGGCCGTGGCGGTGAGACCCTCGGACCTGGCGCGGGCGGCAACGGTCTGGTACGTCGAGTTCGTCACCTCCAGGCCGAGCGGGTCGAACGTCGAGTACCAGGCAAGCATGATCGCATCGCGTTCGATCGTCTCGTACAGCCCCGCGAGAACGGCTTCGATCGTTGAGTTGCCCAATCCGAGCCCGGTGGTGATCGCAGGAGCGTACCGTTCCGTCGGAGGCGGGAATACGACGAACTCGGCGGGCAGCCAGGCTTGATCACCGGTCCCTAACTCGCGTCCCCTGACCCATCTGATCGCGTCGGTCGGAGCGGGCGTGGGATGCGTATCCGGACGAACGAACCGGTCGACGGAGACCGACACCTCGAGGGCCTCCGAAGGAGCCTCGCGAAACCCGTCCGTTCGATACACCCCCGCAGCGTAACGTTCCAACCCTTCACCGAGCGCCTTCATGAACGCGGTGTCCCAGTCCGGGGCGACCCCGGCAGCGAACTCCGCACATCGCGCATCAGAAAAGGGGGAGGTGTCCGCCGTGGCAGCGACGTAATACGGAAGCGGGAACGATTCGCGTTCGCCGACATTCCGGAGGACCCCCACGCGCTCGTCCACGGCCCGCTCGGCTCGGTCCAGCGCGTGGTCCAGCGCGACGGTCCTGTGTGAGAGTTGGAACTCCTCCGAGACCGGACCACATCCGCATCCCGGCGAAGGGAGGAACTCCCTGACGGTGCCGGGAACTTCGGCGACCGTCCCGGCGATTGCCTCGCCCGAGAGGTATCGGATCGCCCGCCGACCGGCCAGCGCCCCGGCGTATCTGACCGCGCTTTTGATCCCACGCGGCTCCGCGACTTCGTCTTCGGGATCGAGGTTTGCCGCCACGCGGTCGCGAAGACACGCGTAGCAACCGCTCTCGGAGTCGAACAGGGTAACCGCGGCGTCGAGCTCTTCGAACGCGTGGCCCCCGATACCTCCCACTTCCACGGCCACCCATCGGTCGAGGGCAGCATTCGCCGCCCGAAAGATCCCGTCACCGGCGGTCCCTACGACGGCTGCGAAATCGAATCCGTCGAGCAGATCGGGCTCGACCGTCATGACGTTTACATCGACATCGGCGAAAGCCGCTCGAAGAGCCTCGCTAGCCGGGTCCGGTCCCACAACGGCGATGTCCATAGGTTTCGGTTGGCAGGGCCCATCAAAAAGGTAGTCTCACGCCGCTGGAGGCGCTCGACCCGTTCGCTGAACGTGGCTGGTTCCGAAGGAACGCAACACTGAAACCCGGTCTCGGCGAATTCAAGATATGGAACTACGCGTCATTGAGAAAACGGATACCAACCTGAGGATCGAAATCGCGGGTGAGGATCACACCTTCATGAACGTCCTGAAAGGGGCGCTTCTCGAAACGGACGGCGTCAGTGCTGCGACGTACGACATGAATCCGGAACAGTCCGGCGGTCAAACCGAACCCATTCTGTCGGTCAAGACGGACGGGTCGGTCGATCCGCTCGACGCACTTGGGCAAGGCGCGGACCGTATCGGGGAGCAAACCGCCGAACTCTACGACACGCTGGACGACGCGTTCGCCGAGGCGGTTTGAGGGCGCCATCCGCGCGGCAGCCACCCGAGGATTACTGCGTGACGTCCTCCCACCCCTTCAGGGGTGGGCTTCCGCTTGTGCCGTCTCAGTCTCGCGTGGAAGACAGAGCTGGGGTCTTCTCCCCCGCACGGATCGGCACATCGAGATGGTTTTCCGACGGGACCAGAGGACACTCGTACGCGTCCGAGTACGCGCAGTACGGACTGTACGCCCGATTGAAGTCCAGGATCCACTTCCCGTCATCCGTCCGGTCGTCGGGGTCTTCCAGATCGAGGTAGCGACCGGCACCGTACGTCTCCTCACCGCTCGTGGCATCCCGAAACGGAACCCACAGCCGGTCGGCCTCTGGGGACGGCTTGTACGCCTGAAGGCTCGTCTCGACGCCGTCGGCTTCGAAGCGGAACTCGCCCCATCGGAGATACGTCTGTTCGCCGTCCTGGGTGGTCTCAACGCGTAGTTCGGTGACCTCGTCGTGCTCGTGAAGGTCCAGTTCGAGACGGTAGTTCGGATCGGGGTCGAAGTACCGAAGCCCGTCGAAGCCGGGGCGATCCTCAGCCGGGATCGGAGATTTTGGGTGGTCCCTGAAGAACTCGTCCTTCCTGGACCGCTCGGCACGCAACTCGGCTGCATAGTTCGCTGGGGTATCTGCGCCCATTGCCTGGGCGTACGACCGCGGACCGTAAGAAGGAACCCCCGTCGTGTCCGGATCGCGCACGGGGTCCGCCGGAGTCGCCCCCCGGTGTCGACGAACCCGGAGGGCGGTTCGGCCGGCGACGAACCCGATGAGTCCGAAGAGGAAGCCGACGGTGATGGTCGCCCACGTTGCCCGATACACCGCAACGTACAGCCCCAGGTCCACAGAGAGGACCAACGAGAGCGCGGTGACGGGCGCGGTCGCCAGCAACCACGAGACGAGAATCCCGTCGTTCCGATATGCTTGGACGGCCGCGAGGACGATCGGAATCAGGTACAGGGACAACGCCGCGATGGAGTAAGGACCGACGACGGGGTCCCGGAGGGGCGTGCCGGCTGCCAGCGGCCATCCGATGACGGCGACCACCGCTAATACGGCCGCGACGAGAAGGAATCTGCCGGTCTCCGTGGGATTCTGCCCGATCAGAACGGCGACGGCGGGGGAGGGCACGGCCGAGACGTTTGCGAGGCGGAGAAAAAAGGGATTCGCCGGGCCGTATCGGAACCGGGCAGACACCCGCTCGGCGACGGGGAGTCGCGGACGCCCGGGTGGTTCCGTTCCCCCAGATCCCGCAGCGAGTTACCGCCGTCCGGACGGTCCCGTGGTTAGACTGCCGGTCTACGTCACCTGAAGCTGCTACAATCGGACGGGAACGTCACGTTCGGCGAGGTACTCCTTGACATCACCGACGGTGTACTCCTCGAAATGGAAGATAGAGGCCGCGAGGGCGGCATCAGCACCCGCCTCGGTGAACACCTCGTAGGCGTCCTCCGGTCCCCCACACCCCGAAGAAGCGATGACTGGCGTGGGGACACTATCGCAGACGGCCCGCGTGAGCGGGATGTCGTAGCCGTCCTTGGTTCCGTCGGCATCGATAGAATTGACGAACAGTTCGCCAGCCCCGCGTTCGGCCGCTTCGACGGCCCATTCGATGACGTCTCGGCCAGTTCCTTCCCGCCCGCCCTTGACCGTGCACTCGAACCAACAGGATTCCCCATTCACGGGCTCGTAGTATTCCCCGGCCTCGTCGTATCGCCGACGCGCGTCCACGGAGATAACGATACACTGACTCCCGAACGCCGCCGCCCCTTCGTTGACCAGGTTCGGCCGTTCGAGCGCGCCGGTGTTGATACTTACTTTGTCCGCCCCTGCCCGGAGCGTCTCCTTGATATCGTCGCGTGTCCGGATGCCGCCGCCCACCGTGAGAGGGATGAAACACTCGTCCGCGACGGCCGAGACCGTATCCAGCATCGTCTCCCGTCCTTCCGCACTGGCTGTGATATCGAGGAACACGAACTCGTCGGCACCAGCCGCATTGTATTTCCGGGCCAGCTCGACCGGGTCGCCCGACCAACGGAGGTTTTCGAAGTTGACCCCGGTGTATACTGCTGCGTTCCCCTCCTCGTCCAGGTCGACGTCGATACAGGGAATGATCCGTTTCGTGAGCGTCACTGCATGATGGTGCGCGAGGCGGGCGTTTCACCGTTTCGGCTTTTCATCCGCCGGACCCGCGGTCACCCGTGCCGTCGAATCGCAACCGTCGAGTGGACGGGAGCCCAACTGGTCGTATGGAAGACCACGCCGGGACCGAGCGTGTCGAACTGGAGCAGGACGGGATCACCGCACGATACTTTGAGACGGAGTCAGAACGGGTACTGGAGTTCGTCTCCGACGGGCAGACGGCAGCGGTCGTCCAGAACGTCGAGGGATATGCGATGTTGAAGGTTCGAACTGGCGTCGACGGGGACGAACTGGAGCGATATTACGGGTTCGATATGGCACTCGACCATGCAGCCGAGTTGCTCGGGGTCGCTCCCCACGAGTTACCGGTCCCGTCGCCCGCGGACGATATGGGAATGTGACGAGGGAGTCGGCGGCCGCAAGTTCACCTCTTCCGTCGAGCCTCAGCGTTGGGGTTCCAGCCGGCGACCGTCCGGAGGTTTGTGCCGCCACTCCTCCGCGGGTCCGTCCGGCCTGAACACGG
>CAZCXJ010000018.1:0-14257 GCA_964502585.1 uncultured Candidatus Halobonum sp.
CGATGCCGCGCTCGAGTGGTACGGGCGGTTTTTCGAGTTCGAACTCCGTGGACGCTCGTCGTCAGGGGCGTTCATCGACATCGATGACCAGTTCATCGCCCTGAGCGAGACCGACGCCGCGCCCGACTCCGCAGACGCGATTCGACACTTCGGACTCGTGGTCGATGATCTCGATGCAAGCCAACAACGGCTGGACGACACGGACGTTGAGCGGCTCTCCACCAGCGGATGTGACGTTCGTGATCCGTGGGGCAATCGGCTACAACTCGTCGAGTACGCTGAGGTACAGTTCACGAAGGCCGATCACGTTCTCGACGAGATGGACGTCGAACCCGAACGAGCTCGGAAGTCGGAGTCTGCGCTGGCCGAACTCGCTGCGAAGGGCATGGCACCGGAGTGAGACGTTCCGTTCGGGGCGTCTATCGTGGACGATTCGATCGGACGTCGTCACGCTGGCCCCACAGTCCGATTCCAGGTCACCACCAGGGCCAACACAAGCAGGACAGCCGCGGGGATCATCTCACCGGGTGAATCACCCGCCCGGACGTGAGACCCGAGCGCGCCGATCAGGACGACGATGGCGAGGACACTCCCGCCGAGCGCCAGCCGGGGCTGGAGTACCAGGCTGACCAACAGGCCGGCTCCGGCCAGGAGTTCGAGCCCGCCGGTGAGAAGCCGGAACCACTGGGGGTACCCCAAGTGTTCGAACACTTCGACCTGTGACTCTGCGCCGGCGAGTTTCGTCGCGGTCGCCTTGCCGATGCCGTCGGTTCCGCCGGAGACCACTGCCACCTGGCCGGTGAGATCGGACGTCGTCGGGACGCCACCGTCGGTTCGAAGGTGCGTTCGTTTCATCATTGCACTCACTGGACAGTGTGGCGCTACTGCCCAGAGACTGGTGCAGCGCATGCTCGGCGGCTTTTAACCAGCGGCCAACGGCGGTCCGACTGCCCCCGAATGATTCCCCCGCCCGTCTTCAGGAGGCATCCACTCCTCGAAGTACGCGTCGAGCGCTTCCCGTCGGGCTGGCTGAACTCGGAGCCCGACGTGGTCGTCGGGCCGGAGGAGATACAGCGTCGGGCGGACGGCACCGTATCGGTCGTGGAACCGCCCGTCGTCGTCGACGACTGTCACACCTTCGAACTCTGGCTGCTCCCGTGTGTCGTGGACTATTAGGATCGGGTGGACGAACTCGCGGTCGAGTGCGCGTGCGATTGATATGAGCGTCCGCCCATCACCGTCCGATCCCGCGAACAGTAGCAGGACGAACTCGGAACGGCGGTGGACGAGTTCGTACAGTGACGTCTCAGTGCCGTCGGGACGACGACAGGGTACGTCGGGGGCGCGGTCGCCCGCCTTTGGCGCAGTCCAGTCGCTGCGTGCCCGTCCAACGGCGTCGCTCCAGGAGCCACTGAACAGGCCGGAAAACGGTGACTGCACGTCGACCGCGGAGAGCGAACGCCCGCGATAGTTCGTCTTCAGCATCGACATCGATTGGAAAATCCGTCGCTGTACCGGCCCAAGGTCGACCACTCGCGGAATCACGTTGTTCCGTACGCTCTTGACGGCGGGATTGGCCGTAATCAACAGCGAGCCGGACAATCCAGTCTCCCGGATGACGGCCGCAGCGACCGGAATGCGTTCCTCGTCGTACGTATCGAGCAGGCGCTCGGGCGCGTTCGCCTCTTGGACGAGCGCGAGCTTCCAGGCGAGATTGTACGCGTCCCCGATGCCGAGGTTCATCCCCTGCCCGCCGAGGGGGTTGTGGACGTGGGCGGCGTCGCCGGACAGAAACACGCGGCCGTGACGGTACGTCTCGACCATCCGCTGGTTGGCTACGTAGTTCGACGTCCAGAGCGTCTCGGTGACGCTGACGTCGGGATAGCTCGTCCGATTCCGGAGGATGCGCTGGAGCTCGTCCCTCGTCGCGTCGGGCCGGTACGGTTCAGGAATCGGCGTTACGTCGAGGAACAGTCGCCAGTTGTACTTGCCCTCCATCGGCAGGACGGCGGCGACACCGTTCTCGTGTAGCCAGATAGCGCCCTCCTCGCCCGGGCGTTCCCAGTCTAGTGCCACGTCCGCGACCAGAATCTCCTGGGCCGTCGTCTCGCCTTTCATTTTCCGGCCAAGCGTCCTGCGGACGCGACTGTGCGCGCCATCACAGCCCAGCAGCCACTCGGCGGTTATCTCCTCGAGGTTGCCGGCGCGGTCGGCCGTAGCACTCTCCTCGCTGCCATCTGTGTCACCCACCTCACTGGCGTCCTCGACCCGGGCCGTGACCGACGTGCGGTACTGGCCGAACCCGGTCAGTTCGCGCTCGTATTCCACCTCGACGCCCAATTCCGCCAGTCGGTCGCGGAGGATGCACTCGGTACGATTCTGCGGTAGCCACCAGACGAACGGGTACGGCGTTCCGGAAAGTTCGTCCATGTCCAGCCGGAAGAGTTCGCTGGCTCCCTCGTAGACCGATGCACCAGTGACTCTGAATCCCTCGTCGAGGATGCGCTCCAGTACGCCCATGTCATCGAAGGCCTGGAGCGTGCGAGGCTGAATGGCGAGTGCACGCGAACTCTCGACGGCGCTGGATTTTTTCTCGATAACCCGGCAGTCCACGCCGCGTCGACCGAGCTCGATGGCGGCGGTTAGTCCGGTCGGTCCTGCGCCAACGATTAGCACGTCCGTCTCCGTGTTCTCAGTCATCCGAATCCTCCCGGACATCGGCGGTACGAGGATCGGATTCATCCGCGTCGGTGCTCTGTAGACGACGGAGTCCCCGCCCAGTCACGAGCGCGGCAACGGCGAGCAACGCGCCCGGCTTCGCTGCCTCCGAAGCCGGGTCGTCGACGCGCAGCAGGTGCGTGTACACTGCACCGGCCATCGCGCCGACGACGAGGCTGCCACCAAGAGTGGTCAGCTGTGGGGAGCACAACCCCACGAGCAATCCCAATCCGCCCAGCGTCTCCGTTCCACCGGTCGTCACCCGGAACCACTGCGGGTAACCCCATCGCTCGAAGTTCCGCACTTGTCCCTCCCTGCCGACGAGTTTCGTCACGCCGCTCGCCACCATCACGAGTCCAAGCACCGTCTGAAGCGCGCTCAGCGTCCTTGATTCGCCGTGGTCCATATCTGGTGAAGTCCCTCCCATACTCTCCGATAGGGTAGGGACGACGATGGCGAAGCTGCCTAGGATTATCTGGTGTTTAAATACCGTGTCCCGGGTGTATTGATAGGTACAGGGTTGGAAGAGACAGACATGAGAGCGACGACGTTGCTCGTTGACCACACTGCGGGGTCACACCTCCAAGACAGGATATTCGAAAATGCCGAAATCAATAGAGAACGTATCTACCACCTCAATGTTCTCGAAGACGAGACGATGGTATTGCTCGGTCGGGTGAGCGGGAATTTGAGCAAGCTAGAGACGATGCTCGCAGGTGGCGAGGACGCGCTCGATTACACGCTTTCACAGGACGACGACGGCAATAGTGCGCTCGTGTTTTTACACGTGCAGCCGCCGACTGCGATCAGAGCGTTCCTGCAAATCCCGCGAAGGTACGAAGTGTTCTTCGAATTCCCGATCGAAGGCACCAGCGATGGCCGACTGCGGGTAGAGATGATCGGTGAAACGAACGCGGTATTACAGGACGCCATTACTGCTGTCCCCGACAGTGTCGACGTGACAGTCGAACGGCTCGGGCCCTACCCGAGCGATGACGTCGACGCGTTGCTGACCGCACGCCAACAGGAGGTGCTCGCAGCAGCACGGGAGTTGGGCTACTACGACTCACCGCGGCAAGCGACCCACGAGGAGATCGCCGATCGGATCGATCTCAGTGTCGGCACCGTCACCGAACACCTCCAGAAGGTCGAAGCCCGCGTGTTCGACCATCTGGCTTCCTGATCTAGGCGAGTCGGTGGGGAATCGGAGACACTCGATGGCTTTTTTGGTATCGACGGCCGCCTCGTCGGTGCCGAACTGTTTCAGGATCGGCCTGCCGTTCCCTTGGACGGATGCTGGCAGTCGTCAGGGTGTAGCCCTGACCTGACGATGCTTAACAGGGGTTCCGGGGATACCCGAACGGAATTCGGCCCGTGTTTCGGTCGAGATACGATCATAGGAGGTCCCTTACGATTATCAACTGGGTGGTAATCCATATGATGAGCGAACAAGCCGACATGGATGACCTCTCCGGAAACTTGGGTGTATGGATACAAAACTACGCGGCTGAACTGCTACTCGCCTCACTCTTGGTGGCCTGGCTTGTAGAGTTGTCCGGGTTTACTGGGCTCCTTCCGCTCAATTATTCGGTAGCCTTCAGCGGAATCCTTCTGATCCTCCAGACCTACGTCGTCATCATCTGGTTGGTCGCAGCGACCGGAAAATACGCTCCGGCAAAAGGGGGTTCCGAGGCTGCCGGCACGGACCAGGCAACCTGACGAAGAGCGGTATCGAGGCAACTCCTCATATACGAAAACAACGGCCCGATTATCACGATCACCGACTCGAAAGGATCCCTTCTGACAACAGACGTCGTCGGTGAGACACGATCATAGGCAGATTGAGATTTCCCGAGTTAGGGCCGGCGGGTATTACCCCGTTCATGCTGCCGGTTAATGCGCGATAAATCGATTCGCGAGGATCGAAACGCCGCCGCACGCGCAGGGGCCGGGGGAACAGACCGGCAGCTTGGACTGACTGGGCAAGGGACCGGGAATCCGGGGGGAACGACTCGAAACGAATTTGAACCTCACCCCGCGACTCCGGGTGTGACGGTTATCGGGCTGGACGACACCGACTCCCGCGAACGGGGGATGTGTACGACGTACGTCGCCACCCGGCTTGCGGAGCGGATTATTGGCAGGGGTGGGACGGTCGAGAGACGCCTTCTTGTCCGTCTCAATCCGGCCATAGAGCGGAAGACGAGGGGGAACGCTGCGCTGGCGATCCATACGGACTTGGACCCGGAATCCGCGTGGGCGGTGGCATCTCGGACGGTCGAGGAGTTCGCAGTCGCCGATACTGGTACATCCCCGGGTGTCGTGACCGCGGACTGTGCTCCTGACGCGATTCCATCCCCGGTGGCGAGGTTTGCCCGAACGGCCCTCCGGCGGGTGCACTCACTTGAGGACGCGCTCGACCTTCTCGACTCGCTCGGATGGAAACACGGCCCGATGGATGCGTCCGATGGCCACCCCGGGCGGACCGGTCATGGACGGATCGGGGCGCTCGCAGCCGTCGGAGCCTGGGCCGCGTTCGACGAGTGGACGATCGAACATCTTGCCTACCGCGACCTCGATCGCTGTGGGACGCCTCGGCTTGTCGAAGACGAAAGCGTGTTCGACGCGGCGGAAGATCAGTACCCGACGACGTGGGACACGGTCGACCGATCCGAAGCGGAAGCCGTGTGTGTTCCAAGCGCACCTGGGCCGGTGCTCTATGGGATTCGTGGCGACCTGGTCGAGGCCTGCCGGGCGGTTTCGGATGCCATCCACAGCGAACCCCCGGCGTACGAATCAACCTTTTTGACGAATCAAGGGACGGACGCGCACCTCAGGTCGGGAAAGATCGGAGACCTCGTCGAGGGGCGGGGGTACCGGGTCGATGGCATAGTTACTACACCACCCGAGACGCGAGCCGGCGGCCACGTCTTTTTTGACATCACCCACCCGTCCGATGTCCGGAACCCGGGAGCACCCTCAAACAGGGAGGCTCCGGGACGAACGGTCGCCTGCGTCGCGTTCGAACCGACCAAGCGGTTCCGGGACGACGTCCGGAATCTGCGTCCCGGAGACGAACTGACCGTCGCCGGGGAGTTCACTGACGGGACCATCAAGTTAGAGAAGTTCGCCGTCAGGGACTTGGTCCAAACACAACCCACCCCCCCAAGATGCCCACGGTGTGACCGATCGATGGAATCGGTCGGGCGGAACCAGGGCTACCGCTGTCGGGACTGTAATACTGATGCCCCGGGAAAGGTGGCCGTTCCCATCACCCGGAACCTCGAACAGGGCTGGTACGAGGTTCCACCCTGTGCTAGGCGACACATCGCGAAACCGCTGATTAGGGGCGGATTCGACGCCCCCGTCCATCCCGAGCGGTGACCCGCCGCGAGGGGAGCGAATCGATACCAGTGACTCTGGCGGAGATGGGACGGTAGCCGTCCCGGGCTGCCCGGCCTACTCGGCGAAGGCCCCGGCGACAAGAAGAGGGAACACGAGTGTCGCCTCCGCTTGGACCTGGACATGATTCCGTTCATCGGCCTTAATCTTCCCCCAAGAGACGGCTTCGTCCGGGGGTGCACCTGACAGCGACCCGTCGCCCTCCATTCCGGTGGAGATGTACACCGCGTAGTCGGCGCCACCTCGAAAGAGGTTCGTCATGATTGCGTGGTGTTTCGGTAACCCCCCGCCGACGACGATGAGACCGGTCGTGTCGGCCAACAGTCCCTCTTCGATCAGGGCATCGTAGTCGTCGGTGATCTCGATCCCGACGTCGGGGCCGCCACCTTGCTTGTAATAGTAGAGGAAGTTGCCTATTTCAGCATCCGTTAACGCCGGACAGTAGACCGGGATGTCGTTCTCCGCCGCAGCCGCGAGCACGGAGTCCTCATCGTCCAGTGTCGCCCCGAGTTCGCGGGCGAACTCGGTCGGGGTCCGTATCGACTCCTCAGCGAAGAAGTCGTCGAAAAAATCGTAGAGATACTCCTCGAGCCAGACGTACCGGTCCGAGGGAACGAAGATGTTGCCGAGGCGGTTGATACCTCGCTCCCGCAATTCGGCCTCGTCTGCATTCCAATCGCCCATCTTGAACGGCTTTTCCGTTTTGATCACGTCCTCGGTCAACGACCCGGATGTCGTAATCAGAACGTCGACCAGGTTCTCCCTGACGAGGTAGGCGACAGTCTCGCGAAGTCCGGATGAAATGATGTTCGACGTGAAGGCCAGATACACCGTCGCATCCTCCGCCCGCATCCGTTCGGCAATGTCGATCCCTTCGGCGAGGTGAGTGGCCTGAAACCCGGTGGTTGCGTAGGCCTGCATGAGTGCGTCGAAATCGAACTCACCCCGGAAGTCGTACCCACGGACGTCCGGGGTGTCGAGCGTTTCGTCCGTGCCGGGAACGACATTCTCCCGCGTTCCGTCTGGTTCCATACCGACATGTCGCCGGCGGATACTCCTGAATGCCCCGATTCCGACCGGGATCTCGTACCGCTCGAGGAGAGGAGACCGTCGGACGGGGGACCCGGACCTCTTGAAGCACCCATCTAGCACGGTTGAGCGAAAGGATACTGCCCGAGGCCGATCGCCCGACTGTCAACCACACCAGAGAACTGTGATCAACATTGGGGTCAAAACAGCGATTCCCGAGACGAATCCTCCTCCGACTCGGATTCCTCCTCGGAAGGCTCGGTCCCGTCGATGTCGAGTTCCGCGAGCAGGCCGCGCTCGGTCGCTCGGCTCCCTTCGAGCTCGTCGAAGGCTTCGATCGCTTGCCTGCTGAGTTCCTCCAGCCTCGGGGCGCTCCCCATCCCAGCAAGTACCACTGTAGCCGTGACGGACGTCGCAGTCTGGATCGGCAGGTACCCACTCCGCACTTCCGTCCCGCCGATTCGGTCCTCGATCCAGTCGTGCGCGTCAGCTATTCCTTCAGGGTGATAATGGTCAGGCGGGCCGGTCAGCAGGACCATCGCCCGTTCCACGGGCTCGAACTCCGTAGCAAGCGTGAGACGGCCTAACGCCGCCTGACGGACCAACCGCGACGCCCGCAGCCGCGACCCTGGCTGCTCGGTGGCAGGCTCGGTCTCGCTGCTTCCGAACAACCCCGAGAGGAACCCGTTCTCCTCCGAGGCGCCACTGGTGGAGACTTCGTCGACGGCCCGTCCCACACTCGCAATCCCGTTGGTCAGAACGGTTCGGACATCGGTCGGGTCGATGAGTGCCTGCCTCTGAGGCACCTGGTTCGGGAGCGTGGCTTGAGTCCCCGCCTCATCAGGGCGAAACATGAGTTCGAGGCGAGTGACCAGTTCCTCGTTCATGTAGTCGTAATGGTTCTCGACAGGATCGTCCGTCCCCGACCAGGCATCGTTATCGAAGAGGATCAACCCGTCGACCTCATCGACCAGTGTTCGGACCGAGCGGGTCGCATTCACGGCGTACGTTCGTCCCTCTTCAGTTGCAGGAAGGACCCCGAGGCCGTACACCGGACCGTCAAACAGGTCTTGCAGGCGCGGAGCGAGCACCGGCGTGCCCCCGGACCCGGTCCCACCCCCGAGACCCGCGATCAATACTACGGCGTCGGTCCGGTCGAATACGGTCGATTCAAGCACCGACTCGACGGTATCGAGGTCGTTTTTCACGATTTGGGCACCGAGGAGATTATCCGTCCCCACTCCATGGCCTTTGACCTGCGACCGACCGACCAGAACCCGTCGCTCTTCAGGAACGTGTTCCAGGCGAGCCAAATCGGCCTTCGCGGAGTTGACAGCGACGGTCGCCCCCACGACCCCCTGTCCTGTCTCCCGGTCCCGTTCCAGTAGGCGGTCCAGTATCTGGCCACCAGCTTCCCCGATACCGATGACGGTAAGTTCCATCGAGGCTTTCTCCCCCCTGTAGTCTCGCCCGGGATGGCAAAAGTTCTCCCCAATCCGTGTGCTGGGGGACCGGTCGAGGGATCTGGGGTGACGGCCGAAAGCTTCGACGCCCACGCTCCGCCAGGATCAGTCGCTTACAGTCGGTTCAGTCATCGTCCCGACCCGACGGTCGAGGAAATCCTCGAGCAGTCGGAAGAATCGCTTTTTCTGGTCAATGTCCGAGGATGCATGCCCCTCTTTCCCGAGTTCGTGATACTCGAACCCCGCGTCTTTCCCCTCCTCGTATCCGGATTCTCGGAGGGCATCCCTGAATATCCGGGCCTGTGAAACTGGGACGCGCCGGTCGTTGACACCGTGAACCAAAAGCAACGGACACGAGACGTTTTCGACGTGATTGACCGGGGATCGTTCCTGGTAGAGTTCTGGATTCTCCTCGGGAGTCCCCAGATACTTCTCCATCAGCTCCGTCCGGAAGTGTGGCATCGTGTTCTCGTACATGTCCTCCAAGTCGGTCAGCCCGATCCAGGCGATGCCTGCCTCATACAGGGTGGGATACTGGACCACCTGCCAGTACGCCGAGTAACCCCCGTACGAGCCGCCGAAGACGACGACCCTATTCGGATCGAGCCAGTCGTTGGTCTCCAGGGCGTACTCCGTTCCGGCGGCGACGTCGCCCTGTTCAGCCCCGCCCCAGTCATCGATAAGTCGTTCCACGTAGTCGCGTCCTCGGCCTGTCGATCCGCGGTAATTCACTTTGAGAACCGAAAACCCGTGGTGCACGAGGAACTGCGTATAAAGGTCGAAGGACTTGTCGTCGCGGCCCCGCGGACCGCCGTGTGGATTGACGATCAAGGGCGAGGGTCGCCGGCCTGAGTCGTAGAGGAGTGCTCCGATCTCCAGGGTCTCTGAGGGCGGATGATCGACTGCCTCTGCCGGCGTCTCCGGAACACCGTCCGAATCGAACGTGAAGTACGTGGCGTCCGCGAAGTCCTCGGGCGAGAAAGGGCCGTACTCCGCCTCGATCAACGGCTCACGCTCTCCAGTGTCGAGATCGTACGCGATGAGTTCCGGGCGTCGGGTGGGCGTCGTGTGCGTGAGTAGGACCCGGTCCCCACGAAGGAAAGTCTCGCCGTCTGTCCCGAACCCGGCGACCCCTTCCCGAAGGTCGAACTCGGAGGCCTCGCCGGTCTCTACGTCGAAGACGACCGGCATGGTCGAGGCGTCCCGCGTCCGGGTGGCAAGGACCCGGCTCCCATCGTCGGTGAACGCCACCGGCGTTTCCTCGTATGTCAAATCACCCAACCACCGTACCGAACCTGCCTGGAGATCATAGATTCCACCGCGAGTCAGGTCTTCGGAGTTGTCGGCCACCAGCAAGCGCCCACCATCGGGGCCCCAATCGATCGGCATGGCTTCGGCCCCCACGTCGCCGATTTTGAGGTTTCGGGGATTGGACCCGTCGGCCTCGGAAACGTACACGTCCCGATTGTCAAAGTCGTCAGTTTCGTTCGTCGAGAAGGCGAGGCGTTCGCCGTCGGGCGAAAGGGTGCTCCCCCAGACGGCCCGTTCGTAGTCCGTCAGTTTGGTTGGGGTCCCGGACCCGATAGGATGTCGATAGAGATTCATCTGACCCTCTCGGTTCGATCCGACGAACAGATAGTCTCCGTCGGGGGCGACATCATGAAGTACGTTCTGGCCTGCGGACTCGACGACGGGCTGGACGGCTCCATCCCGGTCAATCGCGTGGATGTCGTTCTGTTCGTTCCCGTCGTTGTCGAGATGGAAGAACACACGGTCCCCGTTGGCGTCCCACTTGACGAACCACCGAGCGTTGCGCGGAACCTCGCCGTCGCTCCACTGCGTCGTGTCGCCCGTCTCGAGATCAAGGACCTGGAGTTCGTTACGACCGGTGATGTCATAGTAGAACGCAATCTCGTCCTTGTCCGGGGACACGACCGGATGGGCAAGGGTTGGAAGGCTGGCTAGTTCTTCGAGGAGATCCCGATCGGAATCGTCCGTCATGACCCGACCAGTGTCCCAGATTCGCTTATCACTTTCCTATTCGATCCACACAACGACTACATTGCGTTTCGCCGGGAGAGGGTGTACACCCGCAATCAGTCGTTCAGACGCGCTGTAGAAGCTTCGTCATGGCTTGCAGCTTTAGTGTCGGCTGACTCACCCGAGAGTTTGATCAGATTGATGAGCACCGACTAGACCCGTATCCGGAGCCCTGACTCCCAGACCGACCGAACTCGGGATACTATACTGGCCACGATTCAGCATCCGGCACGGTCCGGGATCCCCGCTCGAGCGTTCGCCGGTCCGATATCGGACATCCGGCCCACGACAGAGTGGCCCTTGGCCAGGACAGTAGCGCCGATGGATCTCGCTTCGACCGCGACAGGCTGCCGGTAAGGGGCCTGCCGACTATGTTGAAGCAGGCGCAACGCCCCCCTTCAGGACGGGGAGGACCTCAAGGGTCCCTGTTTCATCCCAAGGGTGAACAGGCGGGCCTTCGGACCGTTCCCGTTGTACATTCAGACCTCGAATGGAGCGATCGACGCCGGAGAATCCTGTTCCTGGAGTGTAAAGCGTTCAGTCGTCGGCCGTAGCGGCCCCGGATACGGCTCCGGCTCCCGACCCGGCAACGACGGACTCGTTGTTGCCAACCCATCGGAGCAGGAGGAACGCAAACACGTACTTCGCGAGGATATCGAGTCCGGAGTACCCCCACGAGGTGATGCCGACGCTCAGAATCGCCAATCCCTCGGACCCGAGTGCCCAGAGGATCGGATACCCCAGCCAGAGAACGACAGTAAGTGTCTTTAGGGTGCTGAAGATCTCCTGAGTTCCCGCCTCAGCGGCGTCCGAGGGCCACTCCACCAACAGGATGTACAGGACCGCCACGAAGAAGGCGCAACTGATGAAATAGAAGACCCACCGCAGCAGCAACGAGGACGTGATCAGTGCCGCGGCCAAGCCCGTGATACACATCCCGATGTCCATCGTGATCGCTGTGAACAAGGTCGTCCGGTCAGTGCCAGCCAGGAGACCGAGGGCCGCCAAGATGGCTGGGGTGGAGAAGGTCCAAGTGAGGTATCGGCCCCATGGCGAGACGACGGGCCCTTCACCTGCAAGGGGGTGACCGGCTGGCATCTCGAGGAGGCCGACGGTCAACCCGGATGCCAGCCCCACGTAACTCGAGATAGAGACGAGCGGGACCAACAGCGTGGCTACCCAGATGAGTTTCGCCCGCGAATCCTGTACATTTCGTCCCATGTACACGAACAGAAGGATCGCCAGGCCGGCTAGGGCGATGTTTGCCCAGAACGACGAGTTGAGGAGGAAATCGTTCTGGATGATATCCAACGCCTCCCCCTGTGTCTGCAGAACAGTTTCAAACAGTGCTACCGTCGGACTCAGTGTACTTGCCCCGATCATTGTCGTGGTCTACCGTGTTTTCCTGATGTTCTAATTCTCCCACACCGTGCGTTTCATGGCCCTAACCTCGTTCGGCGGGCTCTGTGGCAGCCTTGGACCGCCCGCTTCGATGGATTTTGGCTCAGGCGTCCAAGCAACCCTGGCTTAATTACCGATATTTTGTAAAAGTATCGTTACTATTTGGTTCTAGACGAAAATGACGCTGAAAGGCGACCGTTCGTTAGCAAATTCTGGGATACAGACCACCGAGCAGAAGGGTTAGCATATCAGCAAGTAGAGCCAGTAGGGGATCTGAACAACCCCTTCTGTGATTTCCTCGACGGGTCGCGTATCATCGATTGTGTCCCCGACTACCAGGAGCCCGATCGGAGCCTCGTACTCCTGCTGAAATTCCTCTATTGCGGACAGGGAGCTGTCCCGATTTCGTGGACGGTACCCGAGGCCGATCGGAACCGGCGTCCCGTTGATTTCGAACACGAAGTCGACTTCTCCGTCCGTGCCGCGCCAGTACCGAAGCGTCGGGTTTGCCTCGTTGTCGGCTGCCATCTTCATGCCGAATCCGAATCGGATCGTGTGATCGAATGCGGTGACGCGCGCCAATCCCGCCTCCCGCTCGAAGTCGTTGCGCATTGTGGCCGTGTCTTCCTGTCCCAGAGCCGTCGCAAGCCCTGGATCCTGAAGGTACAGTCGAACCCGCCGGGGGCGCTTGTTATCGTACTCGGTCACGCCCTTCAGAATATACAACGCCGAAAGCGCTGGGATGTAGCTGTCCACCAGCGTCCGGCGATCAACGTCGAACAGATCGACCAGGTGCTGGAACCGAAACGCTTCGCTACCGCACGTACGAGCCGCCAGTGCGCAGAGCCGTTCGAGGTCCGCAATCGTCTGGATGGATTCGAAACTCGGAATCTCTTGGTAGAGGGCATCCCGTAACTGATCCCGAAGACGGAGGTAATCATCGGGGGAGAGTTCCGCGGCCGAGGCGATCGCGCCATCTTGGGCGTAGCTGATCGTCCCGCCCATTGCGAGGTATTCGAGCACTTGAGACTGGATGCGCCGCTCCCCGTCCGCCACTCGGTCACGTTTCGATCGGAGCTCATCGACGAACGCTTCCACCTCAGCTCCCTCCAGGACCGCGGGCAAACTCGCCTCGCCAGTCCGAAGTGAGGTCGGGCTGACCCGGACGTCGTCCTCTTCCAGTTCCGGATACAGGGCGTACAGATAGTCTCGAAACTTCTCGGGGAGTACCGTATGAACCCTGTACACCGCCGAATCGAGTCCGACCCGGTTCAGTTCCCGATCCACCTGGACGCGGGCACTGGCAGTCACGACGATGTGACGATCCTTATTTTCATCCAAGAGTTCCTCCACGGGAGTTCCCCAGCCCTCGACGGTAGGCTTGTTCGGATGTTCGATTCGGTGGACGTCATCGAGAATGAGGAAGTGACGATCCGTGTCCACCCGGCCCAATACCCGACTCTCATAGTACCGAACAGCCCGTCGGAGTTGTTCATCCGACTGGAGCTGATGCAAGGGGTCCGCGTCGAAGGGGAGATAGAGGAACTGAGCGGGGGCATCCCCTTCTGTGAGCCGATGGTGGATGAACTGTTTCAGAAGGGTCGTCTTCCCGACCCCCTCGCGGCCGACCAGTCCAAACAACGGATCTGTTTCGATGGGTCCTTGTCCCCCTCGCGGCCGAGCCATCGGATAGAAATCGCTTTTTAGATTGGCCGGGAGAGCGAAGGCCTCGGTGCCCTGTTGCCACCATGGATTGTGCTGACGGAGGGCGCGCAACAACGTTTCATCAGCATCCATTGACATCGGACGATGTTGGACTATGGAGACACGGTGTAATGATTGTATCGGCTCGATAGTCTACAGCCGAATGGTGTTTTCATCGAGAGGGGATACGAGAGTCCCGAATTTTGGAAAAAAGACACTCTAACGTAGTTTGTAATGATATATTATTCTACGTAGTGGTAGTAGCCAAAGATTTTAAGACACCTCAATGGAAAGGGTCCGTGTGGGACGTTCGCAGAAGCACCAACTGGTGACTGTGTGCGTCCCGGCACTCGAAGGCTGCCGGGACGCACACCACCCTGCCGCGGACGGACCAAACGGGACATAACCCATGTCAACCCCAGACTCAGACATTGCCGACGGAACACGCACCGAGGTTACGGTCGAGTTCGTCTCACGACTCCCATTGGACGTCGACGGAA
>CAZCXJ010000018.1:14357-32558 GCA_964502585.1 uncultured Candidatus Halobonum sp.
CGCACCGAGGTTACGGTCGAGTTCGTCTCACGACTCCCATTGGACGTCGACGGAACGAGGATCCGCCGACTCCTCTGTCGGACCGAGGACGGCGACGAGATCGAGGTCCTGGTCGCTCCAGGTACGGACCCGCTGTTCGATTTACATACAGGGACGAAATATCGGCTCCGCGGAGTCCTCGGATCTGCACCCCCGGAAACGGATGAGCGGTCTTTTTCCCGGTGTCCGGATTGTGGGGGTCGCGTCCGCCCAGGCCGAGCTGTAGACACTGTCGGTCTGACTGTCGCCGACGCGGCTTCCGAACTGGACTTATCAACCCCGTTCGGCGTGGTCGATAAGGAAACCACGGTGACGGATCTCCGACGGGGGACCAGCACGGAGGAGTACGGCACAAAAGAAGTTCCAACCCCGCTTGGAGTGTGCCGAGACTGTGGCCGCTATTCTGACGGAACGGGTATTCCGACAGTCGACGACAAGGCCGTTTAGTTACCTTCCTCTCCCTTCGCAGATGTTTCAATCGACCGTAACCGTCCACGTGCTCCTCGTCCTCCTGTCAGTCATCGGAGCCAGCGTCATCGGTGGCTACGCCCGACGGAACCAGCGAAACCAGAACGTGCTCCCGCTTTTGGTTTTGATCGCCGCCTTCGCTATGGGCTCCGGACTTCACCTGATTGGGCTCTGGGTGACCCTGTCGGGTGGTGGATGACCCGAAGATCCGCGTGTGTGGACCAACGATTTATCATGTCTCCAACGTAGGTATATACATGTCTGATGCCGAGGTTTCAGCCACCGTTACCGACGTGATGACCAGGCCAGTTACTACGATCAGCGCGGACCAAACGGTGGCGGAGGCCGCGGATAGCTTGTTTCGTGACCGAATCGGATCGCTTCTCGTAGAGGCCGAGGATGAAATCGTTGGCATCGTAACCGAAACCGACGTCGTCGGGTTGGTAGCAGATGGCAAAGACCCGTCGACGTCAGTCAGTGAGGTCGCGTCCACGTCGCTAATTACGGTCGAGAGTTCGGCACGCATCGAGGAGGCAGCGGAGAAGATGAAACGCCATACGATCAAGAAACTCCCAGTGACGGACGAGAGTGGGGAGATCGTCGGGATCGTAACTACCACGGATATCTCGAACTACTTCCCGAGCTACCATCCTCGGGACCAATCTTGGGCGTGAGAGGTCCAGGAGAGACAGGATCCGAAGCACCCGATCATCGTAGCTGGTCGTCCGACAGCAGATCACGGACCGATAGCCCCGAGGCTAGGGTAGTCCGTCTGCTGTCAGGCGCTGGCCGCTGAACGACCGACCGGATCGGACCGTCGCTAAGAAGGATGCTGGGTGCGTGGAAGGGTGCCCATCATCCTTCCAGAACCGTTTTGAGCACGCTGGCGCCATTGCGGGTCGAATGGACCCCGACGAATGGCGATTCGCCCTAACGATCAGTGGCGCCCACGGGATGGACCATCTCCTGAAGCGTGTGTTCCCCCCACTGGTTCCGATTTGGGCTGTCGTATTCGGATTCCCGCTCTGGAAGCTCGGGTTGCTGCTGGGAGCCCGGTCCTTCGGATCGGCGGTCGGCCAAGCCCCGATGGGATACCTCTCGGACCAATACGACAGGCGCCTCATGCTTCCGGCCGGGATCGGGTTGATCGGGGTCTGTTTCCTTCTGTTCGCATGGCTTCCCGGACTCCGAATCCTGGATCGGGAACTTGCCCTCCTGGGGACGACGGTCACGGGGCAGTTCGTGACACTCCTAGTCGTTATGATCGGCGCCGGTATCGGATCAAGCACTCTGCATCCAGCCGGATACCCACTCATCAGCCAAAACGTCAGTGGCGAACGGAAAGGGACGGTGCTCGGGATGTGGGGATCTGCCAGGTCCTTCGGAGATGGAACTGCACCCGCACTCGTGGGAGCGGCTCTACTCGTGGTCGGGTGGCGATCCATCATCGCTGGATTCGGGCTCTTGGGTATCGGCTACGCAGCGTACTTGCTCGTAGTGCTGGGAGGCTTCGAGACCCGACCGGACCGGTCATCGGCGGACGCTTCAAGCGTGGAGGACCCGAAGCCTAGGGGAGCCGAGAGGGACCGACGACAGTACGCGTATCCCATGGTCGCAGTGTTCGCCGCCTTCCTGTTATTGATCATCGCGACCTCGGGGGTGAACGTGTTCCTGACCGAGTTCATCACCAGCGAATACGGGTATTCGTTCGTCGTTGGAGGCATCCAAGTCACCCCCGAATCGACGGCAAGTTTCTACTACTCTGCGCTGCTGCTGACTGCCGGCGTCGTCCAGCTGGGGACAGGACGGTTGGTGGACTCCGTCGATCACCGGAAGGTCCTCATCACTCTGGCAATGATCGGAGGTGTCGGGCTGCTGTCGCTCGCCATGATCCCCACGAGTCCGATCTTCCTGTTTGTGATACTGTTATTGCTTGGAGCGAGTCTGTGGAGCCTGAACCCAGCACGGGATGCCCTGGTCTCTGACATCACTCCTGCAGAACGGGAAGGACGGACGTTCGGCTATCTCTGGACCGCAGTGTTGCTGTTCTCGTCCGTCTCGCCGGCCGTCATCGGGTACATCGGCGACGTTGCCAGTCTCAGAGAGGCCTTTGCCCTTTTGGCTGGTCTCGTCTTCTGTGTCTGCATCCCCGTTGGGCTATTGTTTTCCCGACAAGTGTACACACCAGTCTCCTCGTCCAAACCGAACCCCGACGACTGAAGACGCAGTATGCCCTCGGGTCCGTAACGGAACGACCCGGGACCGCCGATGAAAGACGCCGCTTCGATGCCACAAGACACCACGCGGGAGAAAGCATTAGTCCAAGCGCTTTGAAGATGTCATTATGTCCCGCGAATCACCCGCCGTGTCCGGGACGAAGTGTCGGAACTGTGGCTTCGAAACGGTGGCAGGGAGTGACGAATGGGAGACCACCACACATCCACAACTCGGTGACCTCACCCGGTGCCCGAAGTGTGGTTCGACAGACACAACAACCCTGAGTTGAGGGTGACCCACGCCAGGATTCCGGACTCTCCGAGAACGGTTCACTCGGCCGTCCATCGCGATAGTGGCTCGGCATACGTAAGGTCCGGTCCCCCTGTTCCAGCATCCGGAGCGACCCTTTGATTGATGAGAGGTCAGTCCGGTCGATCATCCACTATTCAGACACCGGAGACCAGGAACTGACGGGGGATGTGGGCGGCCCGCAGCGAGGGGGAAGTGAAGTACAACCACCCCCCGGGGCCGGTCCACCGGTCTCGCTGACAGGTGAGTCCACACACGACGACGGACGGGTCCCCCCGCTCTCAGCGCATCTCGGATCGATCCGTGACTGCGGCAGAACGACTGGTCAACACCGTTCGATACCGTTCGGATGGAGGTTCAATCCGGTTCCGCAACCAGCATCCATACCGTGACGCCACCGATAACAGTGAGAACGGCGGCCACGAGGAACGGGACTGCAAATCCGAGGAACGCGACACCGCCAGCGAGCAACGGGCCGAACGCGAACCCGACACTGAACGCGGTCGTCACCACGGCCATCTGCTCGCCAGCGCGGTGGTCATCAACTACATCCGCAGCCAGGGCGTATGCGGGAGCGATTACCCCCGCCAGTGCGATCCCTAGGACGCCTCGGAGGGCAACGAATTCTATCAAGCTCTGTGCGTATCCCATCAACCCCACGAGCGGCGCGCTCAAGAGGAGACCCCAGACGATGAACACTTTGCGTCCGACCCGGTCTGAGGCGATGCCGACCGGGAACTGGACGACGAGGCGGGTGAGAGTCGTTATCGCGAACACGATCCCGAACCCCGCTTTGGTTCCACCGATTCGCTCCAGGATCGGATTTTCCATGGCGACGACCGCCGAAAACCCCATCATGAGCGTGACAAGCGCGAGACCCAACCCCAACAGTGTCGACGCCTGACGTCGGCTTGAGAACAGGTACAACACGTCTCCCCGCGCTGGTGCCCCATCGGTGACGATCGGTTGCTCTGGATCGGGCTCCGGACCGGGCGGGGCTTCCGGCACCCACAAATGGATAGCCACGACGGCAAGACCGGTCAGGATCGCCCCCACGGTAAACGCTAGCGAGAGACTATAGAGGTCCACGAGCACACCCCCGACGATTGGCCCGACCCCCCACCCCAGGGTCCGCATCGTCGAGAAAAACCCCATGCTCCCGCCGCGAGTGTCTTGGACGGTAACGCTTTCAACGATGGCAAACAGCGCTGGTGTCGATACAGCGAGCGCAATGCCCTGGAGCGCACGGACCGTGATGAGGGCTCCGACGGTCCCGACAACCCCGTAGATATACAGCGTCACGGCACTGGCAAGCATGCCCGCCTCCAGGAACGGCTTCCGGACCCCGATATAATCCGACAACCGTCCCATCGGAACCTGGAACGCCGAGCGGATAATGCCGAAAACCGAAAAGAGAATCCCCACCTGGAGTTCGGTCGTGACCGGGAGGCCGAACAGCCTGGCGGGGAACAGGGGGTCTGGAAGTTCGGCGAGGAGCGGGGCAAGCAGAGGGATGATTAATCCGGCACCGAAGGCCGCGACCGTCTGTGTTCCGGCGAGGATTGCCAAATCACGAGAGATTCCCTGACCCACGAGACGGTCCGTGAGTCGCCGATACCACCCCATCCTGCAGGCATGTGTACCCATGTTACCTTGCTGTTTCGGAGCCGGCGGTTCGAACCGGCTTCCATTGAGGACTCCCCAACGCACACGACACCAGGAGACGTGTCAGTCAGTACAAACTCAGACACGAGATGGACACCCGGCCAAATCAGTGCTGGACGAACACCGAGATCTCCATCTTCGTTTTCGTCCTCTAGTATTGGCCCAACGGACCTGCGAACAGCACGCAGGAACCTGCCGACTGGAGGTAAGCCTTCGTCAGGTACGCTGGACGGCAAGGACAGGTATGTCCCCGTCGCGAATGACTCGTTCAGTAATGCTCCCGAACAGGAATCGTCCAGCCCCGCTTCGGGCATGGGTACTCATCACGATTAAATCCGCACCGTTGGTGGTGCCGTAATCGGTGATAACCCTGGCGGGGCTCCCTGCTTCGACAGCGGTCGAAACCTCGACTGAGTCGGGTGCCACCTCTTCGATCAGCGTTTCGGCGGCGGCCTTCCGCTCTTCCCTGAGACGGTCGAGTTTTTCGTCATCGCGTCCGACGGTATCGAGTCCCCCTGCCAACTCGACGACGGAGAGGACGTGGACCACAGCATCGTAGCGTTCAGCGAGACTAAACGCGTGTGCGGCAGCATCAGCCGCCGCCTCGCTCCCGTCCGTCGGGAGCAGTATTGTCTGATACATGAAAGACGCTCGTCGATTCGTGGCGCACACATTCAACCATTGGGGCTGGTATCAGTCACCCGATGGCCGGCGGTTTCACTCCGAGCGTCATTGTCGACGCGCGATCAGCAACGCGTCCGCCATCACGTCGTACCCTATCGGGAATAGGTGGAGGACCCCTCCGATCACGAACGGATAACCAACGATGACAGGTGGGGCGGCCGTGATGCTGACCAGAAGGACGAGCAGAGCGCCGATTCCGGAGGCAGCGTACACAAGCCGTTCCTGCCGTCGGATTTGAGGACTTTGCCAGTTGTCGACCGCGGTCACGAGGTATCCGATGCCCAAGACCGCTATCCAGGGATGCCAGTAGGCATACGCGAGCAGGGACGAAGGAAGACCACCCGCAAGCGCAATTAGGTTGACCACTGTAGCCAGCACGTTGAGTGCGCCCCAGACCAGCCAGACCCGATTGCGGCGGACCGTCGGCGCGGTGTATGTGATACCGACGAAGACGATTCCTACCGTCAACAGCACCCAAATTCCGACGATGGATGGAACCAGTCCGAAGGGAGCAAGCCCGGGGTTTCGGAGGAACAGGTAGCTGAGACTCCACCCGATGAGCCCTTCCAAAAACCCGACCAGCAGGAACCCGTCCCCCGGGAGAGGGGGGGAGAGGAGGCGTCTGAAATAACGCGACAGGACGACTCCCGACCGTCGCAGTCGGCCCGTGGTTTCGGTGACGTTATTACCGGACACGGGTCATACTCCCTGGGGAGACTCTCGGTCTTTCCAACCCCAACTGTTCAGTGGCGTCCTGGAACACGTAGGACACTGGCGTCGCGGTCCAATAACTCCTCCGTCTGTGGAGCCACGGATTTCGTGGGTTCGATCAACTGGATGACCTCCCGAGGCGCCGGAGCGTGGAGAGGGGTCTCGGTGCTCATCGGCACAGGGTCAGTACTCGGGGCCGTAAATCGCCTCCTCCAGTTTGTCGATCGTATCATGTCTCTCGAGCCGACGCCAAGCGAGTCCCCCACCACCCAGGATGAGGCATCCGAGCACGAGGACGACTCCGGCACGCATCCCGGGGTTGGCAAACAGACCGTAGATTCCAGCGATTGCAAGGAAGCCTCCAAAAACTGTCACGACCAGGGCACCCTGCTTCAACCACCAGATTCGGGTCCCGATCATGTGGGGACGGACGGACTCCCGTGTAAAAACCTTTGTTCGAACGGCTACCGTGGAGTTACACCGCGATATGCAAGGAGCGTTCTTCGAGGGTCACTCGCTCGTCGATTCGGCTGGCCCGCCTCTCTCGATCGCATATCTCTGCTCGAGCTCGCGAATCCGTTCCAACCCCGTAATGTCATCCCGCTCTTCCCAGGTCAGGAGCCGATCCAAGAGGCGTTCTTGGCTCCCCTCGTCGAGGATTTCTCGGTAAACCTCGCGCATCGCGTACGCGGCAGCCTTCTGAGCTGTCGTGGGATACAGAGCGATGTCGAACCCGAGTTGCCGGAGTTCCTCTGAGGTCAATAACGGGGTGTTTCCTCCTTCAACCATGTTGACAAGCACGGGTGTTTCTGGGAACGATTGAGCCACCTCACGTAACTCACTTTCAGATTCCGGTGCCTCGATGAAGAGGACTTCCGCTCCCGCGTCCCGGTAGGCCCGTGCGCGGTCGATCGCGTCCGTAAGCCCGTTGACAGCGGCGGCGTCAGTTCGAGCGACGATCACGATGTCTTCCCGGATATCGACGGCGGCTTCCACCTTGCGAACCATTTCCTCGGTCGGGATGAGCCGCTTCCCGTCGAAGTGACCGCATTGTTTCGGGGATTCCTGGTCTTCGATGTGGATGGCTGCGACCCCGGCAGCTTCGAATCTCTCGACTGTTCGGCGAACGTTCAGGGGATTGCCGTAACCAGTATCTGCATCGCAGAACACCGGCACGTCGACGGACTCGGTAAGACTCCGGGCGCGATCGATCATTTCAGACATGGTTGTCATCCCGACATCCGGCATCCCGTGAACACTCGTCGATACTGCCGACCCGCTCATGTAGACGACCTCTCCGCCAGCCCTTTCCACGAGTTTCGCTGAGAGGCCGTCGAACGCACCGAGGACCCGGAGGATTCCGTCTGCCTGGACCAAATTTCGAAACTTCGCTCCTGGATTCATACCTCCCTCCACGGACTGGGACAAGATAACGTTTCGACTACCGTCAGGAGCCACGGATATATTATTGACCGGCGTTACTGACCGAGGTATGAGTATGGAGGTTTGCGAACGGCGCGAGACGGACGTGCTCGTCGTTGGCTGTGGGATGGCGGGATTAGCGGCGGCCGTGCGAGCCGGTGAGCTGGGAGCGGATGTGACGATCCTGGAAAAAACCTCCCCAGAAAAGAAGGGCGGACAAACTCGCTACACGGAGTCATTCAGAGTCGCTTCGACCGAGTGTGACCTGACGGAGTGGGGGTACCAGTTCGACGTGCCGGACTACACGCCGGACGATTTCTACGCCGATATCAACCACCAGACGAGTGGGAAGGCTGACCCTGACCTGGCGCGGCGAGTAGTGGACTGTTCCGGCCCAACCATTGAGTGGTTGACTACCCACGGTGTCGAGTGGGAAATGGACCCCCCGAACGTGGGCTACACCGCGGCACGCACCTGGATGGACGGTGCAGAAATGGTGAACACGCTCGTCCAGACCGTGACCCACCAGGGGGGGAATGTTGTGTACAACGCCACTGCGCGCGAACTGGTCGAGACAGGAGACGGGCAGATCCGTGGGGTCCGGGCTTCACTTCCGCGCGGAAACGTCGAGTTCGACGCTCGAGCAGTCGTCCTGGCGGCCGGGGGCTACGAATCCAACCCCGAAAAGCGGACAACCTACTACGGTCCCGGCTACGGGGAGATGAAGGTCCGCGGCAGTCCGTACAATACCGGTGAGGCGATCGACATGGCGCTTGATGTGGGAGCCCGGCCGGTGGGACAATGGTCCGGTGCACACATGGCGCTGATCGACGCCGGGTCGCCTGACGCAGAGGGCGGGGCCAACCGTGTGGACGGGTACCAATACGGGGTGATTTTGAACCGCGAGGGGGAGCGCTTCGTCGACGAGGGTGAGGACGCGAGAGCACACACTTACGCGAAATTCGGTCGACTCATCTTCGAGCAGCCGGGCCATGTTGGCTTCATTATTCTCGACGATCGCATGAACGACCACGTTTGGGCAACCGGCCCGTCAGACCCCACGAAGGCCCGAAGACTCGAGGACCTATTGGAGGAGACTGAGGTTGAGCGGCCATCGAAGGCCGTTCGCACCGTCCGCGAGTATAACGCTGCTTGTGCACCCTCAGGGCCGTTCGAACCTGATGAACTCGACGGGAACGCTGCTACTGATATCGCTCCCCCGAAATCGAACTGGGCGATTCCGCTTGAAACGCCGCCGTATTACGCCTACGCAGTTACCGGTGGGATCACGTTCACTTTCGGCGGTGTGGACCAGAGCCCGGATGCTGAAGTTCTGGACACGACAGGTCACCCTATCGACGGCCTGTATGCCGCGGGTAACAGCACTGGCGGGCTGTTCTACGACAACTATCCTGGGGGGACAGGGCTGACCAACGCAGCCGTGTTCGGCCGAATCGCCGGGGAACGGGCTGCCCTCGATGCGGGTGTGTCGACTCCGGCCACCGGCCTCTGGGTAACGAGTGCGAGCGGGAGCAACTCCAGTACCACCTGACCACGACCTCGCTTCCTGAGCGGTCCAGTCCTACAGAGGATGCTTCGGACAGGGTCTCGGCGGCACGGCATCACTCATGCCCGTGAATATGCTCCTGCGAAACGGTCATGCCAATGGGTTTCACGTCCTATCAAGTTGGCTTTGCCACTGTGTGCGGGGGCGAGCGCAAACAGGGATCAGTGAGTTTGAGCGCTTCTATTTCCTTTCAGCGAGAGAATCACGGCCTTCGAGCGGGGCGTGAATCGCGTCACAGCGGGACTGTTTGCCGGTCGCGCCCGGGTACACACCCACCCGAGGCGGCACAAGCGTCCTCTGTCGGGACACTCGGATGATTTCGGGATTCCGAGACGACTCTCGCACGGATTTCCCAACGGGAGCGGCGAGGATACCGACGCAAAACAACCGAGGCACTGCCGAATCCCTCACCGGAGAGGCGTACCGGGGCGTGGCACTCCCTACACTCGTCGGTGCGTGAACGGACGGTCCCACCGCTTCCGCCTTCGGGGGGACGGGGAAGCCGCGCCGTTCACGGCGCGGAGAATGTCCCCCTCTCCGGCTTTCCTGCGGACCTAGACGGCCGCCCTCAGCTCGCCGTCACGTCAGTACCGGACTATCTCTGATCCGCTTCACGGACTCGAAGGGTTTCGTACAGAGGCCTCTTTATGCCAGGGAACAGTTCACGGTCCTATGGCGACTGAACCGCCTGCCGAGACTGCGCCCCCCGATATGGCAACGCCGGGTGTCATGCGAGTCATCGAGAAGACCTCCTGTCCCCGAATCACCCCGAATTCCAAACTGAGAGACAGAATTGAGCGGGTCGAACCCACGGCTCGAAGGACGGTCCGAACCGGCAGGATCTCGGGCCACTCAGAGGTCTCCCGGCCACGTTCGGGGCGGGTCCATCCGAGGACTGACAGAGTGATCCGCCCGGTCTGCTGGGATCGGTATTCCAGGAGAGGCTCGTCTGGGACCCGTCAGTTCGGCGAACCTCCGCATACATGAAAGATGACCATCCCCTGCCGGAACACGAGGGTACCGGGTACGTCCATCACGACGTGGATGCCATTCCCCCAAACTCGGAGAAGCCAGGCACTAGATGGGAGTTGTCACCGGTCTTCGACATCGACGCCTACAACTTCAATATTGCCGACCTCTCTCCGGGTGATCGACTGTCACAAAACGCCTACCATCGACACCCGGATCAGCGGGAGTTCTTTTACGTGGTCTCGGGGCGGATCCAGGTCGAAGCGCCCGATGACACCTTTGAATTAGGGAAGCATGAGGCGGTTTGTTTCGAAGAGGGGGTCGCTCACGTGCTCCACAACCCGTTCGATGAGCCCGCCCGCCTCATCGCGATCGGTGACCCGCCGGAGGGACGACGGCCGGTCGAGCGCATCAAGTCCCTCGACGCGCTCCTGGAGGATCGGTAGCCAGAGGGTGCCAAGGACCGTTCCGAGAAACCCGGGCGAACTCACGACAATCAAAGGCCTCGGAGGCCGCACCCCCGAGCCACGTACTGGGGAGCTTCCTCCTCACAACGACCGCTGATCAGCCTGGCGACACTGTCAGCGGCGGATCGCTGTGAGCCCGCCTCTATCCGCCCGACAGTTTTCAGTACGAGCGCGGCAGGTCAAGGACTTTCTCCCCGATGTAGTTCAACGCGAGCTCCTGGGTGATGGGAACGAGCCGTGTGAGTCGGGCCTCCCTCAGGTACCGTTCGACGTCGTACTCCCGGGAAACACCGAACCCGCCGTGTGTCTGGACAGCAGCATCAGCCGCCTCGAAGGCCGCGTCCGCGGCCAGGAATTTCGCGGTGTTGGCATACGCCCCGAGCTGCTCCCGGCCGAAGTCGTCAGCGCGTTTTGCTGCGTGGTATGTGAGTTGCTTGGCCGCCTGGACCCTAGTGTGAGCTTCGGCAAGCGGATGCTGGATGGCCTGATTCGCCCCGATCGGTTGGCCAAACACCTCACGCTCACGCGCATAGCTGGCGCCCGCCTCAACTGCGAGTTCTCCGAGGCCAAGGCACTCGGCCGCGATCGCAAGCCGCTCTTCGTTGAGGCCATCCAGGACCTGGTAGAACCCCTGTCCTTCCTCTCCGATCAGGCTTGTTGCAGGGATGCGGAGGTCCTGGAACCACATTTCGAACGAATGGACGAACTCGCTAACGGTCTTGTCGATCGCTTCGATTTCCAAGCCACCGCTGGCGAGAGCCTCATCGAGATCCACGAGGAACATGGAAATCCCCTCCGTTCGTTTATCGACCTCTTCTCTGCGCGAGGTCCGCGCGATAAGCAGGATGTAATCCGAGACGTCGACTCTGGAAATCCAGATCTTCTGGCCATTGATAACATAGTGATCCCCGTCTCGCTCAGCGAACGTCTCCATCGAGGTAGAGTCCGAGCCCGCGTTCGGTTCAGTCAAGCCGAAGGCCTGAATTGATGTCTCGCCGTCGGCCACTTTCGGTAGTAAGTCCCGCTTCAGTTCCTCGCTCGCATAATTCACTATCGGGGTCGTGTTGTAGATGCCACCATGGATCGCCTGAGCGGCACTGAACCCGCCCCCACTCGCGGCGATTTCTTCCATCATCACCACGACTTCAGGTGTCGACATCCCTGCCCCGCCGTACTCCAGTGGGATGAGTGCCCCGAGCCATCCCTCCTCTGCGAGCGTGTCAACGAACTCGTGTGGGTACTTGCCAGAGGCTGACCGCTCGCGCCAGTAGGCATCGTCGAACTCGGCACAGATTTCCCGGATACTCTTCCGGACGAGCCGTTGTTCCTCGGACAGTTCGACCTGCCCCCGCACCGGATGTGGCATTATCGTCAAACACCTTCCGGAAGGGTATAATTCCCACTCACCGTACTTCAGGCCGATGGGGACCCGGCTTCAGGGAGGAGTAGCCGTCACTCGCCAGATGTTCCTCGGCCCCCTGTGCCAAACTGGGATTTTTCCCAGAACGGACTGCACACGGGCTATGGAGATTCGGAGTGTAGACCCGATCCCGCTGCGGCGCGAGCTCGATGAACCGTTCGCGAACGCACAAAAGTGGATCACGGATCGCGAGTATTGCCTGGTCCGAGTCGAGACTGCCGACGGGGCGACCGGCTGGGGCGAGTGCTGGGGACCGGTCGCCGGGAACCGGGAGCTGATCGAGACGCGTGTCGGTCCCTTCCTCAACGGGCGTGACGCTGCCGACGTCGAACGCATCCACGACGACCTGGTGTTCGATCTCCGGTCGTCCTACCACTCCTGGATTCCCGCTAGTGTAATCAGTGGCGTCGACATCGCTCTGTGGGATCTCCGTGGCAAGGAGACGGCGACTTCGATTGCCAAGCTGTTGGGAGGGCGTCGGCGGGACGAGGTGTCTGCATACGCGACGGGCCATTTTTGGCCACGCACAGGGAGCTTCCAGCGAGTTCGTGAATCTGTCGTCGAAGAGGCCAAGACGCACGTCGATCGAGGCTTCGACGCGTTGAAACTCAAAATCGGACTCGAACGCCATTTCGGCTGGGGACCTGACCGTGACGTCGAGCTGGTCCGGGCGGTTCGGGAAACCGTCGGTCCTGAGGTCTCCCTCATGGCGGACGCCAACCAAGCATACACGCTTCCAGCGGCCCGGAGGGTTGCGGCCGGGCTGAGTGAACTCGGGGTAACGTTTTTCGAGGAACCGCTTCCCTCCGACCGACTTCATGCATACGGACGGTTAAACGAGCAGACCGAAGTTCCGATCGCGGGCGGTGAATGTTGGGCTTTTGCGCCGGAATTCCGAACGGTCGCGGACATCGGCGCCGCGGACGTCATTCAACCGGACGTGACGAGTGCTGGCGGAGTGACGTCCACCCGCCGGGCAGCGGAAATCGGGTCGGCCGCAGGCTTATCCACCTACCCTCACGTGTTCGGAAGTTCGATCGCGCTGTCAGCCAGTCTCCAAGTACTCGCCACACTTCAAGGGGCCCCGCTCCTGGAATTCGACCGCACGCCCAACCCGATCCGCGAGGAGCTCGCTGTCGACCCGATTCGGAACCAGGGCCCGGTGGTACCAGTCCCTGACGGACCCGGACTCGGGATCGAGATCGACGAAGCCACCGTCAAGCGGTTCCGGGATTAGCTGGACTGTCAATCTCAGGTGGCCGAGGGTTGACTATCGGCGGTCCTCAGGTTTTTATCGCTGCTCTCGGGGATTCACCCATGAATCACGACGTCGCCGTCATTCCAGGTGATGGTATCGGACCGACTGTCGTTGATGCGGCACTCCCGATCGTTCGCCAGGTGGCCGCCACTCACGGCCACGAACTCACCACGACGACCTACGACTGGGGGACAGGACGGTATGAGAGGGACGGATCGCTAATGCCGGACGACGGTCTTGATAGACTTGCTCGCCATGATAGCATCCTTCTCGGTGCCGTCGGGCATCCGGACGTTCCTGACCACGTCACCCTCCACGGACTGCTGCTTCCGATCAGAAAGGGATTCAATCAACAAGTTTGCAAACGGCCGTCGATCCTGTACGACGGGGTCGATTCCCCTCTGCGGGGATATGAAGCAGACGATATCGATTTTGTGGTATTCAGAGAGAACACCGAGGGGGAATATGCTGACGTCGGTGGTCGCGAACATGCCGGATTTGGCCACGAGGTTGCGGTTCAAAGCGCAGTCTTTACCAGGACCGGTACTGAGGCGGTCGTCAGGGCTGCATTCGAGACCGCTTCGAGACGAGAGGGGCAATTGACGACCGTGACGAAATCCAATGCTCAGGCCCACTCGATGGTGTTCTGGGACCAGGTGGTTGAGGAAGTGAGCTCGGAGTTTGCGGACGTCGACGTTGAACGGATCCTCGTGGATGCGGCGGCGATGGATCTCGTTCGACGGCCCGAAGAGTTTGACGTCATTGTTACATCGAACCTCTTCGGGGATATTCTGACTGATATCGGTGCCATCATCACTGGAAGTCTGGGCCTGGCGCCGTCCGGAAATATCAACATCGATGGTGAGTATCCCTCCATGTTCGAACCAGTTCACGGTTCAGCGCCTGATATCGCAGGTGAGGAAACCGCGAACCCGCTTGCCACGGTCCTGTCCGGAGCGATGCTGCTTGAAGAATCGGGGGCATCAGCGGCCGCGACCGAGTTGAAGACGGCTGTAAAGAGTCAACTTGCCGATCCAGACGCACCACGGACCCCCGATTTGGGTGGAGGTGCTACGACGGACGAGGTGGTTGCAAACCTCGAAACACATCTCTGAACCCGACCAATCATGATAATTCATGACCGCCGGAGAGGGTCAGTCATCTCGGGGGAAACTGGGTACGCTCAGGGTGACCCACTCGGGCGGTCCGGCGACCAGGTGCCTTCGTTCCAGCCGCCTTTCGTTCTCATTCTCGGTTCACCTGACCTTGCGGTAAAGGGTTCAATATTTTCTTGACCGAACCTGGGAAACCATCTGTGGGCTGTTTTACCCGCGTGGTCACTAACAGTGTCTGAACCCTGCTGGGGTGTTTCACCTGCCCCGGGCAGATTGACTCGGACCGGTCCTGGGGAGTCCGGCCGCAATGATTTATCTCGCAGGACCTGGCACGGCCCTACAATGATCCGTATTGACCCGACAGCGCTGGAGACGTTTGCTACGGAGGTGCTCTCGTCCATCGGGATCCCAAAGGACACTGCGGCGACCGTCGCAACCTCCCTCGTTGCCGCCGATCTCCGGGGGCACACTTCCCATGGAACCCTCCGGCTGAACTACTACCGCCGGCTCGTAGAGGACGGCATCATCAATCCCACAGCGTCGCCTGAGCTAGTGGAGGAGAACGGGCCAACAGCACGGATTGACGGCCACCATGCTTTCGGACAGGTTGTCGGCCGAGAAATCTCGGCTCAACTCATCGCCAGAGCCGACGATCATGGCGTAGCCTGCGTGGGCGGCAAGGACGCAACTCATCTCGGTCGCATAGGGGAGTGGGGAGAACGTGTTGCCGCCGAGGGGTTCGCTGTCCTCGGGTTCGTGAACACGCAGGGGGGCGGCCAGCGTGTCGCACCCGCCGGTAGCGCGGTGCGCCGTCTCTCAACGAATCCCATCGTCATCGCGGTCCCGACGTTTGGTGCCCTTCCATACGACATCGTTCTCGATATGGCAACGAGTCAAGTCGCCCATGGCAAACTCCGGGAACGCAGACACACCCAGGATGCCATCCCCGACGGGTGGGCCGTCGATTCCGCTGGAAACTCGGTAAACGACGTCACTGCATTCTATGAACAGGACGCCGCTTTGCGACCGCTCGGCGGTGCCGTGTCCGGGTACAAGGGGTTCGGTCTCGCGACTGTGGCGGAGCTGCTTGCCGGGTGCTTGGCCGGGGGAACGGTTGCGGGGATGACCAACCCGGACTACTCCAACAACGCAGCCGGCTTCCTGGCTGTGGATTTAGGACGATTCCTCTCGAAGCAGGCGGTCCGCCTGCGAGTTACGGCCCTCCGGGATCATATCGAAGGGACTGAAACACAGGGCGTTTCAGCCGGAGCGGGAGCGGATGACGATGTCCCACAACTACCTGGTGCACCGGAGTACGAAAAGCTCCAGCGGAATCGTGAGCAGGGGGTTCCCCTCGATGAGCACATCGCCGCTTCGCTCGCTGAGCTCGGAGCCGAAATTGGGGTGGCGCCGCCGCCGGGATTGTCCGGGCACCAATGAGACTGTACGAACGGACTGAGCCTCTCGAGGTCCGGGCACCCTCCTTGGACACCCCTGACCTGTCTTTCTGTGCTGGGGAATCGGAAACGGATCACAGCTGGGATGACGCCCCCGACCCCACGCTGGATGACGGAGTGAATACAGGAGCACCCCCGAGTTTCCTCGGTCCGGCCTGCGCGTTCATCCCGCCCCTGTTGGCCTGTAGCAAGTCGTTCTAACATGTACGGAGCGGGAACTCTTCACCCGCCAGTTACGGGCCGGACGGCCACTCACTCCGTCATCACCGTGACAGCCCCGTCGAAGTTGAGGATAACCGTCTGAGCATCGTCCCCGAAGATGGCCTTGCCGGTCGGGGACCGTTCACGCCCGCTGATGAACACGTGATCGCAGTTGTTGAGCCGGGCCTCCTCGAGTATTGCGTCAGGTCGCTGCCCGACGGCGCCGATCGCCTCCCAGTCCACATCGACCTCGTCGAGAACTTCCTTTGCAATGTCGCTGGCAAACTGCTCAGCCCCCCGACGTGCCTGTCCGACGCCATACGATACCTCGTCGTCCGGGATCGACTGAAGTTCCTCCCGTGTTTCATCGAACTGTTCTTCGGTCGTCACATGAATCACGAAGAGCCGGGCATCCACTCCTCCCGCGAGAAGTCCTGCCTCGCGAACCAATGCCTTCGCCGAGCGCGTGTTTTCCACGACAGCGAGTGCACGTTCCATAGCTGACAAGCATTCTGGCAAGGGTTAAAAATTCGCTCGCCCCCGAGTCTGTTGGGGACCATTAGCACAGGTTCGGATCCTGCCGTGCAACGAACTGCAACCGTCGGTAGTCGATGACCCACTGGTCGGCCGTCTCGTCGAACAGATCGGATCGGACCCTCTCGGCGACCCCGTCGATGATCATCTCCTTCTCATGGGTCGATAGCTCCCCGAACCACCCCTCTCCGAACATCGAGAGCCAGTCGGCCAGGCCTTCGGCCCCCCCTTCCAGTGGTGTCGGTCGGTCATAGAGCCGTGCGTTCGTCACCTCCAGTCCTGCGTCTTCGACCATCGCCGCGTATTCGCCGAGTCGAGGGAAATACCATGGCCCCGTCGTGTCATAGCCTCGCTGTGACAGTTCCGACCGCAGTGCTGCCACGACCGTCGCGACATTGTTTCGTCCCCCGAGTTCAGCCACGAACCGCCCTTCGGGTCGGAGCACTCTCGCCACTCGTCGAAGGACAGCCGGTTGCTCCGCCCGTGTGATCCAGTGAAGAACGGCGTTCGACAGCACGGCGTCGAACCGCCTGTCGGTCTCGAAGGTGCGTGCGTCCGCCACTTCGAATTCGATCCCGTCGTGTCTTTCCCGGGCCCGTGCGATCATCCGAGGGGACTTGTCGATGCCGACGACGTCTGCCCCCCTATCCGCGAGTTCGGCGCTTAACCCTCCCGTACCACACCCCAGATCGAGCACACGGTCTCCGGGACTCGGCTCGAGAATACCGACCAGGTCCACACTCTCCTCGTACACGAAGGAGTGGTTCTCGTCGTAGCGTTCCGAATCCCAACTGTCGTGCATGAAAACGAAAGGGCGGTGAGATTGCTTGAACTTGGCGGGACTGATACTGAGGAGGCCTCCAGGCCCGGAAAGAACGCTTCAGGGACACTACGCTGTGGGAAGCCATTATCGGAACCTCCGATCTGAATTGACCTACTCGAACCTCGTTCCCGCCGGAATTTCCAGGGACGAGGTGGTGATCGGCCCTCGAACCGAGGATATGAACATGCGGCCAACGACGCACGTCCGGAACTCTGGTTAGGTCGGATTCCATCCAACGAACGTGTCTCCGTCCTCGATCTCTACGTCAAAGGCCTGGATTAGACGAGCAAGTGCCAGGTACCCGACGGCAGTCGCCGCTGTGCCGGCGATCGTTTCATGATCGAAGTGGACCGACAGCGCCTCGTGAACCGGGTCCTCGACACGACCCCGGACCACAGCCCGTGTGTAAGCGATCAACCCCTGTTCTTCGGGGGAGAACGACGTCCGGTCGTCACGTGCTATCGCCGCGATTTCGCTCGGGTCGAGCCCGGCGTCCGTTCCGATGTTGACGTGCTGATGCCACTCGTAGGCCGATCCGACCTCGGATGCCGCAGTCAGGATGACGATCTCGCGTTGCCGGTCAGTCAGGCCAGAGTGATCCCAGAGCGCTCCGAGGAACTCCCGGAACCCGGCGAGGATCTCCTGATTGTTGCTGATGGCGCTGTACGCATTGATCCTTTTACCGGGTTGTAACGAGGAGACGATCAGCTCCCGGTACTCGGGGTCGAGCTCCTCCTGCGTCCGGTATGGTATGCGAGCCATGATCGTTCATCGAAACGATTCCATTAAGTCCTAATGTCTGTGCGGGGAGTGTGCCGGACGGGCTACCTGTAACAGCGAGAGAGTCCCGCCGGTCACCCCGGGCGTGACTCGCG
>CAZCXJ010000019.1:0-11362 GCA_964502585.1 uncultured Candidatus Halobonum sp.
GGTTGTCACGGTGTCCGTTTCGAAGTCGACGTGCGGGGTTTCCACCCGCCTGGCGACCGGATACGCGGTGTTGGCTATACCGTGGTAGCGGACGGACTTGCTCATGTTGGTCCCGATCCGAATCCCATCGTAATCGACGCTGTCACCCAGATATTCGGCGGCTGACTCCCCAGTCGGTGGGACGGTCCAGAGTCCGTCGCTCACGAGACGGATGTCCTCGGTGCGCGTTTCACGGAGAGCAGCGTTGAGCCGAGCCTGGACCTCTGTCTCCTGGCTTGCCAGGCCGAACCGGTTGAACGGCTGTGGGGAGGTGTGCATCTCGGCGTTGTGCAGGCCCAACTCCTTCTCGAAGCCGATATGTTCGAGCAACCGGCGCGGGACGCGCATCAGGGCGTCCGTGTCGTGGTGGGCCCCATAGAACTCGTACTCGAGGCCGACGATCGCCTGTGGATTGTCGAACGTTCCGTTTCGGAGTTCTTCTTTGAGTGTCTCTACTTCGTCGGCGACCCGCGACTCGAACGCGTCGACGTTAGTCTCCCGAGTCTCCCGAACACGCTGGACGAGTTCTGGTACGGACATCATCAAACCCTCCAGTGTTCTGGGCTTGCGATCCGTGGTCCATGAGGGATGTTGGGAGGGAGGCCACAAGAATACAGCGCGGACGTCGAGGCGGTGAGAATCCGAGAGGACCAGTTCACCAGCCCTGTTCGGGATCGACCGGCGATCGGGCCTCCTCACCCCTTATGACGCGGACCACGTCCTGAGCGACCTTCGCGGCGAGGTCGTCTCGGGAGTCCTCGGAGTACCACCCGATGTGGGGGGTGACGATCGTGTCCGGATGGTCGACGACCGGCGATTCGTCCGGTGGTTCCTCGGCAAGGACGTCCAATCCGGCGGTGGCGACCGTTCCGTCGTCAAGGGCCACGGCCAGCGCTCGTTCATCGACCACCCCACCGCGTGCCGTGTTGACGAGGATGGCTCCTTCGGGAACATCCCCTCCTAGGCGGGTAAGGGCATCATCGTCGATCAAGCCACGTGTCTCAGGCGTCAACGGAACGTGAATCGAGAGGATGTCCGCTCGTGCGAGGGCGGTCTCGAAATCCACGCGCGTGATCCAGTCGGGGAACGCCTCCACATCGAGATAGGGATCACACGCGAGTATCGTGACATCGAAGCCACGGAGCTTCTCGGCCGTCCGTCGACCGATGTTCCCTAATCCAAGGAGCGCCACCGTCCGACCGTCCAACCGACGGAGCGGGCGACCCGCCTCCCAATCCCAGTTTCCGGCCCGTGTGTCCCGGTCGTACGTGGACAACCGCCGGACACAGGCCACCAGCAATCCGAGGGTGTGTGTCGACACCTCTTCGATACAGTAGTCAGGAACGTTCAGAACGGTTACTCCGTGAGCCGCGGCTGCCTCGATATCGATGTTATCGACCCCGATCCCCGCCCGAGCGACGACCCGGAGGGATCCCGCGCGCGCGAGGACGCCCCCAGTGACCGGCGTGTTCGCGTCGACGATCAGGCCGGTAGCATCAGCCTGTTCGGCGACCGTGACAATCTCGTCTGCCGATCGGCATACCTCAACCACCGTGTCGATCCCGGCTTGGTCGAGGACATCCCGAACTCGCCGGTTCGATTCTTCCTTCGTGTCGCTAAGGACGACCGTCGTCACGGCCACTAGGTTGATCGGTGGTGCCAAAACCGTTCGCGTCGCCGGACCGGTGTCAGGCGGTGACGGTCGGGCATCCTAAGGCTCGACTGCGAGACCCGGGACGTCCCGAGTCCATTCTTAGTATCGGTTGGAGGCGTATCCGAATTCGGGCCCCTCGGTCGGCTGGCTCACATGCTCAAGGCTACCGTGCGGGAGGTCACCACGAGGTACGGGGAACGCGGCACCCCGACGTCCCGCGACCAATCACGCGGAGACGAGGATGATCGCAGCGACGGCGAACCCGATGCCGGCAAGCTTTCGCGCGGTGATCGCCTCGTCAAAGACGACCATTCCGACGGCAGAGCTGGCGGGAATAAACAGGCCGTAAATCGGGACAACCACGCTAACTGGGCCTAGCGCGAGCGCGCGGTAGTAGGTCAACAAACCGACGGCGAGTACCACGCCGATGGCAGTGACGTACCCCACCGTCCGCCGCGTGAGATACGCAGTCGGCGATCGTCCGGTTACGAGCAGAACTCCCCCGACGAGAACGAGCAGGACCGTGTTCGAGAGGAATACCGCTGGGGTACTGGGGAGGTCACGGACGGCGAGTTTCAGTAGCGGCGGAACCAAGCTATACGCGAGGAAGGCGGCGAGCGCCAGGGTGATGTACCGTCGCGTCATCCGTCCTCCGTCGCGCTGAGGTAGACGGCCAAGACCGCACAGCCGATTCCCCCGAGGCGCGCGGGCGTGGCCGGCTCATTCAGGAAGACGATACCGATGGCGGAACTGCCGACGATGAACATCCCGTAAATGGGAACGACGACACTCACCGGGCCTCGGGCTAACGCGGCATAGTAGGCCAGAATACCGACGGCGAGACACACCCCGGCGACGTAGACGTAAACGGCAGCCGGGGCGGTCGCGTACGCGGGGTCGGCAGTCCCGGTCGCCAGCATGACGCCGAGCGTCAGCAGGAGGAACACTGCCGTCCCCAGGAACAGCACGACGGTTGAAGGAGCTTCCCGGGTTGCGACGCTGACCAACGGAGGGAGCGCGGCGTAGGCAACGAGGGCGATCAGCACCGGAACGAGGTACTCCATCCTGTCGAGCGGAACCGACCGGCGGATTATGAGTGCGTCGGCTTCCTCTCGACCCATCGTAAGGATTGTCGAGGAGCCGTTCTCGTGACAGATGGCAGAGTCCAATCCGTCGTGTTCGGGCACGAGAAATGGTGAGTCGGTCGGCCATGACTGTGAATACCATGTGAGAGCGACATGAGTAACCGCAGGGGATCCCCATGTTCCTTGCATGCTCGGCGTCACGTGCCAACGATGCGCGTCGCACTCATCGCTCACGACGATGAAAAGCCGGAGATGATCGACCTGGTTCGGGACCGTGAACCGCTTCTATCGACGTTCGACCTCGTCGCGACCGGCACCACCGGCACGCGGATCGTCGAGGCGACGAACCTCTCCGTAGAGCGAAAAGAATCGGGCAAACTCGGAGGGGACGTCACGATCGGAGCCGAGGTCGTTGCTGGACAGATCGACGGGGTCGTGTTCCTGCGTGATCCGCTGACAGCGCAGCCTCACGAACCCGATATCGGCGCGCTGCTCCGTATCTGTGACGTCCACAATATCCCCCTCGCCACAACGCGAGTCGGCGCTGACTATTTGTTAGATGGATTGAGCTCGTCCGCCACAGCTGACAGGGAAGAGTAGCCCAGTCCGCCGGAGGGTGGCCTCGCGGTGCAGCGAGACTGAGGGGAAGGGATGTCCCGATCCCACGAGACAGCGATGCCGTGCGTCAGTGACTGGAACGCGACTTCTTGACCCGGGGAGCGAGTGCTTCGAGCGAATCGACGTCATAGGTCGGTGCCGGGTCGAGGTCCGCATCAGCATTGAACGAGCGACGAACGAACGCGGAATCGGCCCCGGCCCGTCGTGCCACCTCGATGTCCGATTCGCGGTCGCCCACGTAGAGGGCTGTCGTGGCGTCAAGGTCGTCGAGCGCGCGATGGAGGTACGTCGGGTCCGGCTTTCGTCGGGTGAGGTCCGCGACCTCCGGTTGAACGCCGTACCAGGTGTCGAACAACCGGGTTAGATCAAACGCCTCAAGCGCGTTCTCAACGGCCGCGTGGAGGTTGTTACTGACGATCGCCCGGGGCGCTGGCAGCTCCGCGAGTGCCTCGACGTCCGGATAGACGGTCTTCTCGCCGTTGTGAATGGCTTCCAACTGCTTGGCGGTAATGAGTTCTCCACGTTTCGCCAGCAGATCGGCGAACGCGACGTCGTACTCTTGGTTGAACAGGCGGGTTGGAGCCTCGGTGGCCGCCGGGGGCATCCGGACGAGTTGGTACGCCTCCTCCGATGGGTCCTCGATACCGAACGCCGCCAGCGCCTCCGCAGCCGCGTCATCGAAGACCCAACTGGGAGTCCGCTCGACCACCACCCCGTCCAAATCGAGCACGACCGCGTCGTATGTCACACGGGTGAGTTAGAAAGGATGCCTATCACGGTTCCGGTTCGGTCCCGAGGACCGGGCGTCGAGCCATCCGAGGCATCACCAAGAGAAACCCTTAGGCTACGACGACTCCCCTATCACCCATGGATGAGACGCGTGCGGTGCTCGATTGTCTCCTGCGCGACGCAAGAGAGAGCGTCGCCGACATCGCTCGACAGACCGGCCTCGACGAGGAGTCCGTCGAATCAGTGATCGGGAACCTCGAGCAATCGGGGGCGATACGGGGCTATCAGGCCATCGTGGACTGGACCGAGATCGACGAGGACCACGTCGAGGCACTCGTGGAATGCAACGTTGAACTGGACCGACAGACCGGATACGCGGAGATCGCCGACCGGATCGCCCAACCCCCGGAGGTCCGCTCGCTACGGTTGGTTTCCGGGGACTACGACTTCGCGCTTGAGGTTGAGGCGGACTCGATGCATGCGGTTTCACGTCTCGTTTCCGAACGTGTAGCCCCGATCCCCGAAGTAACGAAGACGGTGACCCACTTCGTGATGGAAACGCACAAGCGGGGCGGAGTCAGGTTCGATGACAGCGAGGACGACCGCCTCTCGGTGTCACCGTGACCCTCGAACTGTCGACGCGGGTTCGGCAAACGCCACCGTCCGGGATCCGTCGGTTTTTCGAACTGGCCGAGGAACGCGAGGACGTCATCTCGCTTGGCGTCGGGGAACCGGACTTCGCGGCTCCGTGGCCGGCCCGGCAGGCAGGCATCGCAGGTCTCGAACGCGGTCGCACCTCCTACACGACGAACCGTGGACGGGTCGAGCTCCGAGACGCGATCGCAACACACCACGAACGCTGGGGACACGAGTACGGGGCAGACGAGGAGGTGCTCGTCACCGCCGGGGCGAGCGAGGCGCTCGACCTTGCGGCTCGTGCGCTCGTGGACCCAGGTGACGTGGTCGCGATCCAACATCCCGCGTACGTCTCGTACGAACCGATGATCCGGTTTTCGGGTGGGGAGGTGTGTCCGGTTCCGACCGCTTCCGAGGACGGATTCGCGCTCACGCGCGAGCGGCTCGACGAGAGCGGCGCGGCCCAGGCCGACCTCCTGGTGATGTGTTATCCCAACAATCCGACAGGGGCCACGATGGACCGGAAGGGCCTCGAGGAGGTCGCCGCTTTCTGTCGAGAGCACGACATCGGCGTGATCAGTGACGAAATCTACGCGGCGCTTACCTACGATGGCGACCACGACTCCATCGCCACCCTTCCGGGAATGCGGGAGCGGACGGTGGTCGTCAATGGGTTCTCAAAGGCCTACGCCATGACGGGGCTTCGGTTGGGGTACGCCCTCGGTCCAGCCGCCGTCATCGAGGGGCTGAACCGGGTGCACCAGTACACGATGTTGTCGGCACCAACCACCGCACAGGAGGCCGCCATCGAGGCTCTCCGCTCGTGTGACGGGGCAGTCGATGAGATGCGACGGGCGTACGATCGTCGACGACAGTTCGTCCTAGCACGGTTCCGCGAACTCGGGATCGATTGTTTCGAGGCGACCGGAGCGTTCTACGTCTTTCCGGCAGTCGGAGGCGACGACCACGCCGTCGCGGAAGCGCTTCTCGAAGAGTACGGCGTCGCCGCGGTTCCGGGAAGCGTCTTCGGGGCGGGCGGGCGAGGCCATCTCAGGGTGTCTTACGCCACGGAGATGGGGACGCTAAAAACCGCACTTGAGCGAATGGGCGAGTTCTTCGACGAGCGGGGGTGACGATCCGAGGGCGGGACTCGGAAGGGATCTCATACCTGTCGGCGACGAACGAGCGGGGGTTCCCACGACCGTTGTGGCCGTCGCGCGTCAGGACGTCGGCCCCTGCGGCGACTTCGCTGGCACCGAACACACCGAAACAGTAATCGCACACCGCTGGGTACTGGCGGCCGCCTGACACAGGGCATGATAGTCGCCGGAGAGGTCATCGTATTCGAGGATCTACTGGGCTCTCTCGCTCCACAGATCACCTCGATCTCGGACCGTCTCCGCGATTTCCTTAACGGTCGGGTCCGCGGGCGAATCGGCCGTTGTCGGTGTGCAAGTCGGTGCCGAGAAGATGCCGCCGTTTTGGTCGTTACGGTCGAACGGGAGGTCGGCGTGCGTGTATACCGATGGAAGAAGACGTCGCTGGCGCGTTTGCGACGGACGTTCAGGCGATCAGTGCTGGTGGTCGTGGTCGCCTCCGCGGGTGAACTGACCCGAGAAGGCGCGCTGAATCACCTCCGAGAGTGCGGGGTGAATATGAACCGACTGGCGGATGTCCTTGACCGTTCCCGACCCGGCTTTCATCGCGACCACGACCTCCTGGATCAGGTTCGACGCCTCCGGACCAAGCACGTGACATCCGAGGATTTCGCCGTCCAGGTCGATCAGTGCCTTGACCATGCCGTCGGCCTTCATCGCGCTCCCACGCGCGGTGTCCTCGTACTGGTAGGTCCGGGTAGCGTAGTCCCGGTCGGCGGTCCGCAACTCGTCTTCGGTCGCTCCCACCCCAGCGACCTCCGGGGAGGCGAAGACTGCGAACGGCATCGCGGTGTAGTCGACCGCCTCGAGTCCGTCGCCGAAGAGGTTCCTGGCGACGGCCTGTGCCTCGTGGTTCGCGCTGTGTTTCAGGAGGTACTCGCCCACGATGTCGCCAAGTGCCCAGACGCCGTCCGCGGTCGTTCGGAGGTACTCGTCGGTTTCCACGAACCCGCGCTCGTCCGTCTCGACTCCTGTCGCTCCGACGTCCAGGACGTCCGTGTTCGGAACCCGACCCGCGGCCAATAACATTTCGTCCGCCGTCACGGTCACAGGATCGGATGCTCCCGGGTCCCCGTCCGTGTGTGCCGGCGGATAGGGCCGTGCTTCGACGGCAATGCCGTCGTCGGTCTCGGCGGCGCTGACGGCTTCGTAGCCGGCGTGGACGGTGAACCGCTCCGCGTACCGGTCCGTGAACGCCTCCCCCACCTCCGGGTCCGTTTCCGGGAGCAAGTGCGGTCGTCGGCCGATAATCGTCACGTCACTCCCGAACGTCCCGAAGAAGTGCCCTAGTTCGGCGGCGATGTAGCCACCGCCGACGATCACGAGGTGGGACGGCGGCGTCTCCACCTGGAGCGCCTCGGTGCTCGTCAGGTAGTCCACGTGGGTAATCCCTTCGATGTCGGGGACAGCCGGCCGGGTTCCGGCGGCGATCAGCACAGTCTCGCCCCGGACACGCTCTCCTTCGTCGGCACCGTCCGCGATCGTGACCGTTCTCTCGTCGACGAATCGTGCTTCGCCTTCGTAGAGGGTGTGATCCGGCGACGAGCGAAGGCCCCGTCGTATCGACTCCGCGTCTGCACTCACTTCCTCGTTCACCTCCCGGACGATCTCATCGAACGCGACATCCGACACCTCGACCTCGATACCGAACTCGTCGGCCCGCTCGACCGTTTCGAGCACGTCCGCGTGGTACAACAGCATTTTCGAGGGGATACAGCCACGATTGAGACAGGTTCCGCCAAGCGGCCCCTTTTCGACGACTGCGACCGACCAGTCACGGGTGGCTGCCGCGTTCGCGACATCAAGTCCCGATCCCGACCCGATGACCAGAAAGTCGAACTCTTCCATACGTCCGTCGACGCCTTCCGGTCGGAAACCTCTGTTCCCCGTATGAACCGCCGTCGATGGCGCTTCTCTCCGGAGTTTTCGGCAACCCCGCGTCTTTTTATTGTGTCTCGCTTCACCGGCAGGCATGGAGTTCAAAAACGCGCTCAGACTGTCGGCATACTACCACGGGCTCGGGCTGGCAGCGACCGTCCTCGGAGCCGGCATCGCACTCGCGGGGGTTGCACTGGCACTCGGGCCGGGCGCTCTCGAGGGCGTCAGTTTGGCCGATCCGGGTACAGTCATGACGGTTATCGCCGGAATGAACGTCCTCCCGTTGGTCCTCGGACTCCTGCTCGGGGTATTTGTCCACCGGGTGGGGCGGAGCGCCGCGTTCCTGCACGTCCAGGCGCGGGCGGTCGAGGAGGGAGTCGACATCCCGGTCGAGATGTTGGCGAGCCATCTCAACGACCGATTACGGGACGGCGTTCACGGGAACACCGAGTCGACGAGCACCGGGAGCGCGGCGAGCCCTCAGTCGGAGGGGCGTCCGAGCGAGACGTAGGCCCGTTACAACCCTGAACCGTTAGCCACGGTAGAACGCGTCAGGACCGTGGGCGTCCTGCCAGGCGAACGCGAACAGGCGTCGGGCCGGGACGCGCAGCAACCGGCGCCCGTCGGCGCTCCGCCCGGTGATCCCGTCCCATGTGGTCCCGTCCGCCTGGATCCGTCCGTTCCGTAGTTCGAACACGTGACCGGGGTTCTCGAACGCATGGAGGCCACCCTCAGCGGTGAAGACCACGATGTCACGTCCGCCGACCGAGTCGGTCACGACCCCACCAGCCGCCTCGACGCGGGGAAGCGGGTATCCGACAGTCTCGCCTCCGATTTCGACGCCCAAAACGATCGCTTTCGGGTCGAGATCCTCGCGGCCCCACGTCCGTGGTTGTCCCTCGCCTCGCATGCCGTGTAGGCCGAACGCCTCCTGCTCGACGTAGTCCTCGTATCGAGACATATCATAGATCTCGGCCGGGGTGGCGTCCGCCCTGGGACCAGTCCCGCGAACCGGCCGTAACACGATCCCGTCGGGATGCTCGTCCCGGAACCGTGCCCACGACATCATCGGCGAAGGCCGCGCTGGAAGCTCCGCTCCCGTTAATTCCCCCGCGATCGCTTGGCCGGTAGGTTGTTTCCACTCGGTTTCCGTCTCCCGATCGTACAGAACGAGGGCATCATCTGCGAGCTTCCCCGAAACTCCGAACGTCAGCGTCCGTCCGTCGACCACCCGGTCGTACACGACCGCGCTCCAGCAGATCGGGCACCAGGTAACGGCGACCGGGTCTCCCCTGTCAGATTCGCCGGCTGTCGACGTCCCCGCACCTCCGTCAAGAACGTCGTTGACGACCTCATGATAGCTCAGGATCCGGATAGGATACGCCCGTGGTGGCGTCCCCTCCACGACGATCACCTGGTCGTCGGGACTACCGAAATACTCCGTCCCGAACGAGGGATCATCGATACTGGGAATCGCGTCGCGCGGCAGCACGTCCGTAACTCGCATACTGTCCCTACGACCGGGCGACAGTTAACCGGTTGACCCCGAAAGGCGGGAGCCTACGTCCATCCAGGCCGACTCGATTCAAATGTCAAACGCGTCTTTGAGTATACACGAGGTACTTGCCGGGCCGCGTTGAAGCGCCGAGCGCATGCTTCGACGAAATGCCCTCTTGGCGCTCGCTGCCGTCCTGACCGCGACGCTGGTGGTCGGCGCGAGCGTCGCTGCCGTTGGACTGGCCGCTTCAGACGGGGTTCCCGCGTCAGATGTCTCGGCCACAGCGAACGATGAAACTCGGACAGTCGCAGTCTCGGGAAGCGCCGAAATCGAAGCCGAACCCGACCGTGCCGTCGTCCACCTTTCGGTCGAATCGACGGCGGACGGCGCGGAAGCCGCACGGGCCCAAGTCGCGGAGAACGTATCAGAACTCCGGACGGCGCTCCGTGATCAGGGAATCGCTTCCGACCGGATCCGCTCGACGGGGTTTTCCATCCGGGAGGACCGACCCCGGGAGCGTGAGAAAACCGACGCGGAGCCCACCTATCGTGCCGAACACCGGATCGAAGTGGTCCTCGACGACATCGACCGGGTCGGGACGGTGATCGAGACGGTGGCCAAGACGGGCGGAGCCCGAATCCACGGGGTCGAGTACACGCTGTCGGACGAGCGTAGACAAGAACTTCGACAGGAGGCGCTCCGAAAGGCCATGTCGAACGCGGATCTCGAGGCGCAGACTATCGCTGAGAGTGCCGGGTTGACCCTGGCCGGTGTCCACTCCGTCTCGACCAGCGACACGCGCGTCCACACCGCCCACCGGGAGGTCGCCATGGCCAGCGATGCCTCGGCGACGGACCTCGATCCGGGACCCGTGACCGTGAAGGCGACCGTCAACGTCGAGTACAACGCAACCGGGTGATGGTCGGCGAGACGGGGCCTGGCGGCTTCTGTGTGACGCCGTCGGCCGATCATTGCTGACGGCAACACGCTAAAGACGCGTCCACTCCCCTTCCTCCGCATGGGCGACTCCGAAGCGCACGACCTGTTGGTCGCGTACGACGATACGCCAGCGGCTCGCCGCGCCGTTGCGTTCGCGGTCAGTCGGGCCGAGCGAACCGGGGAAACGGTCGACGTCGTTCATATCGGGACCGACATGACCGACGAGAAACTCAACAAGACGATTACGGACGCCGTCGACGGGATCGACGGAACGCGGCTAGGACGGGTCTGGACAATTCCCGGGGCCGGGGCCGACGAGGAGAACATCGCCGTGAGCAAGCGGTTGAGCGACCTGCTCGCGGCCCGCGGCTACACCATGCTCGTGATGGGAAACGAGGAACGGGGACTATTTCACGAGCTTCTCGCAGGAAGCGTCAGTCAGACGCTCATCGGAGATCAAGTGGTGCCGATCTTGCTCGTTCCGTAGCCGCGTCCCGCGCAGGTCAGATGACCACGCCCGCCAGCAAGACGACGGTGCCGAGCAGGACGGACAGTCCGCCCCGATCAGTCCACCGATGTGGACGAACCCGCCGACCGTCCCGTCACCGGCGTGGTGCCGGCGGAGCCCAGTCCGGGGGGCTCACGCCTCGGAGAAACCAGCCGTCGACGGTGACTTCCGTTTTGATCAGCTTGGGCACCCGTCGGACGGCGACGAGGAAGTCGCCGATGACCGGAAGCCGCCTGTCGTCTTGAGGAACATCAGCCCGGTGTCGTCCGAGGACATGGAAATCCGCAGAAACCCGGTATCCGGCCCGTCCGCGGCCAATGAGTTCGCCCTCGTCGCCGTGCGACCCCGGACGGGAGGTCCATGAGCGTCCACGGGGAGTTCGAGGACCGTCGTCCGCTCCGATTCTCGACGAGGATACCGGTACAGCGCCTGGACCAGCAGCCCACTCCCGATCTACAGGCTGGAACGGTGTGCGCCGGTATCCGGAACTACTCTCGGGAGTCGCGTCCCGGGTCCGTCGCCGGACTGGCCCGTGGCCCCTCTGTCCAGAGGTCATATCCCACGACGACGAACGCCAGACACAGGGGCACCACGCTCAGAAACCCTCCGCCGGTTCCCAGT
>CAZCXJ010000019.1:11462-31290 GCA_964502585.1 uncultured Candidatus Halobonum sp.
GACGAACGCCAGACACAGGGGCACCACGCTCAGAAACCCTCCGCCGGTTCCCAGTCCGAGCAAGAAACTGCCCCCGACGAACAAGAGCGCTCCGACAGGGCCGCCAATCAGGGCGTAGCCCAACCGAGTCGCATCCAGACGGAGATATCCAATGCCCAGCAACGCCAGCCCGATAATCACCAGCAGCAGGCCGGTGAAGGCTGCAAGAATCGCCCCCAGGGTTAGCAAGGCGGTGCCCACGCCGCCCGCCCCCGGCGTCGCGTGAACCCCAATTTGGGCGATCGCGACAATACTGAGGCCGGTGATAGCGGTGGCGCCGCCAGCCCGTCCGAGCCGGGCCATTCCCTGCCAGTCCCTGGCCACGAGTCCCATCAAACCACCCACGAGCAGCACACCGGCGACGACCGAAGCGACCGGAACTACCGTCCGTTCGATCCACAGCGGGGTGAACATGGGCGGGGAAAATACGAACGAATCGCCCGGCGTGGCGCCATACCAGGCCGACGGGACGTTGACGATGACGGCACCGATCCCCCCGAGGATGGCCGCGAGGCCGAGGATCCGACGGGTTCGTGGCTCCACGGTCACACCCCTCCCAATCCGAAGACCAGGCCGTCACGACGGGCGACCACGGCTGCCCCGTCAAGAATCGCAGGGGGGAGAACGCCACCCCCTCCCGCCAGTCCCCAGGTCGCCTCGCCGAAGCGTTCGGTGAATGCGACGAGTCCGAGTTGCGGCTCGGATGAGGGCCCCCCGGGAGACTGCAATCCGAAGACCCGGTCGTCGGTCGCGGCGGTGACGGCCCCGTCGCCGACATCCGAACACCACCGAGGGCTCGGAGGGGTGCCGTCGCGATCGAGCGCGAACGTCGCCTCGCCAGCTTCGCCGGGCTCTTCGACCACGTAAATCGTCTCCGGTGTCACCACGGGAGCCGACATGCCGCGCCCGTCACCGCGCTCGAAAGTCCACTCCGTGGCCCCGTCGCCGATGCCAACCGCATGGAGCCCGTCGAAGTCACCGAGATACACGATGTCATCACCGATGACCGGATAGTACTCGGGGGTGAGGTCCGTCTCCCAGCGTTGGTCCCCCGTCGTTACGTCGAGCGCTCGTGTCAGTTCGTCGACCACGACAATCGTCCCCGCAGTTAGCGCCGGGAGTGTCGTCCCTTCGCCAACCGGTGCCGTCCACAGCTCCATCCCCTCGGCCGCGGTGACCGCAAGGAATCCGTCCTCCGTGGCGACGAACACGCTCTCATCGAAGAACGCGGGGGCACCAGTGACCAAGGTCTCATGCCGCCATTTCTCGGTTCCGTCAGCCGGATTCAAGGCGACGAGCGCGTCGCGTGTCCCGACGTATACCGTCCCGCTGGGGCCGACGATCGGCGGGACCACTTCGTCGCCGTACCCGAACGTCCGTCCCATCGTTGCCGGCGTGATGTCGTCGACTTCCCACAGGACCTCACCATCACGAAGGTCGAGAGCGGTGATGCCGGCCGCGGTTGCGAGATACGCCTTTCCGGCGGCAGCCGTCGGGGCACTCATACCCGTCACCGTCTCGCCGTCGGGCGTCTCGAGTCTGGTTCGCCAGCGGATCCCGACCGTGTCCGGCGGTGAAGACGCCCCCGCAGCGTAGCCCGTGTTCGCCCCGTCGAAGCGTGGTGCTGACCACGTCCCCGCGGGACTCGATTCGAATGGGCCGGCGGGAGGACTTCCGGCCTCCACGACTGTCTCGGGGTCCGGCCTTCCCTCATCTGGACATGAAGAGGAACACCCGGCGAGACCGGCGAGCGATCCGGTTGTGATTGCCGCGAGGAGGCGCCGTCTCGAGACGGAAGGCATGGAGTGTTCTGAGGTGTCGTTCACCCCTCATCCTGTTAGTGTTGTGCCTTGGCCCGAGGTGCCGCCGTAACCCCCGAGGCCTTAGTGCTCGGATGATAAATCGGGAGCAACGGACGGAAACCTGACGAACATGCCTCGTGTCGGAAAGGTCGCGTTCGCGCTCGGACCGCTCCTCGCGGCAACGTTCTGGGGCGGGATGTACGTGGTGAGCAAGTGGGGATTCGGAGCGATCCCCCCGGTGACGCTCGGGTTCTTCCGTCTCGTCCTGGGTGCTGCGGTACTGTTGGTCGTGGTGCGTGTGAGCAAACCGGGACGGTCGTTCACTCGAGGCGAGTACCGGCGGATGCTTGAACTCGGGAGCCTCGTCGCGCTCACCATCCATACCCAGTTCGTCGGGACAGATCTGACGACAGCCAGCGGTGGCGCCCTCCTGACGGTTCTCACGCCGGTGTTCACGCTCCTCCTGGGAGCGGCCGCCTACGGCGAACCGCTCACACGGTGGAAAGTGGGTGGGATGGGGCTGGCCGCGATCGGGACTGGAATCGTCATCGGGGGGCGTCACGGTCTCACTGCGATCCCCACCGACGACGCTGTTGGGGTCATCCTGCTCGTCGTCGCGAGTCTCGGATGGGCAGGATACACCGTTTGGGGGAGGCCACTCGTCAGGCGCTACTCGGCTCTGGAAGCCGCCACCTACTCGACGGCCGCGGCAGTCCCGCTTTCAGTCCCGCTCGTCCCCCTCGAACTCGCCGTCCGGGGGACGGGGATCGGCACCCTCAGGATCACGCCGCTTGTGGTCGCGGCAGTCCTGTATCTTGGGGTCATTAGTACCGCAGCGGCCTGGTACTGCTGGTACAAGGGGCTGGAATTCGTCGATAGCGGGACTGTTGCGGTGTTCTTTTTCGCCCAACCTGTCGTCGGAGCGATACTCGGAGCCGTGTTTCTCGGGGAACGACTCGGTCCAGGCTTCCTCTTCGGGGGGCTGGTCATGGCCATCGGAGTCTACGTGGTGAGCGTCGAGCGTCACGGGAACAGTGCAGAGGCATCCGCCGAGGACGACCCCTATCCCGAGTGACGTCGCGGTGGAACGGTGCGTCGTCGCTCACGTGGACGTCAGGTTTAGGCCGGCGGGGGAAAATCACCAGACATGGAACGGGTTTGCGTCTACTGCGGCTCGAGTCAGGGACGGGAGCCAGCATACGCAGACGGTGCCGAGGACCTGGGAGAGGAACTGGCCGACCGCGGTCTCGAACTCGTGTACGGCGGCGCTAGTGTCGGGTTGATGGGAACGCTCGCGGACGCGGTACTGGCAGCTGGAGGGAAGGTTACCGGTGTCATTCCCGAAGCACTCTACTACCGGGAAGTCCCCCACGAGGGGATCACGAACCTGGAGGTTGTCGGGTCGATGCACGAACGGAAACAACGGATGGTCGACCTGGCCGACGGGTTCATCGCGCTGCCCGGCGGGCTCGGAACAGTCGAAGAACTATTCGAAGTTCTGACATGGGCCCAGCTCGGGTTTCACGACGCCCCCTGTGGGATCCTCAACGTCGCAGGGTACTACGACGATCTGGCGGTGTTCCTTGATCACGCAGTCGCCGAGGAGTTCGTCGCTCCTGCACATCGCGAGATGCTCCTCGTCTCAAGAAACCCGGGCCGTCTCCTAGACGAGTTCGAGGAGTACACCCCTCCAGAGGTCGAGAAATGGATCGATACCGGTGAAACGTGACACCTGTACGAGCGGCGACGATCGGTGAACGCGTACGGCCACGCCGAGAAGTGGTCGGAGCCGGGGCTGTATACGAGGAAGGGATGCACCGAAACCATTCCCGAGAAGACGGGCGGGGAACGGAGGTTCGGGGGACCTGCCGGGACGGCGCTGAGAGCCTAATGGTTGCGACTCTCCGTTTCGAGACGACTCCGGGATCGCAGGAAGCATTCGAGTGATGGGGACCGGTGTCCAACCGCGCGGCCACGTAAGCGGTCCCCCGGTTCAATACAGATTCTGACGTCCGTCCTGGCTGGTGCATCGCGGAATGGCCGGCGATGACGGGGCTACCGTCGCAGGGTTGCGGCAGCGACGGCCCCGACGAGCGCGCCGAAGGCCGCCGTGGGATACGCCGCAGCCAGGAGCGCTGCAGCCGGTAGGGCTGCCAGCACGAGCGTTTCCGTGAGGGTCAGTCGATGGCGATACGTCCGATGGTCGGTATGGCGGGTAGGTGCGTACATCTGCATGGAGGGGGTTGGATGCGTCAGCGGGTCGATACGCCCGTGTCGTCGTCCACCGACACCCAGGGCCGGGAGGGGGTCGGAAACGGATGCCGGGTCAGGCTCGGCACCGGGTTACAGGGACGACGACGCACGCAGGGAGGGGCAGGCGAGGGCCGTCGGCCACGAACCGCCGGACCCACGGCTTGCTCCCCTGCCCGGGGAGAAGCATGGTCGTTGAATCGATTATGTGCACGTCGTCGTCACCTCGGTGACAGCTCAGTGGAGGGGAGAGTATAAATCTGAGTATGGAATGGTACCATTCCACACGGGAGAACTACGCCGGTCGGAGCGTGGAGACGCGCGCGTTCTCCTTGATCCGGATGCCCCCGGCGGCGACGGTCAGGGGAACGCGGCCAAGCTCGGTCACCCGCACGGTCGGATGGTAGGCGCCGCGTTCGCGGACCGCATTCCTGGTCTGTAACACGACTGGGTCGCCAGCCGCAAGCGTCTCGTTGAACTCCAGAATGTAGGTCCCGCCGCCGAGCGTCCACCAAGCGTAGTCGTCCTCCGGCCGACGATATCCGGCTGGGACCGGCGTTAGGTCGGCGGGCTCGAGTTCCCCGCCGCCGAAGTCGACCTGTCCCGGGTTCCCGACAGTGTACACCTCCGCGGCCGTTAGATCCACCACATCGTCGTGGACCTGTGTGTCGGCATGGACGATCCCCTCGAGTCTGTCGCTGAGCTCCGGCATGGTTGTACCGGCGTGTCGAAACGTCAAAACAGCGACGCTGGGCCAACTCGCACTAGCCGGGGTTATCGTCGCGAGCGAGACGAGTGAGCTCGTACCGTGACACGGCAAGCGTCGCTCGGCCGTCGGGGACCTCGTCGGCCAAGACTGCCGTCCGGAACTCCCGGTACGGGACAGTAATCGGGCGGATACTCTCGTTGAAATCGAGGTCTTGATCGCGAGCCGGAGCACAGTCGAAGGCCACGAAATGATGATGTACCGAGTCAGCCATTCCGTTTGTCGGTTCGACCGTACAGAGATGTTCGACCTCGCCAGCGGCATAGCCCGTTTCCTCCCGAAGTTCCCGTCGGGCGGCCTGGACGGGGGGCTCGTCACCTTCGATGGTTCCCGCAGGTAGGCCCCTGTTGACCCGGTTGACGGCCTGTCGCCACTCCTCAATGAGGAGGAGACGCTCGCCGGGATTCCCTGGCTCGGCAGCCGATCCGTCAGCAGGTCCGCTGTCCACGAACGGAAGGATCACGACCGCAGGTGGTTCGTCGACGTAGTGATACTCGGTTTCGGTGCTGTCCGGGAGACGGACGTCGTCCCGACGGACGTCGAACCCCGGGCAGGTGTAGTCGATCTCGGTCCCGAGCGTCTCCCACGCGAGCGTCTCCTCTCCATCCTCTCCGGGCATATCGTCACGTCGCGTATGCTAGGCTAAAACAGGTTCGCGACGACAGACCAGGCGCTGCCGGCTACCCGATTGCCCGGCGATCGACCAGTCCCGTGACGACCAGAACGAGCGAGACCAGCGTCAGTCCGATTTGCGGTTCCGCATACCAGAACGGCGCCGCCGGGACCGCCGCCCGTAACAGCCCGACCGCAGGCGTCAGCACCGGTACTCGCGAAGAGTCCCCGTCGACGGCAGGGGATGTCCCGTCAGTCTCTCCCTCAGTATCGGTTGCTCGCGGGAGTCCCCCCGTCCGCTCACGCGGAACCCGGTCCGCCTCGTAGGGGATCCGATCGGTCGAGATGCTCCAGACGGCGGTCCCGTTCTCGTCGACCTCCACGACACGTTTGTTGAGCGTGTCGGTAATCAGAGTGTGTCCGTTCGGGAGTCGGTCGGCGTCCCGCGGCCAGTGGAACTCAAGACCACCGGCCGACCGAAGGACCCATGCGACCTCCCAGTCGCCGTCCTCAGTCCGATGAAGTTCAACGACGCGATCGTTGTCCGAGTCGGCCACCAGGACCGCGCCGTCCCCGAGCCATTGAGGGTTGTGCTGGTGGTCGAGGACCTCCGGGTCGCCACAGCGGATATCGCCATCACCGTCCATGTCCTGTAGTTGCTTGTACGCCCGGTTGTTCCCCCGGCGACAGGCGTCGTCGTCGGTGTCGTCCCGGTCCTCGTTGATCACCTCGACCACCTCTGACCCGCCGTCGTCTGTCCGTTCCACGATCACGAGTTGGTTCGCGTTGCGAACCGAGACCAGGAACCGGTCATCGCCAATGTAATCGACGTCGTTGATATGAAGCCAGTCGGTTCGCGTGGGGTCGGTGGGCTCCTCGTAGAGCACGGACGCGTTCCACTGCCAGACGACCTCTCCGTCCTCCACCACGATGATCCGTTCCCGGTCCATCTCGGAGATGACGTATCCGCCACCCGGAAGCGGGTCGACGTCGTGGGCCTCGCTGTTCGTCTCGCTCCGGACCGGGAAGCTGTACTCCTCAACGACCGTCGGTCCATCCGGTCCCTCGGGGTCGATCTTCCGGAATCCGGTTCGTGCACACGGAGCGTCGTACGGACCACATTCCTCGCGGTCCCCGTCCATGAACCCGGCCAGCACGGTCCCGTCATCGAGTCGTTGTACGTCGAAGTAGCTGTCCGCCGACTCCTCACGCCAGACCACGTCGGATCCGTTCCGGTACTGAACCTCGCCGAACTGGTGCCATCCGGGACCGCCTCCCTGGATTCCGACCAGCGTCTGACGGGCTCCGTCGTCGTCGATTCCCCGGTCGGGGGCCGCCGCCGCGCTGACCGCCAACGTCACCACCAGAAGCAGCACGCCACAGCCGACCAGTACCGTCCCACGGTCCGTCTCCATCGCTCGACGCGAGTCGCTAGCCGGCGAAAAACCTTCGGATATGATTGGGGTCCGGCCGTACGGCAGGGTGGGTCCGGGACCGCCGCGGCGCGGTCCCAGCGCGTCAGGCGGTCACGAGGTCATCGAACAGCTGCTTCAGCGTCGCTACGGTCTTGTCGTCGTGTGCCGTCGGGTTGAGATAATAGTAGCCGCGTCCGTCGGCGTCCCGGACCCGGCTCGTGAACACGTGAAGGAACTGGAAAGCGGTGTCAACCGAGGTGTACTGCAACAGGACCGTCAGCGAATCGAAGACGACCGTCGGCCCCTCCTCATCCCGCCACCGAGTGAGGAACTCCGAGGACTGGATTCCGATCCCAGTCAGGTCACCGGGGGCCTCACGCCGAACCAGCTCCGAGGAGTCCGCGTTCGACGGGAGTTCCCCGCTCCGAGCCTCGATGACTGCCACTCGATCCGGGTCGCCACCGACCTCCTCCCATCGCTCCACGTATTCGTGTGCTTGCCGGACATAGCTGACCGCAAGCAGCGTCTCGTCTGCTGGGTTCTCGGGAACCCATACGGATCCGGCCTGGTTGAAATCTCCAAGCACCAGGACGTTTCGAGGGTCCTGTCGGGAGAGTGGACGCGTGACTTCCGGGTCGCTGTTCCCGCCGTCGTCAGGGTCGTCGTCGGTCTCGTTTCGGATCATTCGATGGCCGTCGGCGCCCGGAGGGTCGGTTCGCGGCCCGGCGACCGTGGGGTCGCCGCCGCGCGTCATGGGTCGGCCGTGCCCGGCGCGGCGTCCTGTTCGTCCAGTGAGATGTCCCTCGACCACCCGAACTCGCCGTCGAGGTACACCGGGGTGTCACCGTGAGCCAGTAGTTGCGCGAATTCCGCCCGGGAAACCCGTGCCGTGATCTCGGACCCGGTCAGGTGCCAGCCGTCCGAGTCCTCGATCGTCGTCGTCCGGGTCGAGCCGAGCCCCCCCTGGGCACCCTGGGGCGTCGTGAACGTCCGCATCCGGAGGTCGAACACCGCCCCGTCGTCGACGCTCTCGGCGTAGAGGAGCCCCACGCCTCCGTCGGACTGCGTTACCTGAAGCCGGCCGTCGCCTACGACAGCGTACTGGTCCGCAATACCGTGTTCCTGGGACGCGACGCTCAGGGCGGTATTGAGTGGGAACCCATCGTTCAGGAGCCGGGCGATCAGCTGGCCCGTCTCCGTGGCCACCTCGTTGCGGACGTCGGCCAGCGTGACCACCCCCGCAATCGCGCCCGCCTCGATCAGGCCGCGACCCTGCTCGTAGGAACTGCACGCGTTCAGGAAGAACGCGTCCACGTTCACTTCCTCCAGGGTCGACACGTCGAGGGTCCCGTCCGGACACTCGAAGCCGGTGTCGTCGATATGTCCGATGTAGTGCAGGAAGTCGACACCACGGGCGAACAGTTCGCGGAGCTCGTCCGTCCGGAGGTTTCGGAACGGTCGCAACCGGACCTCGAACGGGGTGCGAGCGGCCAGCAGTTCCCGAACGGCCTCGTTTTCGGCGGCCATCCGCTCGTCGTTACAGACGACCGCGATCTCGATCTCACCCTCGATCGGGTCGCGGTCGAGCGCATGCCGGTACGCCTCGAGCGTCGGATCATCCGCACCCAGCGGGATCCCGTCCGCGATCCACAGTTGCTCCTGGGTGTTCATCTCCGCCGGGACGGCGACCGGCGGCGGGCTGCCGGGCCAGGAAAGCGGTGCCGAGGATCCATCCGTAACGGATCCCCCGCCCATCGTGGGCGTCGTGAAGTCGGGCGACTCGGGAGTAGCAGGGCCGACCGTAGGCTCCGAGGATTCCCCGGGCTGGGATGGGCCGCTCGCCGTGCCCGCGACGGCGGCCGTACTCCGGGTGAACTCGCCATCCGCCAGTGCCCGTTCAGCCGAGGAGACCGCATCCGCCGACTCCGCGGTGTCCTGGACCGTTGGGGTCCGGACGACGGCCAGATCCGCTGCCAGGAACGGGAGATACTCGACGCGGTTGGGGACCGGTTCCAAGTGAGCGCCGACTTCCCAGTGCGGGACAAACGGCTCGACCGTCTCGTACGGAACCGAGAGGTAAGACTCGAGTCGAGCCGCAGGCGTCCGATCGTATAGCCGGTCGGGCTCGAGTCCGGTTTCGGCAAGGAACTCCTCCAGATCAGCGAGCCCATACGCGTACGGCCCCGCCGATCTGACGAAACAGTCGCAGGTGAATACCTGCTTGAGCACTCGTTCCACGGTCCGCTCGTAGCCGTTCGGACCGTCGAGCGGGAAGGAAAATCCGTCGTCAGTGACCAGCCGCGGTGTCGCACCGGGCTCGACCGTGGCGCCGAGATAGTACGCCAGCGGTGCCGCGATGTACGCGTGTTCGTACGATCGCGGGAGTTCGAGTCGGATCCCTGCATCGGGTTTCTGGAGTCCGTCCGGGACGTCAAGTTCGTCCCCTAGTTCGATCTCGGGGGGATGGCCACGGAGCGAGGGATACGACCGCATTGGGCCATCGTCCTTCAGGGCAGACCCGAGGTACGAGATGGCCGTCATCATGTCCTCCGGGGCCGGTGACGTCGTGATCGTCGCCGCCGGGCGTTCGCTCGCCGACCGAGCTCCGATCCCGACGTCGATCGGCCGGCCGAAGTCGATCTCGACCGTGGACGTCTCGTCGTCGCGCTCGATCGTGATACCCTCAGGAGCCTCGACTCGGAGATAGGTCTTCACGTGGTCCGCGACGTTCAGGTAGTACGTTCCTGCCGGGATCGACTCGGTCCACGAGTCCGTTCCCGGTTTCGCCTCTACGGCACCCTCGGCATCGAACACGGTCACGGTCCCCGTCGCGTCCTCGACTGCCAGTCGGTCCGTCCTGACGTCGACCGCTCTGTCGACCGGGTAGACGTACCCATCGACGTCAGCCGGCGCCGGGGAGACCCTCCCCGGGAATCTGAGCTCAAGCCGGCGTCGCTCGATACGGTCGACGATCTCGATAGCCGTATCGTCGTCCGTTGGATTGATTTCCAGTTTCATTGGTATCTGATACCCGACCGCGCCCCACCAGGCCAGTGTCGGGTGTCGGACTGCTTAGGGACCGCCGTCGGTCAGCCAGGTGCCACCGTCGTTGAACTCGATCGTCGCTTCCCCTGCCGCGGCGGGATCTGCAGCGAGCAAGAGCAGCATCACCAGGCTGAGCGTTGCGATCAGTCGCGGGTGGCTTGTAGCCCACCACCGCACCCGTTCGAGCGTCATGCGTTATCAATTGGTGTACTGACAGTATATAATACTAGCCGTTCATTCCACGGAGTACTTAACAAATACTAGTCTCAAAAGTGAGGCCTGGGGCGGATACTGAGGGGAAACCGCAAGACGTGACTCATTTCGGTCATGGAAGGCGAGCCGGGACTGTATTCCCCGATCGACGGTCAGAAATGAGGCTCGAGTTGCTGGCGGGTCGTGGTGGGATCAGCCGAGTTGTCGACCGTGATGTGGTCCCCCTCCACCTGCTCGAACTCCTCCCGAATCGTCGCGTAAACCGCGGCGTCGGCGTCGCTCGCGTCCCCGTTCCGTTCGGCCAGGCGCTCCCGGACCGTGGTCTCGTCACAGGTCACCCGGGCCAGCTCGAAGGCTACCCCAGTGCTTGCGGCCAGCTGGCGTGCCTGATCGCGATACGCACGGCGGCGGAAGGTCCCGTCGAGAACGACGGGGGCGCCATGCTGTATGCTGGTATGGGCCCGGGAGAGAAGCTCATCGTACACGCGGTCCGTCTCGGCTTGCGTATAGGCAGGATCTGGGGCCAGTTCCTTCCGAATCACGTCGGTCCGCAGGAGCCGCCCGTCAACACGGTCGGCGATCGCCTCCGCGACGGTCGTCTTACCGACTCCGGGCGGGCCACACACGACCACCAAGATAGGCTCAGCCGTGTCCCCCGTTCGAGTCCTCGACCGCTCGCCGGTGTCACTCATTTCACCCGGATACAAGGAAGACCCCGATATGAAACTGCTGAACCATGTTCGACGACTCTCCGCGCAGGATCCACGAGGTCGGAGAACCCGTTGTGCAGTGGGCCGGCGCGGATTCGAACCGCGGTTACGGCCACCCGAAGGCCGAAGGATACCAAGCTACCCCACCGGCCCGCATACTGATGTGGAATCGGCCGTCGTTTAACGGTTCCGGAGAATGCTGTCAGGCGGGGGGTCCGGAAGTCCGGGACGAGAAGGCCGTCAGTATGTCCGAAACCCGGCGGTATCCAGCCAATTGTGCGTGACGGCGATCGCGTGGTCCGCATGGATGGCTTCCGGCCCGAGCCGGAGCCGGTAGTCGACGTGGTCTCCGAGGGCGGCCTCCTCGTCGGCGGTCAGGTCGCGGTGGTCCGAGAGGATGAACGCAGGAGCTCGGGGCGGATCGATCTCCACGATGGGGGTGCCCTCTTCGTGAAGCCGGCACACCGGCCCCCCGGCGTCCTCCGCGACCGCCTCGAGCGTCTCGGCGAGCCCCATCCGGTACAGGTCGACGCCGGGGGCCACCGTAGCGGGCTGGTGACCGATCGCGTCCGGTCGGGCCGCGAGTGCATCGCGAATACGTGCGGCCGTGCTCCGTTCGTCGGGATGCAGGCCACGGGCCGTACGACCGTCGAACCGAACGGTCGTCTGCTCACCGAGTACGAGGTGAACCCGAGCATCACGGATCCCGTGTGAGAGGAGCAATCCGGCGTTCACACACCGACAAAGCAGGTCGAGTCGACCGCCATCGCCGGCCAGGTCGTCAAGCGAGAAGTCGGGGGTCGTCGGTGCCTGATGGGCAATGACGACGAACTGACGCATACTGAACCATGGGGGAGTCGTCCCTTGGGTCTTGGCTCCGGACGACGGTCACTCGGGGACTTCGCTACGGGCGACGGTCCGTCCACGGTCCATCAACCGCACTTCGGCGGCAGGCGTGACTTCAACGGCTAGTGCGCGGGGCGCACACAGGTCCCAAGTTCCGCTCGCGACGGCGCCCGTCTCAATACCGGCAGCGATCTGCAGGATGCCGGTGGTGGGGAGTGGTACCGACAGCGGGACCATCGACCGCGGATTGACCTGCCGTTGTGTGACGTTGACCGTCTCGCCGTCGAGCCGGGTCCGGACCTGAATCCCGTGGGCGGTCGTGTCCTCGTTTCGAAACGTGTTCAGCGTCGCGATGGCGGGGGCGTCCGGACAGACGGCCATGCCGTCCGGGCGAAACTCGATCGGGACTTCGAACTCCTCGGGAAGGTGCCAGGTTTTGGCGATCTCTCGGTCCCCCTCGGAGACCCTGAATCTGAACCTCCCGCCTCCGTCGACGATGGGAAACGACAGTTCGACCCCAGGGGGAACGTCGTACGTGTACTCGAGAACTGGCTCGTCCTCCGCGGTCCGAACGCTCAATTCCGTCCGGACGCTCCGGTTCCGGCGGTTCCGAAGGCGGACGAGACCGCCGAGTCCCTCGGAGTCGGTCTGGTACGGCAACTCGGTCCTGGCCCCATCGATCCCCAACGGGGGACACGCCGGATCGGTACAGCGATGACGCTGCCGACGCGTGATCCCCTCGTTACGAGGGCGAATACCGAAGTGGAGCGTGTCCCGCCAGTCCTCGTGGACGACGAATCCCGATACGCGGGTCCGTCCCTGGGCCGTCTCCACGAACGCCCGGTACACCCCGCGTTTCCGAACGAGACGGTCAAACGTCACGGTACTGGTGGGAGGGACGGTGCCGCTGGCGACGGCGACCGTGTCACCGTTTTCCTCGACCACGACCGTGACGAACCGCTCCGCGTCACCCACGTTTTGCACCTGGATGCCACGCGGGTCGGCAAGGTTGTCATCCGGGTTCGACCCCGCGTACGCGCTTCGTGTCCGCGTCGGCGTCGCCGACGCCTGGGGGGACGTTCCGGAGTAGGTCCCGTCAACGGCCCCGGGGTCGAGACCGGGAACCCCGTTACACCCGCTCAGGCTCGCCGCCAGCCCGGCACCAACCACCCGGAGGTACGCACGACGGCGCATATCCGGTCCTAGTCCCGGCGAGCGTTAAAGGGACTGCACCCGTGGCGTATCGGGATTGGCGGGGCAGAATCGGGGACAGCAACGGAGCGAAGCCGTTTTGCACGCGCGCCGTCCAGGAATGACGTAATGAGCACGCCGACGCCGGAGGTGTACGAGCGAGGTCGTGGGATGGACGCCCATAACCAAGTCATGCGGGACATCCGTGCCGAGAACGACGCATCGTGGGATCCGCACGAACCGACCCGCGTCTGGCTCGACGAGGACAACACCCCGGGGGGCGTGTACGAGTCGCTCACGATCATCCTCAACACCGGCGGGTGCCGGTGGGCGCGGGCGGGCGGGTGCACGATGTGTGGATACGTGGCCGAGTCGGTCGAAGGGGGGTCGGTGACGCACGAGGCGCTGCTCGATCAACTCGACACGTGCCTGGCCCACGAGCGTGAACACGCCGATGAGCCCGCGTCATTGATAAAGATCTACACGTCCGGATCGTTCCTTGACGAGCGGGAGGTCGGTCCCCGGACAAGACGCGCGATCGCGGAGACGTTCGCCGACCGGGAGCGGATCGTGGTCGAGTCCCTTCCGGACTTCGTCGACACCGAGAAACTCGAGGACTTCACCGCTCAGGGACTCGAAACGGACGTGGCAGTCGGGCTCGAGACCGCGACGGACCGAGTCCGACATGACGCCGTCAACAAGTACTTCGACTTCGCGGAGTTCGAGGCGGCTAGCGCGGAAGCCCGCGCCGCAGATGCCGGCATCAAGTCGTACCTGCTAATGAAACCCCCGTTCCTCTCCGAGCCGGAAGCCGTCGCGGACATGCAGTCTTCGGTCCGCCGTTGTGCGTCGGTCGATGGGTGTCATACCGTCTCGATGAACCCCTGTAACGTGCAGCGTCACACGATGGTGGAGGAACTGTACTTCGCCGGTGGGTATCGACCCCCCTGGCTGTGGAGCGTGGCACACGTCCTCGAAGAGACGGCCGATACCGATGCGATCGTAATCTCTGACCCCGTTGGCCACGGATCCGACCGTGGGCCGCACAACTGCGGGGAGTGTGACGATCGGGTCCAGAAGGCGATCAAGGACTTTGACCTCCGCCAGGACCCGTCGGTCTTCCAGCAAGTCTCCTGCGACTGTGAGGCCACCTGGGATTTGGTGATGGACGTCGAGTCCGGCTATAATCAACCGCTCGTATCGTAACGACTGGGCTGACCGACGTCGGGTCAATCCGCGTGTCGTGGCGCCATCGTCGGTGCCTCGCTGCCGTCCCGGAAGCGAGCGAGCCCGAGAAGGCCCAGTTCGCCGGCGAGCGCGAGTCCGCCCGCCAGCAACGCGACCTGTGCGAGGCCGAGACCTGCCACGAGACCGGTGCCACCCCCAGTCGCGCCGGCCAGGAGACTGACGGCGAGCGACCGGGCGGGCCTATCACAGTATGGTATTCCTGTCGTCACGTTCGCAGCAGGTGCTCAGTCGTGGAAAAGGTCACGCCCGAAAGGCATGGAGGATTCCTTGGCCGTCCGTCCCGCCGATCGCGGGCAGCGTCGCCCGCTCGGGATGAGGCATCAGGACGGCGGTGGTGTCCCGCTCGCCGAGCAGGCCGGCAACGTTGTCGACTGATCCGTTTGGATTCGCGGCATCCGTGACTGCCCCGTCCGAATCACAGTACCGAAAGAGGATCCGGTCCTCCCGGTCCAACCGGTCCAGTCGGTCACGGGCAATCTCGAACCGGCCTTCGCCGTGTGCGATCGGAAGTTCGAGGACGTCCCCCGGCTCGTAGGCTTTGGTCCACGGCGTGTCAGCCCGCTCAACCCGGAGGTAGACGTGTTCACACTGGAATCGAGCCGACCGGTTGGTGGTGAAGGCGCCCGGGATCAGCCCGGCTTCACAGCCCACCTGCGCCCCGTTACACACACCGAGGACGGGCACTCCGGCCTCCGCGGCCGTCCTGACCTCGTCCATGATCGGCGTCCGGGCAGCCATCGCACCTGCTCGGAGGTAATCGCCGTACGAGAATCCGCCAGGAAGTACGATACCGTCGAGGGCCGCCGGCTTGCCCGGGAGGCCGTCCTCGTGCCAGACGCGTTCGGCGTCCGCACCTAGATGTTCGAGGGCGCGAACCGCGTCGCGGTCGCAGTTCGATCCGCCGAACTGGACGACGGCGACCGTCATCGGTGATCTCCAGGCCCACCGACGGAGCCCAGCGACGGCGGGTGAAATCCGCGGGTCACGACGAAGCCTCCTGCTCCGCGACGCTAATCTCGTACTCGTGAATCGTCGGATTGGCCAGGAGCCGTTCCGCCATGGCGTCGGCCCGTTGGTGGGCTGTGGTTGCGTCCGCGGCTTCCAGGTCGATCTCGAACTGGTCGGCAGCCCGCAACGCCTCCAAGTCGAAATCGAGACGTTCGAGCGCCCGGCGGGTCGTCTCGGCTTCGGGGTCAAGGACCCCGTCCTTGAGCCGAACCGTCACCGTGGCAGTGAAGGCAGTCATCGGCTGGTGGTGCGAGGTCGTGCGTGAAACAGGTTTCGGCTCTGGTCTATCTACCCATGTTCATGAATATCCATCGACAGCGAGGGTGGTCGCCCCGAAGGCCATTCACAGGTCACGGATGGCCGCGACCGCCTCGTCGATCGATGGGGTCTCGAACCAGTCCCGGCCGGTGTACGCGTTCGCCCCGGCAGCGTACAGGTCGGCGACGAGTCCGACCGTCTGCTCCGAAAGTGGTGGCGGAGCCCGGTCGCAGAGATCCCGCCAGTCGGCGATCCCTTCGTGGTCCGCCCGTGCCTTAGCCTCCGCAACGGCCTCCACCCAGTCCGGATGTTCCCGTTTGTAGAACTGCCGAACCACCTCCTTCGAAACCTCCTGGTCGTCGTACGCGAACCGGTTCTCGTCGAACGTCCCGACGACGTCGGCGACCCGGACCTCGCCGTCGGCATACAGGCACTCGATCTTGCCGTCCTCATGGATGAAGCCGGCATCCGCCGCCCGGTCGGTGACGACCTCGTTCACGCGACGCGCGACCCGTTCGAGCGTCCCGACATCGGCTCGACCGGCGATCCGGTCGGCCTCCTCTCGGTCGAGATACCGGTCCTGTTCTTCGAACTTGGTCGAGAACTCGATGACCGGCTCCGAGAGGTCGATCGGTTCGGGTGGCCAGGCATCGAAGTCGAGACCGTGGTCGCTCGGCTCGGTTCGGGTCCGAAGGCTCGACCCGACCGGCACCCGGTTCCGGAAGACGATCTCCAGGGGGACGAGATACGCCTCGCCAGCGGCCGCATGGAACGCGTCGTAGTCGTACGCCCCGTCCGTGAACGGGAGGGCCGGCCGGCTGGCGAGGTCGATCACCATCTCGTGGGGCGGCTCAGTCACGTCGTCGAGCCCTGCCGCGTCGGGGCCGACCCCCCGGTAGTGGGTCGGGACCTCCGCGTCCGCCAGAAGTTCGAAATTGAACGCCCCCATCACACAGAGGCTCGCACCCTTGTCCGGGATCTCGTCGGGCATCCGGCCCCAGTCGAAGACGGAGTACGCGTCAGTAAAGACGAACCGACCGCGCCCGAGGCTATCCGCGGTGGGTTCCCGGTTGACTCGGACCTCCTTCACGCTCGTCATGTCGGACACGGTGACTGGGCGCCGTATGAATCTTTCAATCGGACCGGAACGGTGCCGAACCACGATGGCATACCTGGGTTGACGTGATGTTCGGGCGGTGTCCACGCTGTCCGGCGGAAACGATATCGAGAAGCGGCACTCTCCGAACCGGGGCGTAGACGACGGCTATGCCGGGTTCTTACGGGAGAGGTCGCTCCCGCAGATGGGACATCGGTCGCGGTTCTCGTCGAACTCCCGGCCACAGCCGGCACACTGGAACACCCAGTCCCGGCGTTCGTCGATCCCCTCGCGGGCGATGATCCGGACCGAGACGTCGAGCCGGTCGGCGACGTTCTGCATCGCGTAATCGTCAGTAACGAGGACAGCATCGAGTTCGAAGGCGGCGGCGAGCAAGCGCGTATCCGTGGTCGACAGTTCCGCGGCGTCACCCGTCTCCGTAGCAGCCCGCTGGACCCGCTCGACAGTACCCTCATCGGGAACGTGGATGTGCATCCCAGCACCCTCCATCGCGTCGAACCGGAAGGCGTGTTCCCCCTCCAGTTCGGCCTGGACCGCGGGCACGGACGCCGTCGGCTCCTCAGTATGATACTCGTGGATGAACGCTGAAGTGTCGAGGACCTGCATGGAATCGGTATCGTGTCGGGTACCTCGAAGTGAGTGTCGAGAGCTTGAAAAAGGAGTCGTTACGTCGCGACGACGATGTAGTCCTTGACCGCCTGTACTCGTCCGACGGGAATGTGGACCCGGCCGCCCTCGTCGGCATCGAACGGGATCTGTGAGGGGGCGAGCTCCTCGTTCGGCGTGATGAGCAGGTCCGAGAGGGCACCCGTCTTGTGGTCCATCGTGATGTTGTACAGCATCCCCAGTTCCGTTCCGTCCGATCCCATGACGGCTTTGCCCGAGAGGTTCTCCGCGAGTACGTCTGCCATGTTGCTCTCTGTCGAGCGAACCGACATAAACGCCACGGGCAGTGTCTGACGGACGGCCGACGGAGCGGCGATCCCGGGGCGGTCAGTGACCGTGGGTCATCTCGAGGGACGCTTGCGGGACCGCCGAACGGAGCGAGACCTTAGAATTAAGCGGCGCGAGCGCGCACGGTGTAGACGGATGGAATTCGACTGGGAGTCCCGGTTCGAGTGTCCGGAGTGTGGTGAGACCGTCGCGTCGGGGTCGGTGGAGTACAACCGCCTCGGCTACCCTATCTGTCCAGTCTGTGGGTTCGAAGACGGTCCGCTGGCCGATCAGGATTAGCCGGCGCGACCGACCGTCGGACCGTTCTCACTGGAACCGCTCCGTCGTCTCGACTAGCGGGTGGCGCGCGTAATCGATCACCTCGATATCCCCGATCGTCGACAGCCCCTCGTCGCGCGCGGTCCGTTCCATCCCGAGTTCGATGGGGTCCGAGACGACGATGACGTAGGCGTCCATCTCCGCGAGCCCGAGCTGATCGGCGGCCTTGACGCGGTGGTGGCCGTCGGCCAGGAGCAGCCGGCCGCTGCAGTCGATCACGACCAGCGGTTCCGCCAGCCCGCGTTCGAGCTCGTAGCTGCGGCCCTCGAGTTCGTCGGCGTACACCCGGGCTTGGGTGGGGACCAAGTCCTCTAGCGCGACCTTCCGACGTTCCTGCTCGACCGTGATCCCGTGGATCTCCTCGAGCGTCCGCATCAGCTTGCCCACCTTTTCGGGTGTCGCCCGCTCGATCTGGCTCCGGACCACGTCCGCGTTCGAGATGATTCCAACGAGATCACCCTTGTCGTCCACGACCGGGAGCTTCCGGATGCCCGACCGGAGGATCACGCGCGCCGCGTCGTCGACGTCCATCTCGGGGTGTGCGACGATCAGGTCGTCGGTCATCACCGTGAAGACGGGCGCATCGGGGTCGGCCAGGAGCAAGTCCCGCGAACTGACGAAGCCCCGGACCGTCCGGCCGTCGGTGACCGGATACCCGTCGTGGCCGTCACTCTCGACGATCCGCTCGGCAATCTCCTCGACCGTGTCGTCCGGCGAGACGGTGGCGACGTCCCGTGTCATGTACTCCTCGACCTTCGGGGACTGTGGGCGCTCGGCGACGGTAATGGCTTCCCGTGCCCGCCCGGGATCGCCGTTCATCATCCGTCATTTCGATGGCGGACGCGAAAAGGGTTTGCGGGGCTGGCGTGAGCGGTCACCCGATCGTGGCTGTCAGGGCCACTCATCGGAGGCCGTGAACTCGCGGCGCCACCGGTCGACGATCGCCATCGCGGTCTCGCGGTCCGGTGCGCGCTCACGGCGGTACGCGCTTCCTTCCGGTGCCTGGTGGAGGCGGTCGAATCGAACGACGAACCCTCCGTCAGCCCGTTGCCACAGACGGATGGTCGCGTGGCCGTCCGACCGGACCCACTCCGTGCCCGACTCGTCCGCGTCTTGTTCGTCCCAACTCACGTATCCGAGCGCCGTGACCAGTCCGCCCCGGGACTGCGCGTCAGGTCGGAGGTCGGGGGCGAGCCGTCGATCGGATCACAGTCGGGGCAGACGAGGTAGTCGAGCCGGTCGGACTTGGCGGCTGTCGCGAACGCAGTCACGCCCCGCGCATCACTCTCGAACGGGTCTTCCAGGGGCCCAGTCATTGGATTCGCAACGGGCGACAGGAACTTCAAACCCCACGCGAAAGGTTTTCCTTCGGAGAGGTCGCCCCTTCCGGGCAAGGGCATGGCGACCGAAACGGACCTGTACGACCGGCTGCGGGACCCGCGATACACTGGACCGAACCGCTGTCTCCCCTGCACCGCCGTCAACCTCCTCATCGCGACAGTCCTTTCGATTGCCGTCGGAGCGGTCTTCCTGCCTGCCGGCGCCGTCGTCGCCGTCGCGTCCGTACTCGCGATCGTGCTGAAAGGATACCTCGTCCCCGGGACGCCGACGCTCACGAAGCGGTACCTGCCGGACCGAGTCCTCCGCTGGTTCGGGAAGGCACCCACTGCGCCCGATTACGAGGGCGATATGGACCCAGAATCATACCTGCTGGAGCTGGGGGTCATCCGCGAGGGCGAGGCGGACCTCGTCCTCGTCGACGAGTTCGCCGCTCGGTGGCGCGCGGAGATCGACGTCGCGCGCGAGGAGGCGACCGCGCGGGTCACCACCCTGCTCGATCTCGACGAGCCGGACTTACGCAACGACGACCCGGTGAACGTGTACGACGGCGGCCAGCGAGTCGCCCAATGGCCCTCCCGGGCCGCGCTGTACGCCGACCTGGGTGCCGTGCCGGCGCTCGAGGCCGAGGGCGTCGACTTCGATGACCTGAATCCGACCGAGCAGGGACAACTCCTCTCGGGGCTCCGGGTGTTCGC
>CAZCXJ010000020.1:0-30840 GCA_964502585.1 uncultured Candidatus Halobonum sp.
AGCGGCTGAACATGGAGTTTTTCGCCGACAAGCAGACTGGCGAGATGATGTCGATCCTCTCGAACGACGTCAACAGGTTAGAGCGGTTCCTCAACGACGGCATGAACTCCTTCTTCCGGCTGTCGGTGATGGTGCTCGCGATCGCGGCCATCCTCTTTTCTATCAACTGGCAGCTGGCTCTGGTCGCGCTCGTCCCGGTGCCGCTGATTGCGTTTTTCACCTGGAAGTTCATCGAGACGATCCAACCGAAGTACGCCGACGTGCGCTCGTCGGTCGGGAAACTCAATTCCCGGCTCGAGAACAACCTCGGTGGCGTCCAGGTCATCAAGACCTCCAACACGGAGTCGTACGAGTCCGATCGTGTCGACGACGTGTCGATGGAATACTTCGACGCGAACTGGGACGCCATCAACACCCGGATCAAGTTCTTCCCCGGCCTCCGGATCATCGCCGGCATCGGGTTCGTCCTCACGTTCTTCGCCGGCGGCATCTGGATCCTCGAGGGTGCCCCGGGACCGCTCACGGGCACGCTCTCGATCGGTCAGTTCGTCATCTTCATTACGCTCACCCAGCGGTTCATCTGGCCGATGGCCCAGTTCGGACAGATCATCAACATGTACCAGCGCGCCCGGGCGTCGTCCGAGCGGATCTTCGGACTCATGGACGAGCCGTCACGGATCGAGGAGGATCCGGACGCGGAACCGCTGGAGGTCTCTGAAGGCGAAGTCGTGTACGACAACGTCGAGTTCGGGTACGACGAGGAGACCATCATCAAGGACATCAGTTTCGAGGTCGAGGGCGGTGAGACGCTCGCCCTCGTTGGCCCGACCGGGGCCGGCAAGTCGACGGTCCTCAAACTCCTGCTTCGGATGTACGACGTCGACGAGGGGGCGATCAGAGTCGACGGGCAGGACATCCGAAACGTTACCCTCCGGAGCCTCCGCGACGGGATGGGCTACGTCAGCCAGGACACGTTCCTGTTTTACGGAACCGTCAAGGAGAACATCAAGTACGGCACGTTCGGCGCCTCCGACGAGGAGGTCGTCGAGGCTGCGAAGGCCGCGGAGGCTCACGAATTCATCGAGAACCTCCCCGAGGGGTACGAAACGGAGATCGGCGAACGCGGCGTGAAGCTGTCCGGCGGCCAGCGACAGCGGCTCTCGATCGCCCGTGCGGTCCTGAAGGATCCGGAAATCCTCATCCTCGACGAGGCGACCTCGGACGTCGACACCGAGACGGAGATGCTGATCCAGCGTTCACTCGACCGGCTCACGGCCGACCGAACGACCTTCGCGATCGCTCACCGACTCTCGACGATCAAGGACGCCGACAAGATCGTCGTCTTGGAGGGCGGCAAGATCGTCGAACGGGGAACCCACACCGAGCTTCTCGACAACGACGGGCTGTACGCCCATCTGTGGGGCGTCCAAGCCGGTGAGATCGACGAACTCCCGGAGGAGTTCATCGAGCGGGCGTCGCGACGGCAGGCCCGGACCGAAGCGACTGACGACTAGTTCCCCTCGTTCAACCTCCGTCTCGGACACGCTTCCTTCACTCTCACACCTGCCAGTCGCCGCCGATGTCGTCTCTTCATCTTCCGTGGCCGCGATCCCGCCACCGTCGCCGACAGTACGGAATCTGATCAGGGGGGTGTCGGCAGGTCGATTTCGGTTCCGTCGGCGTACACCGTAGGGTCGGTGATGATGCCATCGAGGTGAATCGGGGCGTCCGTGTCCCCGCCGATGCCGGCGTCGTCGCCGATCGCGAGGTGGACAGTTCCGCCCGCCTTCTCATCGAGTAGCACCGACCCGACGAGTCCGGTGACGCCGACATTCGTTCCGATCCCGAGCTCCGCGAGGTTGTACGCGGCGTCACCCACCTCCTCGGCGGCCTCCGCCACCTGCTCCCGGATCTCCCTGTCGGAGATGTGAGTCACGTACCCGTCCTCGACGAGAAACTCCAAGTTTCGCCCGTCGAGTTTCCCGTGTGGCATCATGGTTCCATCGACGACGTACGTCCCGTCCGCCGTCTCCGGGCTCACGAACACCTCGCCGGCCGGGAGGTTCGACATCGCGCCCGGATCGTGAACGAGTCCGGTATCCTCCCGCCACTCGCGCTCTCCCGGTTCGATCCTGATGTCGGTTCCCTTTTCGGTCCGGATCCGGATCTCCTCCGCCCCCGCTACCTGTTCCATGACGTGCTGACAGTGGGCCGCGATCTGGTCATAATCGGCGTCTAACCCCGCCAGCATCACTTCCCTCGTGATTCCGGGCATCGTTGCGACCCGGGCGCCAGCGTCGTTGGCGGCTCCTCGGGCACGCGTGTGACTCAGGCTCTTGGTGGTGGGTGCCAGGACGACGTCAGCCTCCCGCATCGCCGCCGCGACCGGTGCCGGCGGTTCCTCACCGTGTTGACCACCAGGTGGATACCGCGCGATCACGGTATCGGTGGTGACCTCGCGCGCCACCTCGTACAACGCCTCGCCAATGGCGACGCGTTTGTCGTCGGTCACGACCGCACACGACTCCTCCGGGCCCAGACTCATACACTGATGGACGGCGGTCTCCGCGGCCGTCCGAAGCTCCGGGTCGGCCGTCTGTCCGCCGGCTGATTCGGTCCCCATAGCGGGTCGTCGGACCGGCCGGTGGTTAGCTCCTGCGGTGGAGGGGTTGATCCACTTGCTCCCTGCGGAAGTGAGCCCTCGGTCGCGCCCCCACGGACGGTCGACAGGGCTCTCGGTGACCCCATCTCCGGAACTTTACTCGGGTCGAAGTTAATCCCGTCTTGCGATTTCGTCGAAACGATTAACCCCGCACGGACGCGAACGTCCGGCAATGATCCAAGTCGGGGTCAACGGGTACGGCACGATCGGCAAGCGCGTGGCCGACGCAGTCGCTGCCCAACCGGACATGGACCTCGTTGGAGTCGCGAAGACCAGTCCGAACTACGAAGCCGAAACTGCAGTGCGAAAGGGCTACCCCCTGTATACGGCGGCTCCGGACCGCGCTGAACGGTTCCACGAGGCCGGGATCGACTTGGCGGGTGAAATCGCCGACCTGGTTATGCGGTCCGACGTGGTCATCGACACGACGCCGTCCGGTATTGGGGCGGAGAACCGTCCGCTCTACGAGGAGTACGACACTCCGGCCGTGTTCCAGGGCGGTGAAGAGGCGGCGGTCGCCGATGCCAGCTTCAATGCACGAGCGAACTACGAGGCGGCCACTGCCGACGAGGTTCAGTACCTCCGGGTCGTCTCCTGTAACACGACCGGGCTCTCCCGCCTGCTGGCCCCGCTCCGTGAGACGTACGGCGTCCAGAAGGCGCGCGTCACGCTGGTCCGCCGCGGGGGCGATCCCGGCCAGACGTCCCGGGGACCGATCAACGATATCCTGCCGGACCCCGTCACGGTCCCCTCTCACCACGCGCCCGACGTAAACAGTATCTATCCCGATCTGGATATCGATACGCTGGGGGTCAAGGTTCCGGCGACACTCATGCATCTCCACAGTGTCAACGTCACCCTGGAGGCGACGCCGGATGCCGAGGCGGTCAGGGACGTGCTCTCGGAGGAGTCACGACTGTTCCTGGTCCCCGAGGAAGCGGGTATCGACGGTACCGGCAAGCTGAAAGAGTTCGCCCAGGATACCGGCCGCCCTCGGGGCGACGTTTGGGAGAACTGTATCTGGGAACGGTCCGTCGCGATGGAGGAACGGGACCTCTACCTGTTCCAGTCGATCCATCAGGAAAGCGACGTGATCCCGGAGAACATCGACGCGATCCGTGCCCTCCTGGACCGGGCGGACGCCGCCGAGAGTCGCGCCCGGACGGACGAAACGCTGGGGGTCGGCCTCGAATCGCTGTTCCGCGGCCCCCGGGAACGGATCGTCCCTCGGGAGGCGGACTGACGCCGTCGACCAGTCCGAGTCGGGCACCTTCTCGAAACGAGTTACCCGAGCGGCTCGAACCTCGTGTCGCCCGTCTCCGTGTCGATTACCACGCCGGCCGGGTCCGCCTCGGCCCCTGGAATCGGGATCCCGCCCGGATTCAGGTGTGTCGTTCCGTCACGCTCCTCGTGGACGCGTTCGTGAGTGTGGCCGCGGACGACGTAGTCGTAGGTGCCACTCGCGACGAGCGCCTCGACGATCGCTTCGCTCGTACCGTGGTACGCCGCGACCCGTGTCTCGCCGAACTGCAGGTCACCACACTCGCCGACGTGGGTGCCGAACTCCTCGACGGTCGAGACGAGGGCTGCTTCCCCGTCGTTGTTACCCCGGACGTAATAGAAATCGAAGCTGTCCTCGAACGGCGTCACGGAAAAAGGCGCCACTGCGTCCCCGCAATGGATGACGGCGTCCACTTCGCCGGCGAACAACTCGACGGCGGCCTCGACGTAGTTCGCATTGTCGTGCGTGTCCGAAACGACTCCGAGCTTCATACCACGGCCCTCGTCCGTGGCCGACAAGTACCTGTCTCCGGCGAGCGGTGGCGGATCAGACGTCGAACTCCCCGGCGGCGTTCCGCTCGAGGAGGTCGACCGCAGGGAGGGACTCCCCGGTGAGCGCACGGATGTATGCTCCCCCGGCGATGGAGACGTGAGAGAAAGCCTCCTCCTCGAAGTCGTACAACTCGACCGCTCGGGAGGTGTCCCCGCCCCCGATGACGGAGAAACAGTCCGTGTCGGCGATCGCTCGGAGGATATCGACCGTGCCGTCGGCGAACCGTTCGTCCTCAAACACGCCAAGCGCGCCCTTCAGAAACACGGCCGCAGAATCCCTGACCGCCGATCGGTAGCTCGTGATCGTTCGTTCGCCGATGTCCCGAAACGCGGCCGTCTTTCGGTCGAGCTCGTCGACGACCACTTCACTCCGGGCTCCGTCCGGCCCCGCGTACGCCAGGTCCTGAGGGAGCTCGATCTCCGCTCGCCGGTCCGAGAGGAGTCGTCGAATCGTCGCCTCGTTGGCCTGCCACTGGTCGTCGAAGAGGTCCGTTCCTTCCACGTCATGTCCGACCGGGTCCCCGTCAGCGCGGAGAAACAGCTCGCCGGCTACTCCGCCCAGCAGGAACCGGTCAACACGGTCGTCAAGGGCGTCCATTACTGTGATGACGTCCGTGGCCTTCACGCCCCCGACAATCATCGTCACCGGCCCATCGAACGACCGGGAGCTGATCGCCGTGTTCGCCTCGTACTCGGCTGTCATCACCCGTCCCGCGTATGCTGGCAGGACCACCGGGAATCCAACGAGCGAGGCGTGACGGCGGTGCGCTGTCGAGTAGGCATCGTTCACGTACAGGTCGACTGCTGCCGCCAGGGTCTGCACGAACTCCGACGCGGCATGCTCCTCCGGCGGTCTTTCGGGTAGTTCGTCATCCGTCATTCGCGTGTTCTCCAGCAGGAGGACCTCCCCCGGTTCGATTCCCTCGATCGCGTCGAGCGCCTCCTGGCCGTATGTGTCCGACACGAACCGGACTCGACGGTCGAGGTGCTCGGACAGGATCCCGGCGTGTTCGCGGAGCGAGACGAAATCGTCCCGACCGGGTCGTCCCTGGTGCGCCAGAACGACGACGCGGTGGTCCATGTCAGCGAGGTCCGCAACGGTCTCGGCATGCCGGCCGAAGCGCCGATTGTCCTGAACGCGACCGTCTTGCACCGGCGAATTGAGGTCGAGCCGGACGAGGACGCGCCGGTCGGACGGGAGGTCCTCGAGGGTACGAAACTGCACCATCGCTTCGAAGTGTCGGCTCCACTACTTAGAGGTGAGCCTCTTCGTCCGCGTGGGACCGTTCGGGACACCGGCAGGCCTTTGACTCGACGGGCGGCATCCCGTCCGTATGGCGGACGACACTGACCCTGACCCGGTGGTGCCGGTGGCGCTCGAGGACGAGTCCCGGGCCGTCGATACCCATGCCCACCAACCGACTGCGACGTTTCTCCACGACGCTGGTGGGGAGATGATGCAAGACGCCGCTCGAAAGTTCGGCGCAGACTTGGACACCTGGGACTACGAGGAGATGATCGCCGAGTACCGGGCTTGCGGTGTCGGAACGGCGGTACTCCTCGGCTGGGATGCGGAGACGAACACGGGGAACCCGCCGGTACCCAACGACCACATCGCGGAAGTTCGGGACGAGCACCCCGACTTCTTCGTCGGCTTCGGCTCCGTCGACCCGCACAAGCCCGATGCGGTCGCGGAGGCCCGCCGGTGCGTCGAGGACCTCGACCTCTCGGGGTTCAAGTTCCAACAGATTGCCCAGGGCTTCGACCCGTCTGCCCCGGCCCACGAGGAACTGTTCGCCGTCATCGCTGATCTTGACGTCCCGGTCGTCTTCCACGGCGGCAGTTCGACGCTGGGTGCGGGCGCACCAGGGGGTCGCGGACTCAGGGTGAAATACGGCAACCCGTTGCTCGTCGACGACCTCGCGGCCCGTCATCCCAGCCTCGACATCCTTCTGGCTCACCCGGCGTTTCCCTGGGAGAAGGAACAATTGGCCGTCTGCCAGCAGAAGGGCAACGTGTACATGGACCTCTCGGGCTGGTTGCCCAAGTATATCGACGCGCAGGTCCTGGAGTATGCCGGGAGTCTGCTTAGCGACAAGGTCATGTTCGGGACGGACTACCCGATGATCCGACCGGCGGAGTGGCTCGAGTCGTTCGCCAACCACACGGATTTCGACGTGGCGACCCAGCGGAAACTGCTGTGGGAGAACGCGGAGTCATTTCTCGGCCTGTGATCCCGGGCCAGTTCCCCTCCTCCGGGGAGTTGTCGACTGTCAGCTTGCCGGCCCTTCGGGCTACGGGTTATTGGGGTAGCCGTACGCCTCGCGAGCCTCGGCCTCGGTGATCTTGCCCAGCCGGAGGTCCCGTTCGATCGCAGCGCTGGCCCTGTCATCCGGGTCCCCGTACCCGCCCGCGCCAGGCGTCCGGACCGAGACAAGCGCACCCGGTCCGAGGTCGTGTGTCGATTTCGCGGGAAGTCGTTCGTCGTCCTTCGCGAGCAGGTAGGCTGCCCCGCTTTCCCCTGGCTCTCCGCCGAGGAGGCCGTAGGGTCGGGACTCATGCCGCTCCGCTAATAGGCTGAACCGGGCCGTGTGCTCCCGGACACGGATGTCGCGTCGCAGCCCTAACCCACCACGGTACTCCCCGGCCCCGCCGGAATCCGGTCGGAGGGCGTATCGTTCGATACGCAGCGGGTAGGCGGTTTCCAGGACCTCGGCGGGCGTGTTCAGGGTGTTCGACATGTGGACGTGGACGGCATCCATCCCGTCGCCACTGGCCCGGCCACCGAACCCACCGGCCTGCGTTTCGTAGAAGGCGTATGGCTGCCCGTCCCGTGGGTCAGTGCCGCCGAAGGTAATGTTGTTCATCGTTCCCTGGCAGGCGGCGACGACCGACTCCGGCTTGGCTTCCGCCAATGCCCCGAGGACGACGTCGGTCACCCGCTGACTGGTCTCGAGGTTCCCGCCGACCACGGCCGCCGGTGGTTCCGGGTTGACGATCGTCCCCTCGGGGGCCTCGATATGGATCGGCCGGTAACACCCGTGGTTCGGCGGGATTTCGGGATCCGTCACGCAACGGACGGCATAGTAGGTCGCCGAGGCAGTCACGGCGAACACGGCGTTGACCGGCCCTTCCGTCTGTGATGCGGTGCCGCTGAAGTCGACTGAGACCGCATCGTCCTCGACCGTGACCGTCACCGTGATCGACAGCGGCCCATTCCCTCGTCCGTCATCATCGAGAGCATCGGCAAAGGTGTAGCTCCCGTCCGGGAGTGCGGCGATTTCGGTCCGCATCCGCCGCTCGGAATAGTCCTTGATCTCCTCGAGGGCCGCAGTCAGGCGGTCCTCGTGTTCCGTCGCGAGTTCCTTGAACCGGCGCCGGCCGGTGGCGTTGGCGGCGACCTGCGCACGGAGGTCGCCCCGCCGCTCCTCGGGTGTGCGGACGTTCGCGAGGATCATGTCCATGATGTCCTCGTTGACCTCCCCTTCCCGTTCGAACTTGACCGGTGGGATCCGTATCCCCTCCTGGTAGATCTCCGTCGAGTCGGCGGCCACGCTCCCGGCAGTGGAGCCACCGACGTCGGCGTGATGCGCGCGGTTGGCGGTGAACGCGATCACCTCGTCGTCCCGGAACACGGGCGAAACCAACGTCAGGTCTGGCAGGTGAGCACCGCCGCGGAACGGATCGTTCAGGAGCACTGAGTCGCCAGGGGCGAGGGTCTCCCGCGGGTACCGGTCGATCGCCGCCGCCACCGAGAACGGCATCGCCCCCAGGTGGACTGGCATGTTCTCCGCCTGGGCGATCATCTCGCTGTTCCGGTCGAACAGTGCACATGAACAGTCACGCCGTTCCTTGATATTGGGCGAGTACCCCGTCCGTACCAGGTTCGCGTTCATCTCCTCGGCGATCGCCTCACAGCCGTTGCGGATGACCTCGAGGGTCACCGAGTCGACGCCGGGAACCTCGTCGTCGCTCCCGGTCATGGGTTGACCTCTACGATGAGGTTCGCATCGTCGTCCACCCTGGCCGCCTGCTCGGGCCGCACCACGGTCGTGCTCTCAGATCCTTCGACGACTGCCGGTCCATCGAACGACGCCCTGGTGGGGAGTTCCGCCCACTCGTAGACGGGGGTCGGCCGGAACGTCCCGTCGAAGGCAACTTCGCGTCGTTTCCGGACTGCGTCGGCCACCGTTCCGCCACGCTGTGCGGTGGCGAGGTCGGGCGGCTCTACGATGCCGCGGGCCCGGAGTCGGACGGTCACGAGTTCGACCGGTTCGTCTCGGTCGGCGTGTCCGTAGCGTCGCTCGTGCTTGGCGTGGAACCGGCCGGCGACCGACCCGAGGTCGTCCGTCCCAATATCTTCCGGGACCGGGATCGTGAGATCGAACGATTGGCCCGCGTATCGGAGGTCGACGGACCGCTCGAACCGTATGCTGTCCGGATCCTGCCCCGCGTCCTCTAATTCTGCTCGGCCCTCCTGCTCGAACTGGTGGTACGTCGTTTCGAGGTCGCCAGCGTCTACTTCTCCCCACTGCCGGACCATCGAGGTCGAGTAATCGTACGTCAGGTCTCCGATCAGGAGTCCCAGCGCAGAAAGCACTCCCGCGGTCCGCGGAACGATTACCTGCGGGATGTCGAGGGCGTCCGCCAGCGCCGGCGCGTGTAACGGGCCGGCACCGCCGTACGCGACGAGACTGAATTCTCGCGGATCGTATCCACGCTCGACGGAGACGACCCGGAGCGCGCGTTCCGTGTTCGCGTTCGCCACCTCCAGGACGCCGGCGGCCGTCTCCTCGACAGACCTGTCGAGGTCGTCCGCCAGCGGTTCGAACGCGCTCCGGACGGCATCGGCATCCGGCTCGAGCGCGTCAGCGACGAAGGCGCCGGGATCGATCCGTCCGAGCAGGAGATGAGCATCCGTCAGCGTCGGGTCAGTCCCGCCCCGGCCGTAACAGACCGGTCCAGGTTCCGCGCCCGCTGATTCCGGGCCAACCCGGAGGGCGCCGCCAGCGTCCACTCGCGCGATCGACCCGCCGCCGGCACCGACGGTGTGGATGTCGACGGTCGGAACGGAGACCGGATAGCCGCCGATTTCCGTGTCGGTCGTGACGAGCGGCTCCCCGTCCCGGACGAGCGAGACGTCACACGAGGTTCCTCCCATGTCCATCGTCATTAGATCCGTCACGCCCCGCTGTCCGGCGACGTGTGTCGCGCCGCGAACGCCGGCTGCCGGGCCCGAGAGGAGCGTGTTCACGGGGCGTTCACGCGCCGCCTTGGCGGCCATCAATCCGCCGTTCGAGCCCATGACACGGATCGGCGCCTCGATTCCCAGGTCAGTCACGCCGGTTCCCAAAGCCCCTACGTACGAGTCCATCACCGGCTTCAGTGCGGCGTTGAGTGTCGTGGCGAGGGTCCGCTCGAACTCCCGGATCTCCGGAAGGACGTCGCTCGACAGCGAGACTGATGCCTCGAGGCCCATCTCGCGGAGAAGCTCTTGGACACGCTGCTCGTGCGTGTCGTTCTCGAACGCAAACAACAGGACTACGGCGATGCTGTCGATCCCGTGCAGCTCGTCGGCGAGCGCCCGAACCGCCGTCTCGTCGAGGGGGTCCAAGACGGTCCCGCGCTCGTCAACGCGTTCGGGAACCTCGTATCGTCTGTCCCGCGGGACGATCGGTGTCGGCTTCGTCGCGTCGAAATCGTATATGTCCGGTCGGTTTTGTCGTCCGATTTCGAGGGCGTCCCGGAACCCCGCGGTCGTCAGCAAGGCGGTCTCAGCCCATTCCTCCTCGAGCACCGCGTTCGTTGCGACGGTCGTACCGTGTCCCAAGAACTCAATCGCCCGCCGGGACGCCAGTTCGAGCCCGGTCAACACGTCCAGAACTCCCTCTTCCGGGGAGGCGGGTGTCGAGGGGGTCTTGTCGACCGAGACGCGACCGTTCCGAACGGTCACGAGGTCGGTGAACGTTCCACCCACGTCGACACCGACGCGGACCTCCGCATCGTTCATACCGCCCGCTGGAGGCCACCGGTTGTATGCGTTCGGCTCCCGGCGACGTCCTCACAGTCGCTCGACCGACAGCTCCGATTGCGATGGATTACCAAACACCTTGCTCGCGATCCATCCACGACACAACGACGACGTGCGGGAGCGTGAGGACGGCGATCCCGACCAAGTACACCCCGAAAAGCGGCTTGAGGCCCCCGGAGAAGGACGGGACGACCAGGGCCAGTGCCGCGATGATCGCCACCGCGGCGACGGTCATCGGGGTGGCGTCTCGGGCGAACCGTTTGAGCGCCCCGGCGAAGTTCCCTGTCGAGAGCGCGCTCCGGGCCCGATCATCGACCAGTGCCAACCGCGCGATATGGCGGGTCGAATGCCAGAAACAGAAGTAGAACCCGATCGCCATGATCGGCGGAATCACCAGAAAGTACCCCCAGAGAAGGGCCGTTTCCCCGGCGTCCATCAGCCAGCCCCGCAGCGAGGCCCCGCCTCGGACGCGCCATCCGCCGAGGCCGATCGCGATGAGCGTCAGTATGAGGAACCCGGCTCCCGCGATCAGTCTGGTCCGGAACGCGAACAGCGGGGCGAGACTCGCCCCGCTCCCGAACAGCCCGATGAGCGTCCGCGCGACTTCCCGGTACTCGGCGGGGTGGGAAAGCAACGGCACCAACATCGGCAGACCGCCACGAATCACCAGTGCGAGCCCGCGTTCAAGGCGGGTCCGGAGATGGTCGGCCCCCGCGAACACGAGCAATGCGTACACGTCTCCCTGGCCCCAGTGCGCCCACGTCATCAGGATGAACGCGAGGAACGCAAGACTGGGGACAAGAAACCATGCTCCGAGATACAGTCCGCCAAGGACTGCGTACACAAGCGCGACGATCCCGACCGACCGCCACAGCGACGCGTCCCCGAGGCGGACCGGAACCAAGTGATCGACCGCCCCATGAGGTAACCCGAACACGGCGACGCTTACGATGAACGGAGCGTACCTGACGACGGGAGGAACACCACCGAGGAACGGGGCGAACGGTACGACGGCCGCGATCGCCAGCCAGGAGAAGCGGATTCCCGCCCGGTCGAGCGCTGTCATTAGCTCCGGTGGCCGCACGGTGTTGACCGCCATCACTTCCGAACCCCCTGGATGGACCTTTCGTCGGCCTCCGTCCTCGTTCTACTCGGCAACCGAGTGAGTCCGGACTCAAGCCAGTAGTCCATCACCCACTCAAACAGGACGAGGCCGGTCACGACAAGCAGGTTCGTCACCAGAAAGAAGACGGCTTCCTCGACCGGAAGTCCCAGGAGTTTCACCCCTGTCGAGTGGTCCGTCGAGATCGTCCAGATCCCGATCCCGATGGCGATCCTGTCGATGGCCCAGAGGAACAGCGTCGGGATCGTAACGGCGGTGATCCACGGTTTCGGGCTCCGGAGAAGGTAGTTGGCCCCCACCGCCCACTGTAGCGCGAGGATCGGGCAGGCCCACACCAGAATCGCCCCGAGATAGTACCACCCACCGCCCCGGAGGACGAGTAGACCCCCGCCAGCCGCCAACAGAAGCCACACGGCCGCCCCCAAGATTCGTGCTCCCCGAGCGAAATCGCCCTCGCGATACGTTGGATCGAATCCCACCTGATAGAGCCAGAGCCCGACGAGGACCGGTTGGAACGCGAAAAACAAATATTCCCCGAGCGGTGCGGCCCCGAACCGAACTGCGACGGCCCCCTCCCCATAAAACCAGACGCCCTGTCGGATCAGGTAGTTGTCCCATGGGGTCGTGTACGCGACCGCAACTGTCGTCATCAGTGCCAGCCCCAGACTGGACACGCGATGGCGGAACGGCGAGAGCCGCGGCCGGAAGACGAACAGCATCGCCATGGGTGGCAGGACGAACAGTAGGTGAAACACTAGATACGGGAGCGTCACTCTCTCCGCCCCCGTTCCGACCAGCACCCGGCCATACTCGGAGCGGCGTCCGGCGGCCCGATAAGTATAGGGATTCCAGTCCGTTCACTTCTCAATATTCCGAGGATTCATGACGTTTCGGACGGCTCGTCGCTGTCCCCCCTATCGATTGCCGATGTACAAAGAATATAAGTCGTATGCAACATATATCGGAACCGGGTATGGCAACACCAGGTGGTGGACTCGAGTCTATCAGTCTCTGGGTGGGCACCGCAGGCATGGCACTCGGCACCCTGTACTTCATCGCGCAGGGATGGTCGGTACGTGACCCGAAACAGCAGGAATACTACATCATTACGATCTTCATTCCCGCTATCGCCGCGGCATCGTACTTCTCGATGGCGACCGGGTATGGCGTCATCGAGTTCAACGCCGGTTCCGGGATGGGAGTTACGAAGATCTACTGGGCACGGTACGCGGACTGGCTGTTCACGACTCCGCTCCTCCTGCTCGATCTCGGGTTGCTCGCGAACGCCGACCGGAACACGATCTACACCCTGATCGGTCTCGACGCGTTTATGATCGTCACGGGCCTCGTCGGCGCGTTGTCCCGGGAGGGGCAGGTGATCAGGGTCGTCTGGTGGGCGATCAGTACCGGGGCGCTCATCGTCCTCCTGTACTTCCTGCTCGGCTCGCTCTCCGAACAGGCCAGCCGGACGTCCGGTGAGCGGGCAGCCCTTTTCAGCCGCCTTCGGAACCTAACGCTCGTGTTGTGGTCGTTGTATCCGATCGTCTGGATCCTCGGCACGGAGGGGGGTGTCGAACTGTTCGGCCTCGGCGTCGAGACGGCGATCTTCGCGGTGCTCGATCTGGCAGCCAAGGTCGGATTCGGGTTCATCCTGCTCCAGAGCCGGAGTGTCCTCACCGAATCATCCGCCGGAACGGCTACGCCAGCCGACTGACAAGGACAGGTCCACACAGCCTATCGCTCGCGGTTCGCTGTTCCCGGGTTCCGGTCTCGCCCCTCAGACCACCTGCTCCCCGTCGTCGTCATAGAGGCTGATCGCGTCGACAGGACAGGCCCGGGCAGCAAATTCCGCGTCCAACTCCTCCTCCTCGGGCACGGTAACCGCGTACAGGTTCGGTTCGATTTCTTCGGCGTCGGCGAGCTCCGCCTTCCCCGCGTCGAGGTTCTTCTCGAAGGCGTCCCACTCCGCGACACACTGGAACATCCCCACACACGTGTCACGATCGAACTCGATTCGCATACCCCGCATACGGGCCGGCCCGTGTTAGTCCTTCGTCCGGAGTCACGGTTCCTTTCGGGGATTCGCCTGGCTGCCCTCGATTTCCGATCTCGTTTTCCCCACCATCGGACATCCGCGAACGCGGAACTCGTCGGCACCGACCACCTCGACGATCTCCGTTCCCTCATGTCCGCAGGAGACCTCCGGCGGATCGGAAAAGTACGGACATCGCTGGCAATACTGTCGCTTGTTGAGGACGTGTCCCGACGGTGTCGTTCCCGTCGTCCTGGCCTCCTCCTGAACCGGGGCGACTTCCCCTGGTCCGACTGTCTCGTCGTCTTGAAGCGCAGCCCAGGCGTCCTCGGGGTCCAGATCGTCCGTTTCCATCTCCTCGAACATCCCGCCTTCGTTACGGTCACCTCGGTCCCGCCGCTGAATCTCGGCGGCGAGTTCCGCAAACGGGGGCCGCTCATCGTCCTGGTCGGATTGGGCGTCGTCGGCGGCGGTAGCCCAATCGAACTGCTTCTCGGTCGGCTCCTCGGAGTCAGGCGGGTCCGACGGCTTGGGGTCGCCCTCACCGATCGCGTCGTCCTCGGTCTTCTCGTCAGTCATCGGTGGCGTGTTCTTCGAAGATGTCAGCTGGAGTCGCTTCCGACGGCTCGGTGTCGCCTTCGATTGCTGGCCGGTCACCAACGACGAGTTCTGCGGACCCGAACAGGCCACTCCCCGGGGTGACGTCCGTGTACACTGCTTCGCAGTGGGGGCACTGTGGCTCGGTGAGCAGTCCGATATCAATCCCCGCGCCACAGGACCCACACTTGGCCGTCCGGATCCCTTCCCGGTTCGCCTCTCGTTTCAGGCTCCCGACGGCATCCCTTTTAGTGGCTCTCGCCTCCAACTGTGCTGTGCGTTTCCGGAGGTCCGCAGCTACCTTGGCGAGCTGGTCCGCCTTCCCCACCAACTGGTCGACCGTCTCGTCCAAGTGTGTCACGACGGTTTCGTAGTTGTTGAATCCCTGTTCCACCCGCGCCTCCAGTGTTCCCAGTTGCTCGTGGGTGGACTCGATTGCCTGGTGGGTTTTCCGTGCGGTCCGTGCCGCCTCCTCAGCAGTCGCGTGAAGCTCCTCGTGGGTGTGCTCGGCGGGTGCTTTCGCATCCGCCTCCCGTTTGACCTGGATCACCCGCTCGCGGACATCGGTGATTTTCCGGTCGAACCCGTCCTCGATCGCCGCGATCCTGTCGTCCAGGTCGGCGATCCGCCTGGGAAGGTCGCCGGCACCCGCGTCCGAGGCGGTAGCCTCGTCGAGGGACCGATAGACGACCACAGCCCGCGCAAGCACGTCCGCGGCCGACCGTTCCGTTTCCTCCGCTCGTGAGACAACCCACTCCCCGAGTTCCGGCGGCAGGTCTTCGGGTAACTCTTCACCCTTCTCCTCTGCCATCGTCCTCCGGTTCGATACCCTAATTTAAGTATCCCGTCGCTCCGTTTATCAGGCCGCTCATACGCGGGTCCACAGCGGCACCGGTTACCCACCGGTTACCTGATCTTCCGGACGTCGCTAATGTCCAACCCACCGTCGTGTGTCTCTGTCTCGAACCGCACGATGTTCTCTTCTTCTAACTGCGAGAGGACGCCACGGAACTCTCTGACCACCATCGTCCGCGCGCGTTTGGATCCGCCCGATTCCCAGGCGAACTCCAACGTGCCGTCGACCCCGTCCATCAGCTGGCCGAACTCGGTGGGTTTCAGTGTGTCCGTGTTTACAAGAGCGAGCAACAGGCCGTCCCAGGTATGGACCGCCTTTCCGAGTCCACGGACGAGGGTGGCGACCTGTTCCCAACCCAGGTTCTCGCCGGCGGCTCCCACCAAGTCGGTTACCGCGTCGAGCACGACAAGATTCCCCGGCGCGTGTTCGGAGAGATAGTCGCCCAGCACGCTCAGGACGTTCTCGCGGTTTGTCCCCTTGCCGAGGTCCGACAGCGACCCGGTCGCACCCGCGTACCACTCACGGGGAATCGGCGAGAGTTGGAAGTATTCCGGTGAGAGGTCTCGGACGTGGATTCCATCCACGGCTGCGTCAACGATTTCGTCGGCCATGGTGAACCGGAGCTCACGCTCGATCTTGTCCCTGTCCGCCGTAAACGAAATATAGTGGACCTCCTCCGGAACCGCCGCTCCATGCTCGAGGTCACCGTAATAAAGATCGAACAGGTCCGGATCGATGCGCGCCAGGGCGTTCATCGTCGCGCCGGTGTAGGCGAACTCACGGGCACCCGCGCCACCCTCTCCAGCCACAAGTACTGCGGTCCCCGCGGGTGCCCCGCCCCCGAGGATCGAGTCCAACCGCGCGACACCGAATGGTACCCTGTTCATACCCCCGCTGTGATCCTAGCTGACAAAGGCATTATGTCGGCACTATCGCGATTGAGAGTTACTCCGTCGGTCCGGTCCGAATCTCGGCCCCGCTGTTGGACGCTCGCACGACCGAGACCTCCCCGCCCAACCCGGCTTCGGCGAGCGCCCGTTCGCCGGCGGTCCGGGCCGCATCCGCGTGGTCGGCGCCGGTCACCGCGAACACGGTTGGTCCCCAAGAGGACTGGCCAACGCCGCTCACGGGGGCTGCTTCGTCGAGCGACGCGACGAGTTCGCCGACGGGGGGCCGGTAGACGCCCCCCTGAGTGTCCGCGAACCACGTCCCATTGAGCCGACCGACCTCTTGGACTGCTGATCCGAACCGGTTCCGGTCGCCTGCCGCGACGGCTGGAAGCATCCGCCTCACGAGGGTTCCCGCGATACGATCGGCGACGCTCGGGTCGGCTTCCTCGACCACCGTTCGAACTGCTGCCTCCTCATCGGCCCCGCTTCTGCCTGGTTCCGTGTCCGGGATCACCAGGAGAAACCGCCAGTCGTCCGGGACCGGATGGCGGGCCACCACCGAAGGGACATCCCACCCGCCGGAGGGCGGAGGTTCGCTCGTGAACAGTTCGGTCGGATGGCCGGCATCGAGCATGAACCCGCCACGGTCAAACGCCGCGACCCCGATGCCGGACCGTCCTCCCCGACCAAGGGCCGGTGCGCGGTCACGCACCCGGGGCTCCTCTCCGTGGGCGCTCGCGACGCCGGCAAGGACCGACAGGGCGAGTTGCGTTCCGCTACCCAATCCCATATGCTCGGGAAGCATCCGCTCGACCGTCACCTCTGCACCGGCCACGTCGAGGAGTTCACACGCTCGGTGAGCGAACCGACGGGCCCGGTCGTGGTCGCTCTCGATCGTTCCTGCCGACCTGATGGTCAGCTCGAGACGCGGATGCCTGAGTGCGACACCGCTCGCCCCGTACAGCCGCTCGTGAGCGAGGCTCAGGTTCGAGAAGCCGAAGTGGAGCCGTCCTCCGGTTTCGACTTTGACGGTCGTGTCTGTCATCCCATCCGTGTCTCCAACGCGTACCCCTACTCGCCGTCCCAGCCGTCTCTGTTTTTCGACCGCGGAGAATACGGACGGTATCGAGTACGAAGCGGACCGTCCGACCTGAAACTTCCATGATGTCTGACTCAACGTGTGGCAAGGGTCACCGCGTGGTGGCCGCTGTTCGAGGCTCATCGCTGGCCTGACGTTATGGAAGCCGGTCCCTACGGACCGAAGCCATCATACCCCTACTCACCCAGACGGCCACGTATGAGTGCTGACGACGCGCCCGACACCTCACCCGCCGGCGCGACAGGCCACGAGAATGCCGGGGAAGATGTCGTTGCCGTCGACGCGGATGATACGCCCGAAGGGACCGTCAATCGGCTGACCGCACACACCGGTGACGGCATCCGCCATCGGGCTTTCACGTGTCTGGTGTTCGGCCCCGACGACCGCCTCCTCCTCGCCCAACGGAGTCCGGAAAAGCGACTCTGGGACACCTACTGGGATGGTACGGTCGCCTCCCACCCCGCGGAGGGACAGCCCCAGGAGGAGGCGACACGAGAACGGCTCGAGGAAGAACTCGGCCTCACTCCTGATCAGTACGATGATGTCCGGGTGACTGACGCGTTCGAGTACAAACGCTACTTCGAGAACGCGGGAGTCGAGTGGGAGGTCTGCTCCGTCCTGAAAACTCAGCTGACCGATGCCAGGCTCGCCCCCGACGAGTCCGAGATTGCGGGACTTCTCTGGGTCGATTACGAGCATCTGCATACCAACCCGGAGTGGTACCGCCAGCTTCGCCTGTGTCCCTGGTTCGAGATCGCGATGCGTCGCGATTTCGAATGAGGCTGCTCCCGGTCCGGTCACCTCCCTGGACCGGCCTTCTAGCCCTCCGACCGAGAATCAGCGTGTGCGTAGACGAACTCCCGAAGGAGTTTACCGGCCAGGGCGGCCGTCTGACCGTCGTCGCGGTCGTTGACCTCAACCACGTCGAACCCGACACACGAGGGGGCGACGGCACGGACGAGATCACGGACCTCGCGGGGAATCAGCCCGAACGGTTCCATCGTTCCGGTTCCGGGAGCAATCCCAGGGTCGACTCCGTCGATGTCAACCGAGAGGTAGACCCGCCGGGAATCGTCCCGTTCCCAGTCGTCTCGCGGTTGCCAGTTGGTCACCTCCTCAGGCCGTACGACTTCGACATCGGTCTCGGCAGCGCGGTCCCACTCGGCGGCTGAACCGGTCCGGGCACCCAGGATGACCGCCTCCTCGACCGTCGGAGGCTCGTCGCTCGTCCCGTCGACGGCCGACGTCCCGGGCGCCCCCTCGAGAACGCGCCGCGTGACGCAGGCGTGACTCAGATGGTTTCCATCGTAGTCGGTTCTGAGATCCAGATGTGCGTCGACGGCGACGAATACGTCCGGCGCGGTCGCGCGGACGCCGGCCCAGGAGACGGTGTGTTCGCCCCCAATCAGAACCGGAACAGCGTCCTCGATCCTCGTTGCTCGGAGTTCGCTCGTGAGGTGGTCGAGATATTCTGCCCCGTCATCCCAAGCGCGGACATTGCCGGCATCATGGACGCCACATTCCGAGAACCTCCGACCAGTCCGATGGTCGTAATCGTCGAAGGTCCGCGCGAACCGTCGGACCCGATCCGGCCCGAACCGAGTCCCAGGTTGAAACGTCGTTGACACATCGAGGGGAGCGCCCTGGATGACGTACTGCGCCTCAGCGCGGTCAGCCGCTGCACCGGGAAACCTCATGCACGAATCGGTGGATTGGGGAGCGATTATCCGACGACCTTCCGCTGACCCTCGTACTCCAGGTACTCGATCTCGTCGTCGGGAGAGAAATCCTGGTCCTCCGGGACACGCATCGTGAACGTCTCGTAGGTATCGAGATCCATCACCTGCGCGTCGTCACCGCTCACCGAGACGACCTGGCCTTGTTTCCGCTGGATGATCGGTACCCAGACTTTCGCATCGACCGGTTGAGACAGCGACCGCTTCTTTCCATCGAACACTCCGCGCCCTTCGATCCGCGCTTTGGCGCTGCCATGTTTCCCCGGTTTGGCAGTACTGTAGCCGTTGATCTTGCACGGCGCATCGTCCATCATCACGTAACTGCCCTCTTGGAGATCCCGGACCTGCTTCTGCTCCCTCGGCATGATCGTCAGTTCCCGCGGCGCCGGTATAAACGGTTTGATAGCGTGAACGCCTTTCTCCCGGCAGAATCACGGTCTAACCAGTCCGCATCAGTCCACTGGCAAGCGGATCAAGGGGTCCCGCTACTCGATAACGTCCGAGACCCTGGCGAGACCTTCCCGCAACTCGTCCGTTGGCAGGCCGAACCCGATCCGGAAGCGGTCGCTGTGTCCGAAGCAGTCCCCCGGCGCGAGCACGACTGAGGCCTCCTCGACGACGGTTCGACAGAACGCCCGGCCGTCGTCGAACCCGTCGGGAACCCGCGGAAAGCCGTTTACTCCCACCGGCTCGGACCAGTCGAGGCCATGGCGCTCGAGCCAGTCCGCGACGATCCGTCGGTGTCTGGCTGCGAGGTCTCGATTCTCCGTGAGGATGTCGTCCTCCTGTGCTCCGAGCGCCTGTCTGGCGACATGCTGGCCGAACAACGACGGCGAGATTGTGGTATAGTCCTTCCAGCGCCACGCCGCCTCAACCACCTCGCTCGCTCCAGCGAGCCACCCGAACCGCGTTCCAGCCAGGCCATAGGCCTTCGTGAGGCTCGTCGTGGAAAGTCCCCATTCGCCGAAGCTCGCGACGGGAGACAAAGGATCCTCGGCCAACAACCGATAGACTTCATCACACAGCAGGTAGGCGTCGTGGGCGGCCGCGGTGTCGTACAGCGCCTGGACCGTCCCCTCGGGATGGTACCGACCGGTCGGATTGTTTGGGTTGTTCAGCACGATCACGGCAGTATCGTCGGTCACTGCCTCGTCGACTGCAGCCGGGTCGAGGTCCCAGTCCGGTGGGTCAAGCCAGACTCGGGTCACCTCACCGAAGGCATCCGGAACGGCGTGCAACGCCTGATACGTCGGCGTGACGACTACCGCCTCGTCCCCGTACTCGGAGTTCAGCAACGCCAGGAACGTGAGAAAGTTTGCCTCCTGTGTCCCACAGGTAAACACGACTTCATCAGCGCTTCGGTCGTACCGTCCCGCGATCTCCGCTCTGAGGTCGGGAGCGCCGTTCGTTGGGATGACGTATCCAAGCTTCCCGGGATCGAGATCGAACCGCGCCGCCGGTAGCGACCGGATTCCCGACTCGGCGAGCATGATATCGGCCTCGTGTTCGTGTTCGGCGAACCAGCGTTCGAGTTCGAAAGCGTCGATTTGCATTCGGCTGGTTACCTCTCAACGGATGGAAGCTAAACGATTGTGTTTACAAGCGATGCGAGGCGAATGCCACGGGGCTTGACCCCGAGGCGATTCACGCTGAGGCCGCCTCGAGGCAAGACCGTAGATATCGGAGCTTGCTCAAAATCCCCCGCGATCGAACGGAAGCTTACAAAAGTCGTGCTCGTTGTCACCCAGCATGGAACTCGGAGAATTCGTCTCCCGACTCGACGACGAGCTACGGACGGACGACTACGCGGACCTCGACGCGAGCGCGAACGGGCTCCAGGTGGGGCCATCCAACGGCACAATCGAAACTGCAGCGTTCGCTGTCGACGCGGCGGTGGAAACGGCGGAGGCCGCGGTCGCTGCCGAGGCTGATATCCTCGTGACCCATCACGGCTACGTGTTCGGAGGACTTGACCGAGTGACTGGTCGCGAGTACGACCGCATCCAGACCCTGATCGGGGGTGACTGTGCACTGTACGTCTCCCACCTCCCGCTCGACGGTCACCAGACGCACGGAAACGCTGCGGGGCTTGCTGACCTCCTTGACCTCCAGAAGCGCGAGCCGTTCGGTGAACTCGGTACGGAACACATCGGCCAGCGCGGCGTGATTTCAGATCCCCGACCCCTCTCTGAATTGATCTCCACCCTCGCTCGCGAACTTGCCATCGGGCCGGGACAAGTCCGATCCCTTGATTTCGGCCCCAACCGGGTCACCGACATAGCAATCGTCACCGGCAGCGGGGTCGACTGGATCGACGAAGCGGTCGATCAGGGTACCGACGTTCTGATCACCGGCGAAGGCAAACAGCAGGCGTATCATCGGGCTCGCGAGGCCGGGCTGAACGTCGTTCTAGCAGGGCACTACGCGACGGAGACCTTCGGCGTCCGAAGCCTGGCAGGGCTCGCCGAGGACTGGGGAGTTGAAACGGTCTATATCGATCGCCCGACCGGACTGTAGCCTTCCACAGGCGAAACAGGTCGAGTTCCCGGGATCGAGCCCCAAGACGGTTCGCGGGCCAGGCATACAGTGCATCCGAATCGACCGCCAGAGAGGTCAGCCAGTGCGCTCACGGATGCCATCCGGTGAACGCTGAATCAGAGCAGGATCCCCGTTCGTGGAGACGTTGACCGAGGTTCGATTCGTTGTCGAATTCGATCCCACAGCGCTCGCACAGGCGACCCTCCCGAGTTCCGTGAACCAGGCTACCGGTACGAAGCCTTTGGGTTGCGCCCTCCGTGGGCGGGAAACGTTTTCAGCGGGCGAGAAGTAGGGAGCCATGGCCGATGACGAGGCACCACAAGCTCCGAGCCGGTCTCGGCAGCCGGCGATGACGAACCCTATGAGTGCCGAGGCCAGCTTTCTATCCACACTTTTCCGGGGAAGAGTGCACTGACGTCAGAGAATCGCGTCCGCTACCCTCCAACGGAGGACGATCGTTATCTGAGGTTGGCAAGGGGTTACAGCGGTGGCGAGGCGAAGGCCTACTTCTTCAGGGGTGGGTTCGACCCCCGGTGGGGCAGCCCGTGGCTGTAGCCGCGGGAGGATGTCAGCTCGGAGCGGGTGTCACAGCCTCAGCCGCCGAACGGTCGTCCCGGATTGTTCAAGATCCTTCCCACTTGTTGCCACGATTACCTGGTTTTGTCCGCGTTCAATATCGATTCTCGTTTCGAATTCCTGCCCCTCAACTTGCACCAGACTCCGGTCGACGGCAGATTTGACCGCGACCTGCTCGCCCGTCGTCTCCCCGGAAACGATCAGACTGTCACCACGGAACTCCGTATCGACCCGTAGGGCCGGGCTCTGGTCGGGTTCGTGGAACCCCTGTTCACGATACCGGTCAGCGACGAACGTGGGGGTCTCGACGGGCGTGTCGGCACTGATCCCGTGAGCCAAACGGACGTACTGCGCCATTGACCACGCGAGTGGCGTTGCTGAGCCGGTTCCTTGCCCGAACTCCCATCCGTAGTCAGTACTGTGCCGGCGATCCCATACCTGTTCGGGGATCATCCGCCCGGAGTTCGCGAACTCCTGCATCGCGTGCAGGCACTCGTCAGGATCGAGTTCTGGTTCGTCGACGAGAAGCTCGTACTCGCCACGCTCGCCCGTTAATAGTGGCCAGAGTCGGCCTTTCCCTTTGTTTTTGACAGTCCAAGGCCCTCCCACATCACCCCGGGCCCGCTCGCCGTATCCGTCACCGTTGTACCGGTAGAAACACGCTGCCGTCTCAGTGTCGACCCTGATGGTCTCGTCAACGGCCTGGACGGAGTTACGGATAACCTGGTCGTCAGCCGCCTTGATCCCCAGCCGAACCAGTTCAAGGAAGCCCGCATCGATGATATCACGCTCATCGAGGGTCGGTCCCTCGTTTGCAAGCGTTCGGAGATGCCCAGCATCGGGATTCCCGTCACGGGTGATGCGAGTGTAGTACGGCGTTTCGGTATGTCGTTCGGTTCCCGTCGTTGTCGCGGTCCACCCCTCGACGTTGTTCGCCCAGTGGTCCGCGACTGCGATCCATACCAGCGCGTCGGCCCGATGGCCCGTCTCCAGTGCTATCTTGCCCGCACATGCCAGCCCAGCAATCTCCGCCGCTATCGAGGACGGTGAGTACCCCGACTCCTCCTCCCAACGTTCCTGTGCGGTTTCCGGGCCGTTGCGTGCGACGTACTCCGCGGACCGACGGATGTCCTCGTACTCGTAGTTGGCATCCGCGAAGCTGATCCCTCGGTCGTGCAGGTGATACGCCATCACCTGGGGGAAGGAGATGTTGTCCATCTGCTCGCCACCCCACCGCGTGATCCCGTTGATGTAGGTGTTCTGTGGGATGAACCCCGTCTCGTCTTGCTGGTACTCATAAACGTATGCCAACTGTTCGACCGCGATATCAAGTTCGCCGACCAGCTCGAAAACGGTGAACACCTGATAGAGGTCCCTCGACCAGACGAAGTTGTATCCGTACCCCTTCGGTTCGTCTGCAGGGACGGCTTCCCCCCACGGGACAGACGGCGACGCGATTGACGCCCCGGGGTAGCTTTTGTCTTCGACGGCGAGAAGGCTCATGAGAGCCGTCCGATACTGGTTGGCCAAGGAGTCCTCGTGAGCAACGGTTCCAGGGAGCGGCTTGTCCTCCAGGAACTCACGCCAGGTCTCAGCGTACGCGGTCCTGACAGTCTCGAATCCTCGATTCAGCGCGCCGTCAGCCTCACCGAGTGCCCCCGCAGTATCGGCCGCCTCGGCGAATCCAAGTGCCAGTTCCGAGCCAATGCGATTGCCCTTCCCCAACCGGCCGACCAACACGACGCTCCCGTCGTCGACGGACTCGCGGGGTTCGGGAAGAGTGCCGTCTGCGAAGAACTTCCGTAACCGATCGCTTCCGGCGACATCGACGGTTGCCCAGTCGAACCGGTCGCTAGCAACCATCGCCAGTGCGACGGAGTATCCCTCCCCTTCTTGATCGACGAGCAGCGGTTCGCCGGTTTCCCCGGTGTACGCCGTCGGGTCTCGGGCCGCCAGGTGATACGATCCGTTTTGACCGAATCGCAGACCTTTGTCATCCACACCGGTGTTCGTCAGTGCGACATCTGCCACCGCGAACACGTCGTAATCGCAGTTGTCAACGGCCTCGAAGCTCACGTCGGCCACCAGGGCATCGTGTTCGGGATCAGTCGCGTACTCGACGGTCAGTTCCCACTCGTGGCCTCGTCCGTCCCCGGATTCCGTGAAGACGTGCCGGAACAGTAACGCCTCATTCGCCGTCGGTTCAACCCGACGGTCGATCTTTTGGGATACGTCTCGCTCTTCGGTGTGTGTTCGGAGGGCGTACTCGCCGTCGGGATCGCTGACGAGGAAATCGAACGTTCGGAGGTTCATCAGGTCCACTTGTGGGAACCGTACTTCTGTCACTGCGCCCTCGGTCAGGGTAAACCAAACCCGAGAGGGATCATCGGCGTGGTGATCGGCGGCGGTGCTGAGCCCGTATTTTTCCCCTGTCGTCCAGTGCGGGCGTTCTCTTGGGCCATCGCTTTCGCTGGTTGCGACGGGAAGGTGGTCTTCTTGCTCGAGAAGCGCAGTCGCACGCAAGCGCAGGGCATGGGCCCAACACAGCGGCGTCGCGCTATCGAGCGTCCCGTCATCGAACACCTGCTCCGCGAGATAGTCGGCATCAGTCGTCAGTGGTCCATCCGCCTCGAGCAACTCATAGAGCTCGCTGGCTCGCTCAAGAAACGCTACGCCGTCGTTCCCGTGTTTTTTGAGGAGAATGGCCATTTCAGCGGCCGCGACCGCTCCCATCGCAGTCGACACGGACCACACTTTCTCGTCGTCCTGGTCGGCTGTTCGCCAATGATCGTCTTCGTATCTGACCAGCCCGGCCACTTGACTTTCCTTCGGATCGCGGAAGAGCCCGTCCAATGTCGTACTCACATGCGTGGCCACCTGCCTGACAACCTCGTCGGAGAGACTGGCCCCTTCGACTGCCTCAAACTCTGAGATTGCACTGACCAACACCAGTGTCGCGGCATCAAGTCGATACTCCGCAGTGCCGGCCGCCACGCGCATCGGGTACGCCTCGCGTCCGTCGTCCCAAACCGCGGATAAACCGTCGAGCACAGTCTCTGCAGCAGCCAGGGACCGCTCGCGGAGTCGATCACCCACCGGTGCCCGTGCGACAGCCGCGAACGCCTGGATGTACGTCGCTGCCGTGTGAGTAAACTGCCCGACAGCGTCCTCCCAGACGTTCTGACACGGGGCTGGCAGGCCGTTGGCATCGATGTCGCCAGTGAGAGCATCAACCGCATTCGCGATGGTATCACGGATCTTGACGGTGAGGTCTTCACTGAGGTCCTGTCGCCGTTTCCGGAGGACCGTTGCGAGGAAAGCTGTCACGGTCGCCGTCTGATCCGCCTGGTACTCCCGGGACTGTTCGTTCCGCTCTACGTTCGCGTTGGCCCACCCCGGGGCAAGCGAGCCGTCGGTTGCCCACACGCGGTGTGGCCACGTCCCGTCCGACAGTTGCGTTTCGCAATGAAAGCGTGCGTTCTGTCGGAATTCGTCAGCGGTCGCGATACCAAGATGGTCGCAGGCAGCAAGCAGGTGTAACGCGACAGCCGCATCGTCACGGAACCATACGTATCCATATCCCCCGGAGTTAGCAAAGAACGGGTCGAATTCCGGAGCGGCAATACGTCCCCCGGACGGCGCTTGGAGCAGATCGACGACCCGGAGATCCGTCCGCACGAGTGACGACCGTGGCATTGACTCCGGTACGTCGACCGTGGTCCGATCACGGGCTGCCGTGCGGAGATCGCCCGCACTGGCGTGGGCGTCCGCGCAACGGCGTAGGTCTCCCAGGGCGGTCCCGCGATCGATCTCTTGGTGGTCTGACAACTGCGTGACCAGCGTCGTCCGCTCGCCCCGCTCTGCCGGCTGAAGCGGGGCCGTGACAACGAAATCACCGCTGAGTCGTGTCTCATCGTACGACCGCGGTCCTTCGCCGCGCGGGAACTCCACAGGCTCAGGGTCCAGTATTTCTGCGAACCGCTCCGGACGCTGTCCTTGGACGCTGTCGAGCCCCGTCGAGGCAGCTACGTAGTCGTGTTCGCGGCGGTGATACACTTCCAAAGCTTGCGAGCCGTTTGGACCGCCGTCATCGTGGACGAGTGCGCCGACCCCCGCCTCCTTTCCTTCAGGTGCCATAGTGAGAAAGGCGACCAGATGGGTATCGGCTGGTACCTGCCCGCGGACACCAACGTGGGTGACATGTGACCGCCCCAGCGTCAGATCGTATTGGTGAACGGTAAACGCACCCGCGTCGTACTCCGTTTCGACCAAGCGAGTCTCCCGGTAGTAGTGCTGGCGAATCGTTTCCAGGTCGTCGAACCAGCGTATCTTCTCCCCCGTTTGAATCCCGAGTTTCGAACGATCGATCCCGTACAGTCCCGACAGCGATGAGGAATAATCCCGCAAGGATCCAGACTCGTCGACATGGACCAGTCGGTCACCATGGCCGGAGAACGCACCGGAGGTCGTCCTGCTCTCCTCGGGGAAGCGCTCTGAGCCTGCCCGTTTGTACTCATCGAGCGCCGTCGTCAGCCGCATACCCTCATCAGCACACAGCCATACATAAATTCCCGATGTTCCATCGGCGCATCCGCGTGTTTGCATTTCCTGCTGAAAGTCACTCGGGAGTCTCACTGACAAGCCCCCGACTTCAGTCGTGGGTAGCTGACAGGGTAGCAAAGCGAAAGCCCACGGGTCAATTCGTGGGAGATCAAACCCCTGAGCAAACAGCCGTCCAAGCGGGGCTATCGACGTTCAGCTGTACTTCAGTCGTCGAGCCCGTCCTGGGATGGATTGGTCTGAACGACGACGACGTCGTCGACCCTGAGCCCGTCCGCTGTCGAGACCACCTCGTTGGTGACCACGTCGGTTTCCTCTGTGGTGGCATCGACCGAAACCTTGGCCTGTTGAGAGCCGAAGTTTAGTCCGACGATCACCGTCGGGGAAGGCTCCGAATCGATATCGGCGACACGGCTGAACATCACAACCCGATCCGAGTCGCCCTGGGTCACCTCGTAGTCGATCCGTCGTAGATCTGCCCTTGCTTCCAACGCGGGGTGACTCGCTCGGGCCGTAGTGAGTCGTTCGACATACTGCTGGAGATCCTCATCGACGTGTTCCCAGGCCAGATCGTCTCGGGTTCCACGCTGACCGAACTCCTGACCAGCGTAGACCATCGGTGCCCCCGGCAAGGTGAACAGTGCTCCGAGCGCTGCTCTCGCAGCCGGTCGACCGCATTCGGTAATGTACCGCGTCTCGTCATGGTTTTCAGCATACAGCATGAACCCGGCGAAATCCGGGAACCCACTCCGGCTCCGGTCCTCGATTGCGTCCAGCAGTGCCTCGGCCGGTGCCTCGCCATTGCCGACGCGACGAAGAGCTGCGTACGTTGTCGAGTCGAAGTGAATGTCGAACAGTCCGGCCTGGAAATCTGGAATGTACGGAATCGTCTCGTCGAGCAACAGGAACTCCCGATCGCGAGCCTTGAGCCGATCGTGGATCTCTCGCCAGAACCCGTTCGGAACGGCCCATGCCATGTCACACCGGAATCCGTCGACCAAAGCTGACCACTCGTCGACAGCGTCGAGCAAATGGCGTCGGACTGGGAGATGGGTAAAATCGAAATTGGCGATGTGCTCCCAGTCGAAGTATGTCTCCGGCTCGCCCGGTTCGCGCCACTCGTACCAGTCGCGGTACTCACTGTCCGGATCCGCGACCGCTGTCTTGAAATACGGATGCTCTCGGGCCGAGTGGTTGGCGACAAAGTCGAATAGCACGCGAATATCCCGCTCGTGAGCAGCTCGTATCATCCGTTTGTAATCCGCACGAGTGCCGAGATCCTCCGCGATCGAAAAGAAGTCAGTCACGTTGTAGCCGTGGGCCGCGTGGTCGTTTTGCAAAACGGGCGTCAGCCAGAGTACATCGACACCCAAGCCTTTGATGTAGTCTAACCGATCGATGATCGCGTCGAACGTGGACCTGTCGCTGGCAGGCGTATCATCGTCTCCCGCCGTTTGGCCAGGGAACGTCCGGACGTGTATCTCATAGATCACTGCGTCCTCAGCCCACTCGGGCGGGTCGAACGGCCGTGCCGTCCGAACCTCCACTCCGCCAGACTCGTCGGGACTCCCGGTCCCGGGTGGTGTTTCGTCACGAGTGATTTCGACCGCATCCGGGACGCTGTATCCGCCCCCTCCGAGAGCGACGGCATACACCCTAACTCGCTCTGGAAGCCGATTCCGCGGTATCACGAGTTCCGTTCCATGGACTCGCACGTCCGACCACCCCAACGCATCACGGTCATCGAGAAGGAACTCGACATCCAAATCGGCCGTCGTCTCATCGCCGTCCGGGTGGGGTTGAGGGTCGGCCGTGACGACGACCCCCCCTGACCGCCGGACCGTCGACAGCCGGACACGAGGCCGCCCCCCGGGGGCTGGTCCTGTCATCTCCGTTTTGTCGTCCTTGGCCGTGGTGGTGTCGTCCGTCATGGACGCTTCACTATCTTCGGTCGACTGTGTATCGCCCGAGGCGCCGGACCTTCCGGAATGTGTCCGTGTCGGCACCTCCCCGAACGCACGGACAGTCAGCGAGTGGACCCCGTCCGGTGCAGACAGTTGCACTCGATACAGACCAGCGACGTCAGGAACGAATTCCGCCACCGGTGCGTCCCCGACGGTCGCCGTCGACTTTTTTGGGGCGCGTGCCACGGTCCACGTGTAGACCGCATTCGGGTCTGGATTTCGGGGGGCCAATTCGACGGTGTCCCCGACAGTCACGAATCGGGGAGGTCCGGGATGGTGCATTGGTTCCTTATGTGTCTGAAGAGTTCTTTGTCCTTGCGATGGGGGCTGTCACGGGAACGGTTAAGACGGCACGACTCCCCACACAACGCATGCAGACCTCCGAGGAAGAATCCGACGGACCTGTCTCGGTCGACCTCGAGATCGCCGACGGCCGAACAACGATTACCGTTTCGGGACAACGTGAAGCTAGTGTAATCGTCAGATCGGCGTCAGGCGAACGGATCTATCTCCCCCCGGAACGGGCCCCCGACACCGATGAGTCCAGTCCATACCGGCCGACGAGTAGCAGCAAGAGCCCCTATGAAGGGGCCGCAGGTGACAGTCCGTACGATGGCGCACAACCGTCAGCGACCATCGATGAACTCACGCCCACAGCCACCGGGTTCCGTATCGTGCATCCGGAGCCAGTAACTGACTTCCGATTCCTCCGATAGCGTTATGCGGGGTCCTCCTCCCCGTTTAGGATCTCGTGGTAGAACTCGACGTGTTCATCCGCCACCGTCTCCCAACTCCTGACCTCGTAGTCGGGGAGAGGTCCAGCTTTCAACCCTCGTCTGATCCCGTCGGCGATCGCATCGGAATCCGGTTCCACCTCGACGATACAACCTTCGGGGAGAACCTCGGCCGCACCGGATTCGCAGGCGACCACGCGAGTTCCGACCGAGAGGGCCTCGACAATAGTGATTCCGAACGGTTCTGCAAGCGACGGTGAGACGAAGAGGTCCGCGCTCGCGTAATAGTCACCGAGTTCCGGCTCAGGGACGTAGCCAACGAACTCGACCCGCTCCTCGATCCCGAGCAGACTGACGAACCGCTGTAGCTGATCGGTAAGGTGACCGGTCCCACCTACCACGAGTGTCACGTCGCCTGAAAGTTTCGAAACCGCATACAACAGGTTCTCGATCCCCTTTTGATGGGTGTGTCGCCCCACAAAGAAGAGCATCGTCCCATCGATCCCGAGTTCGGCCTTGAGGTCGCGACCGCTTGTTTCGACCGTGGAAAAGCCGTTGTGGATGACCCGAGCGTCTCCCCCGTACTCGTGTCTGATCCTCCGACGGACGATGTCGCTCACCGCAACCAAGTGATCGGCTCGGTCGACGATTCGCTGTTCCGTTTCAACTTCCCGATCGGGGGGATTGCGATTACGGTCAACCGTAAGTGAGTGGAACGTCGTCACCCAAGGTACGTCATGGGTGCGTTGAGCGCGGGATCCGGAGCCGTAGCCGAACCAGTCGTGTGTGTGAACGATATCAGCGTTCGCTGCCAGATCGACGAACTCGCCTGCGAGCCTGTTGATGCGGGTGAGGACTTCCCCCTCCCCGGTCCGGATCCCATGGACGTTGTCGTATCCCTCGGGGGCGTATTCTGCAGGCAACACCAGGTCAATCTCAACGGTACTCCGGGCGTCGAACTCCCAGAACAACTCTCCGACAGCCGTGTCCAGGCCTCCACTCACATTCGGCGGGAACCCCCACCCGAGCATCAGCACTCGAGGGGTCATAGCGCACCACCGACGAGACGCATCACACTGTCGGGTCGGTCCAGCACCAGCTTGGGACGTCCGGCTCCCTTCATTCGTCACACGGGTTCTGGGCTTCCACGGCCTCTCGATCCGATCCAATTTCGGCCACGGGACTCACGAACCTGATGGACTACTGTGATCGCCACGACTGCATCGTTCACACCCGGTCGTGTCCAGGTGTACCCTGCGAGCTATCCACACGGCCAGTTCGATAACCCCGTCCCTCGGGCTGGCTGACATATGGGCATATGTAGTCGGATAGCCGGTAAGTATCCACCGCTGCTCAGATGACCTCCTCCTCCGAAAGAATCCAGTGAAGATGGCGGTCGTCCTTCCACCGCTTTTTGGCTCTGCCGCGGCTCCGTGTCGTAGGCCGACCCATTGAAACTGCCCGACTTCGAACAGGAGAATATGCAAGAGCGCCGTACCAGCGGAGTGTTCCTCCATCTGACGTCATTACCCGGTTCCCATGGTATCGGTGACCTGGGTCCGGGCACTCGACAGTTTCTGGACTTTCTCGACCGTGCCGAACAGTCACT
>CAZCXJ010000021.1:0-7308 GCA_964502585.1 uncultured Candidatus Halobonum sp.
TCGGACTACGGGTTCATCCCGCAGTCGTACTACGACGACGAGGACCCGTTCGACGTGCTCGTCCTCGTCGAGGACCAGACGTTCCCGGGGTGTGTCATCGAGGCCCGGCCCGTCGCGCTGATGCGAATGGACGACGATGGCGAGCAGGACGACAAGGTCATCGCCGTCCCGAGCGAGGACCCGCGGTACGACCACATCCAGGACCTCGAGGACCTCCCCCAACAGGACCGTGACGAGATTGCCGAGTTCTTCGAGACCTACAAGAACCTCGAGCCCGGGAAGGAGACCGAGACGCTGGGGTTCGAGGGCCGTGGGGCCGCCCACGATGCGATCGAGCACGCCCAGGAGCTGTACGCCGAACACTTCGGCTGACGATTCCTGCGACCGGACCCGTAGCACTCACGGACAATTCGTGTGGCCACCACCCTCTTCGTCCGGAGCCACCAGTCCGTGTGATTGCACCGGCGGACTCGGCCATCCGGATTACCGAGACACATCGGCCGTCCGCCCTTGATAAGTTATGCGTATGAGTAATCTTTTGGGCGTGTGGCCCAACCATACCACTGATGGCAACGCGTCAACTTGCCGTCGGCGTCGACCATCCGACGGTGGTGCCCGCAAACCTCGACCCCGACGAACTCCCGGGCTCGAACGATACTGCCATGGGAGCGACTCCCGACGACGGGGACTGACACGGACCAGCGGGCGTCGTCCAAGGACAGAAACCGTGGATCGGTCTCGTCGGATTGCCAAACCCCTATTACCGACGCCCGGTAATGACCGACGATGGCTGAGTGTGACGAGTGCGGCGAGTATGAGAACTTGCCGTACCAGTGTCACCGTTGTGGCGAGACGTTCTGTGCCGACCACCGCCTGCCCGAAAACCACGACTGTCCCGGGCTGAACGAGTGGAACGATCCCGGCGGGGTGTTCGACTCCGGGTTCGACGACTCGGTCCAGACCGGCGGTTCCTCGGAGGGCGTCGCCGACCGGGTCCGGAGCAGGATCGACCGCCACACTTCCACCGGGGGGGCGCTCGGCTACTTCCGCGGGAACATGACGTACACCTTCCTCGGGCTGATGTGGCTGACGTTCGCGTTCCAGATCGGGCTCACGATCATCGGTCTCGGCCGCCTGGCCGAACTCCTGTTCGTGTTGTCACCCCGGAACCCGGTCGTGGCGTACCTCTGGACGCCGCTCACCTCCATCTTTGCCCACGGCGGCTTCGGCCATATCGCCGTCAACAGCATCGCGCTGTACTTCTTCGGCCCCGTGGTCGAACGCCGGCTCGGGTTCCGTCGATACGTCGGGCTTTTCCTGGGGGCCGGCGTTGCGGCCGGGCTCGCACAGATCGGTATCGGCGTCGCGATGGGGGATCCTGTCCCCGGGGTCGTCGGGGCGAGCGGGGCGATCATGGCAGTCATGGGACTGCTGACCGTCCTCAACCCCGGGCTCCGGGTATACCTCTACTTCATCATCCCGATGCCGTTGTGGATCCTCACGTTCGGGTTCGCGGGACTCAGTATCGCGGCTGGCCTCGACGTCGGGTTCGCGCTCGCACTGCTCGGCGAGCGGACCGCCCACTTCGCTCACCTCGCCGGCCTGTTCGTCGGGCTCGCGTACGGTGCACGGATCCAGGGCGAACGACCGCCGCCGGAATCACTTCAGTTCGGCGGTGGCGGCGGCCGCGGCCCCGGCGGCCCCGGCGGACCCGGTGGCGGCCGCGGCCCCCCCTAAGCCATGGACGTCGTTCGTCCGGAGTTCGAACCTGACCCGACGCTCGACCGGACCGAGATGAAAGCCCTCCAACGGGAGCTCGCTACTGTCGCGACGTTTGCCGATGACTTCAGCTTCGACCCAGCCGCTGTCGGGACAGACGGCCCCGGGCAGACTTCGCTCGACGCGGCTGGCGGACCGGAGCCTCCGCTCGTCGCTGGGGTTGACCAGGCGTTCCTCGACACCCGGGCGGTGTCGGCGGTCGTCGTTCTCCGAGGTGACGAAGTGGTCGAGCGGACCCACGCGGTGACCGACCTCGAAATCCCGTACATCCCGGGCCTGCTCGCGTTCAGGGAGGGCGGCCCCGTGCTGGACGCGTTGGCGACGCTCTCGCATGAACCGGACCTCCTGATATTCGACGGGAGCGGCCGGATCCACTTCCGGCAAGCCGGGCTGGCAACACACATCGGTGTCTGTGTCGACGCGCCCAGCGTCGGTGTAGCCAAGAGTCTACTGTGTGGCACTCCTCGGGAGGACCCTTCCGGGCGACCAGCGGGCTGGCGGACGCCTATCGAGGCCGACGACCGGGTCGAGGCCACCGCCGGAACCGTCCTGGGAACCGCCTTCCAGTCCCGTCAGTACGACTCACAGCCGGTCGTAAACCCCCTTTACGTGAGTCCCGGCCACCGGGTCGGGGTCGAGACGGCGACTGATCTCGTGGCCGGCCTCTGTGCCGGTTACAAGCTCCCGGAACCGACACGGCTTGCCGACAAGCAGGCCGACTCAGTCGCCCAGGGACTCACCGGAAACTGAGCCGTCCCGGCCGGAGACGGGAGGGTTATGACCCCTGGGCGTGTCACACGGGAAGTATGGAACGGACGGTCCTCATCACCGGCTGTTCGTCGGGCATCGGCCGGGCCTCGGCGACGGCGTTCCTCGACGAGGGATGGACGGTGTACGCTACCGCCCGCAACACCGAGGACGTGACCGAACTCGCGGAGCGGGACGGCTGCCGGACCGCCACCCTCGACGTGACCGTCCAGGAGGACGTCGACCGCGTCGTCGACCGAATGCTCGAGGAAACCGGACGGATCGACTGCCTGGTGAACAACGCCGGCTACGGCCAGCACGGGCCGATCGAGGATACCCCCGTCGACTCCGTCCGGCAACAGTTCGAAGTAAACGTGTACGGCCCGCAGCGACTCACACGGGCCGTCCTCCCACACATGCGGCGGCGGGAGGACGGGACTGTCGTCAACATCTCGAGTGCCGGCGCTCGCGTCTCGTTCCCAGGCGGAGGGGTCTACTGCGGGTCCAAGTCCGCCCTGGAATCGATGAGCGATGCGCTCCGTAACGAGGTCCGTGAGTACGGGATCAGCGTCGTCCTGATCGAGCCCGGACCGGTCGAGACGGAGTTCCACACCCGCGTCGACAGGGAGTTGACGGGATTGGAGCGGTCGGGCGCATACGAGGGGTTCTATGAGGACCTCGAGGACGCGACGCTCTTGGCGGAGGAGGGATTCCTCACGGTGTCGGCCGACCGGGTCGCCGCGGAAGTGGTCAATGCCGCGAGCGCAACGAAACCCCCCGCCAGGGTCCCCGTCGGCCCGATCGCAAAGTTGGCCGAGGTCGGTCGGTTCCTGCCGGACTGGGCGGTCGACCGCATCTGGACCCTGGCGGACCGATTGTCATGACTTCCGATTCCGACCCCGAGGACGCGGATGTCGACGAGCTGGTGGGGCGCCTGCACGACGAGCTGGCGGCCACTGCGGAACTGCCGGTCGCGCCAGGGGCCAGCCCGTACCTCGGGGAGGCGACCGCCATCGCCCGCGACCTCGCGGAGCGTGAGGCTCAGCCCGCGGTGGTGCGCGAGCGGGTCGTGCACGTCGCGGAACTTCTCGAGGACCTAGCGGCCCAGGGGGGCACCGGAAGCGAGCGAGCCGACGAACGGGTCGCCACCGCCCGGGAATTGGCCGATCGACTCCGCGACTCCTGACGGCGGGCTGTGCTGTCGTCCGGCGGGGAGACCCTGCTTACCAGTCCTGGGCGGGGGCAGGTGTCGCCCGTGTCGCTGTCGCCTTGAACGAGGCGACCACCGGGTCCCCCGGACCGATCCCCAGTTGGTCGAGGCTCTCGACGGTGATTTGAACCGCAAGCGGCGTTCCGGTCCCGATATCGACGGTCACCTCCGCGATGGCTGCGGCTCGCTCCACCGTCTTGACGGTCCCTTCGAACCGATTCCTGGCGCTGGTCTCAGCCGGGTTCGGCGCTCCATCCGGCGCGTGAAGTGTCACCGCGTCCGCCCTGAATGCAACCCGGACACGGTCGGCCGGGTCGGCAAGAACTGCCCGGACCGTCCCCGCGGGCGTGTGTACCGTCGCCAAGGCTCCGTCGCGGTCCCGAACCTCCCCAACGAGTTCCACTTTCTCCGTCATCGCGGTCCCCTCAAGGGCGGCGGCAAGCCGGTCGAACCGGGCCAACAGCGCTCGGCCCGTCTCGGTCAACTGGCTCCCGCCGCCGCCGGCACCTCCGCGTCGGCGCTCGACGAGCGATCCCAGTTCCCTCTCGAGATCCGAGACCCGGGTGTGAGCCCTGGAGTACGAGCGACCGAGCTCGTCCGCAGCCGCGTTGAGCGACCCCTCACGTGCGATAGCCCGGAGGAGCTCCGCGTCCCGGCGACCGAACTCCAGGTCACCGACCCGGAGATACGCCTCGAACCCTTCATCCATGACCGACCGGTCGGTGCGCCGGACCAAAGCCGTTATGCCAGCTCCGAAACAACGACGTTATATCCATGTCGACACAACGGTCCGGCCGGTCGGTCGCGGCCAGCTTCTCGGACCGGCGGGGGTTCCTGTCCGCCCTGGGCAGCACGGCCGCGGCCGTCGGCTTGGCCGGCTGTGCCTCCCCGCTCTCACACACGCTGAGCGGTCGCTCCCGCCCCGTGTCAATCCTCGCGGCCGGCAGCCTACAGCACGCGTTGGCCGACGGGTTGCGGGATGCCGTTGCCCCGCCGATCGAAATCGAGGCCCACGGGTCGGTCACGGCCGCCCGCCTCGTCGCGACCGGACGCCGGGATCCGGACATCCTGGCGCTCGCGGATACCATCCTGTTCGACCGGCTCTTGGATGCCACGTGGCACGTCGAGTTCGCGACTACCGCGCTTGTCGTGGCCCACGCCGATTCCCCAGGCGGCCGCCGTGTGGCGTCGGCCAGGCCCTGGTTCCGGCCCGTCCTCCGCGACCGGGCCTCGCTCGGACGCACCGACCCGGACCTGGATCCGCTCGGCTATCGAACCCGAATCGCGCTCGAACTGGGAGCGTCCGTCTACGACCGTCCAGACTTCCCGCGGGCACTGCTCGCTGCCTCGCAGGTTCATCCGGAAACGTCGTTGCTCAGCCGCCTGGGAACCGACACCCTCGACGCCGCAGTCGTGTACCAGAATATGGCCCGCGGGCGAGGGTTCCCGTTCCGAGGGTTGCCAGCGGCCATCGACCTGTCGGACCCATCACGAGCGGACGCGTACGCCACGGCCAGCTATCGGCTCCCGGACGGGACCACCGTCCCCGGCCGGCCGATCAGCTTCGGGGCCCAGGCTCGTCGTCGTGACGACTCCGTCGTGGCCGTGTTCGACTCGCTGGTCGACGGATCGTACCTCCGGGCCTACGGGTTCGACCTCCCTGCCGAGTTCCCTCGGATCCAGGGGACGCCCCCTGCTGAGTTTCGGGCCTGAGCATGGTGAACGGGTCGGGACACGCGGGACTCGCTTCTGGGTTCGGGCGACTCGTTCCCTTGCTCGGTGCGGTACTGCTCGGATACCTCGCGCTGCCGCTGGCAGCCCTCTTCATTGTCCAGTCGCCTGCGGCCGTGGTCGAGACCCTTCGGACGCCTCTCGTCATTCGGTCGGCCCTCCATACGTTCGTTTCCGCGACGGCGAGCACGATACTGGCCGTCTTCTTCGGTGTTCCGTTGGCCCTCTGGCTGGCGCGTTCTTCCACCCGGACCTCGGGCCCGGTAACGGCACTCGTGGTGATGCCCCTCGTCCTCCCTCCCGTCGTCAGCGGGATGCTGCTGCTCGTCGTGGTCGGTCCCACGGGGCTCGGTGGGCTGACAGGGCTCACTCTGAGCCGGTCACTCGTCGGCGTCGTTCTCGCCCAGACCTTCGTCGCCGCCCCGTTCGTCGTGCTTCCGGCCAGAAGCGCCTTCGAAGGCGTCGACCGGACGCTGGTTGAGGCCGCCTGGACGCACGGCGCCTCCGAGTGGCGGGCGTTCCGTCGGGTCACACTTCCGCTCGCCACACGTGGAATCCTGGCTGGGATCACCCTCGCGTTCGCCCGCGCGGCCGGCGAGTTCGGTGCCACTCTCATGCTCGCGTACTATCCCCGGACCCTCCCCGTCCAAGTCTGGGTCAGCTTTCAGGCGGAGGGAGTCACCGCCGCGTTCCCCGTGGCGCTCCTGCTCGTTGTGCTGGCCGTGTCCGCGCTCGCTGTCGTACGTGGACTCGGCAGTGGCCTCTCGCTTCGGACCCCCGGCCCGTGACACGGCACCCGTGGTTCGCGCCCAGGTCACGCCAGGCAAGCGGCGACGACGCGGAGTGCCGCTTCGCCACGGACCTCCTTGGCTAGCAGCGGGACGCGCTTGACCTCCCGGCCACGGTACAGATCGCTCGCCCGCCGCAGGGCCCGTTGTTGGACCTCCCAGCGTCGCTCACAGAACTCACAGTCCTCGAGGCTCGGAGTGACCACCCATTCCTCGTTGAGCCCGTCGGCGACGGCCTCCGGATCCTCCATCACTCGGTTGACCACGACCGTGTTGACCGGGATGTCGAACTCTCCGAGCCGGCCGATGAGCCGTTCGGACTCGACGACGCTCATCTCCTCCGGGACCATCACCACCCTGAAGTCGGTCCGGCCGGGATCACGGAGGACAGCGCGTAACCGTTCGATCCGTTCCTTGAGTTCATCCAGGTCGGGGGTCGGGTCATCTTTCCCCTCCCCCATCCCGAACGCGCCTTTCAGCCCCTCCATCATTCCGGAGAACTGCTCGCGGAGCTGGACCATCCGTCCCACCATCGAATCGAGTACCTCCGGAAGCTGGAGTAATCGGAGGGTGTGTCCCGTCGGCGCGGTATCGACCACCACTCGATCGAACCGCGGGTCGTCCAGGTGCTCGAGCAACTGTCGCATCGCCGCCGCCTCGTCCGCCCCGGGCATCGGCCCGCCGAACAGTGCCTCCAGCGGGGAATCACCCCCATCCCCGAGGGCTCCACCGAGGCCACCGAGCGCCCCACCCGGGTCGGCCCCGCCGTCCCAAGCCTGTTCACCGCCGGCCGCGTCCGGGGGTCCGGCCATCCCGGCTCCGAACAGTCCCTCATCGACCGCTTCGTCGGGGTCGATCTCGGCCGCGTACAGCGGGATATCCTCGCGGATCCGTGACGGGTGCGGCGGAATCTCCGTTTCGAGCGTATCAGACAACGAGTGGGCGGGGTCCGTGGAGACCACGAGCGTCGCAACTCCCTCGGTCGCGCTCGCCAGTGCGGTCGCGGCGGCACACGTGGTCTTGCCGACCCCGCCTTTCCCGCCGTAGAGGACG
>CAZCXJ010000021.1:7362-30774 GCA_964502585.1 uncultured Candidatus Halobonum sp.
CTTCTCGTCTTCCGGCGCGCCCTCCGTCTCCTCGATCTCGTCGACCGGCTCCACGTCGATATCGCTCATATCACGCCACAGGTGAGCCAGGTTTGTCTGTCCGTCGGTCCGTCCTTGGTGAGGGGCGGCCGGCCGGTCACCCGTGACCCGGTCAGACTGCGAGTTTCCCCTTCGCCTTGATGATGTCGAGTGCCTCGGCGTCGATCGTTTCGACCTCGAGCCAGTGGGGCACGTACTCGCGTTTCTCGAACGTCTCGCGTTCCGCCTCGGTGCCGACGGTACACCAGAGTTGTGGCTCCTCAGGTCCGTGGTACTCGCCCTGTTTCTGGAGAGCAAAGACCACGAGTTCCTCGCCGTCGTGGTTGATGATGGCGTTCTTCCGGATACCCGGGTCGCCGCGGACGATGAGCTTCTTCATGCCCTGGGGTTCGATGACTCCGGTGCTAAGGGTTTCGGAAGCCCGGACCCGGCCGCGCGCCACCTCAGTCGGTCCGCGGAACGGCATAGGTCCCGACGGCGAAGAACCCAACCGCGAGAAGCGAGAGGATGGCGAAGTTCGCGAGTGCGAGTTCCGCTGCCGTCGGGGGTGCTCCTACCACCTGTATCCGGGGTTGCTCGTACACCACCGCACGGACCCCTCGAGCAAAGTACGTGAGCGGGGAGAGGTTCACTACCGGAACGAACCAAGCCGGGAGTAGTGTCGTGGGCACGAAGGTGTCCGAGAGGAACAGGAGCGGGAGCGCAATCCCGTTCGCGGCCGCGATCACCCCGTCCTGTGACTCGGCGACCCGGCCGAGCACCGCCCCCATCCCACAGAACAGGACGGTCCCTGCCAGGACGAACGGTCCGAGCATCCAGAGCAGCGGGCGGACCGGGACCCGAGCGCCGGTCAACAGGATCGTCAAGACCAGGATCAAGAGCCCGGCGACACCGATGATGGCGGCGTTGACGAGGGTATGTGCGGCCAGCCATTCGGCCCGCGAGAGCGGTGTGGTGGCGAGCTTTTCGAACCGGTGGCCGTCTCGGTGGCGAGCCACTTCCGACCCGATCCGTGACAGGGGAGTGAACAGCACGACCGTAGCGAGATACCCCGGCACGTAGAACGCCGGCGGTTCGGCGAACAGGCCGCTGCCCGGTTGGGTCCGGACCAGCGCTCCGAAGATCACCACCAGGATCACCGGAAAAAAGAAGGTGAAAAACACCGCCGTCCGACGTCTGAGGAACGACCGCCAGGCTGCCGTCGCCTCCGCTCCGACCCGTCCCAGCATCGTCACGTCCGGCTCGCCTCCGGGTCGCGGTCCTGCCCGGACGTTTCCCCGTCAGCCTGGGTCCCGTTCGGAGGAGCTTCCTCGGCCGTCGTCACGCCAGGCGTCCGGGAGCCTTCGAAGGCCTCGCCAGTCAGTCGGAGATACACGTCCTCCAGGGAGGGCTCCGTCCAGGTCAGGGACTCGTACGCGACGCCGGCCGCCTCGAGTGCGTCGACCGCCTTCCCGACCTCCGCAGGGGTGACCCCTTCCACGATGAGTTCCTCGAGACCGAGACGGGCTTCGAACCCTGCACGCTTGAGGGCGTCCTGGGCCGTCGCCACCGGCCCGTCCTCTGACGCGGCCTGCTCCGGGTCGACACCGACAACGAGGCGGTTCCGTCCCCCGTGCTCTCGAACGAGCTCGCGCGGGGTCCCGGTCGCGACGAGTCGGCCCGCGCGGAGTAATCCCACCCGATCAGCGAGGCGTTCGACCTCCGTCATCGAGTGACTCGTGAGGAACACGGTCGCTCCCCCGGCGGCAAGTCGGTCGATCAACTCCCAGAGAGCCCGCCGGCCCGCCGGGTCGATGCCGGTCGTCGGTTCGTCCAAAAAGAGCAGGTCGGGTTCGTTCACGAGCGCCGTCGCGACGCAGACCCGCCGCTTCTGCCCGCCGGACAGCGCCTCGTATCGGACGTCGGCCGAGTCACCCAGTCCGACGTCAGCAAGGACGTCCTCCGTGTCGCGGGCGGTCTCGTAGAGCCCCCCGTAATACTCGACGAGTTCCTGTGGCGTCAGACGCGCTGGTGGGGCGAATTCCTGGGGTAGCAACCCGATCCGGTGGGGGTCAACGGCCGTCGGCGATGTATCGAACACGCGGACGTCCCCTCTGACGCGAGTCGTCCCGGTCAGCCCTCGGACCAGGGTCGTCTTGCCGGCGCCGTTCGGGCCGATGAGGCCGAACACCTCCCCCCGCGAGACCCTGAGCGAGACTCCGTTAAGAGCCGTCGTTTCGCCGTATGATTTTCCTACGTCGGCGGCGTGGAGGACGGCCTCGTCCCCATCACTCATACAGTCGCGTCGGTTACCGCCGGGCGTAAGCGTGCCGGAGTCCTCGTCGGGCAGGGCCCGCTTCCCGGACGCCCGCGGCCCATCCGGGGCCGAACGCGGTCGATGGGGCCGGGCGCTCTCGTCCCGTCTCCCGGCCTTCCCGCTCGCAGCCGAATTGACAGAGGACCATTCCACACACGAATCGCAGCAGTGCGGATGCAGCCAGGAGGGCGCCTGCAACGTTCGTCCCTAGCGGGACCACCGTCACGAGGATCGCTCCCATCGTCGGGATGGCTGGAAGGCTCAGCGGGGCGGACAGCGCCATGACCGCCCCGGACAGTCGAACCGGCAGCACGCGAACCCCGACCCCCGACATCTGTACAGATAATTACGTTCTCGGGCGCGAGTCATAAATCCTGAGGATGCGGTATCACTTCTGATACCTTCGTGAGTCGCGCCCTGAGGACTGCCGATGCCATGCCGAATGAGGTGCCCCGACATGCCGTCCGAACCTTCTTAACCGCCTGCCGATACCGACCGGTGATGTCAGACCCCGAACAGGGCCAACGCTCGACCGTCCGGGCGGGATACGACCGGCTGGCCGACGCCTACCTCGCGGAGCGGGACGGCTCCCCACCGGAGGTCCCGCTCGTCGTCCAGTTTCTCGACGAACTGGATCCGGGCGCGCGCCTGCTCGATGCCGGGTGCGGCCAGGGCACGCCGGTCCTCTCGCGGGTCCCCACGGGGATCACCGCGGTCGGCGTGGACTTCTCGGCAGCGCAGCTTGAGCACGCCCGCCGCCGGACCGCCGCTCAACTCGTCCAGGGCGACCTAACGGCGCTCCCGCTCGCCGAGACCAGCATCGACGCCATCACGGCACTCCACTCGATCATTCACGTCCCGACCGAGGAGCACCCTGCCGTATATCACGAGTTCGCCCGCGTCCTCCGGCCGGCCGGCCGGCTCTACCTCACCGCCAGTTCCGACGCGGGATGGGAGGGCGCCAACGACGACTGGCTTGGGTCCGACACCCGAATGGAGTGGTCGTTCCCCGCGATCGAAGCGACACGGAGGAGCTTGCGGGCTGCCGGGTTCCAGGTCACGCGCGAGACCCGGATCCAGGATACCGTCTCCGATGAGGACGATGGCGGAGACTGGCTCCACCTCTTCGCCGAAAAGCAGTCGCAGGATACCGGCTAGGCTGTCGCACCGACGCGGGGCCGGACGGAATCGACGATGCCGTCGACGCTGAACTCGTCGGTTTCTTTGTCGAACACCTGCTCGCCATCGACACGGACCTTGAACACGCCGCTGTCGCCGGTGACGAGTGACACAGAGTCGACCTCTTGCCCGAACTCCGAGAGGATCGCCTCCTGTACGTCCTGTGCTCGGCCGAGCATCCCGCAGGGGACACAGTACTCGACTTCGACTTCGGTCATGGTACGGATAAGCATACGACCAGAGTGGGTATAAACCGTTGGCTTGCGGGTCGCCTCTCCGGGACCCGGGAGCTCCGGAATCCGTTCACGGCAGGTACCGGACGCTCACCACGCCGGGCGCTGACCGGACCTCGACACGACCGGCGTCCAGGCGGGCCGCACGTATGAGCGTCATCTCGTCTTCTAGGACATCTCCGATGGCCGCCGAGACCCCATCCTCAGGCACGCTAATGACGTGGACCTCCCCTTGGCCCGCCCGTTCGTGGACGGTGATCTCGCCCACCGGCTGTGCAGTCGCCGTCTCCAGTGCGCGTCGCGTCGGTGACTCATCGCTTTCCGTCACGGTTACCGTCCGACGGTCCTCGGTTTCGACCAGCTCCCAGGCCACCTCCAGCGGCGGCACCGCCACCAGAACTCCCTCGATGATCTCGTCCGTTTCCAGCCCTGGGTTGCTCGCCAACGTGTGGACCCGCCCGCCGTCAACATCCCGAAGGACTGCCGAGTCCGTGTCGGCGTGAGTGACCAGGAACGTTCCCGCCGCTCGCTCCGCGGTTTCATCGGCGGTCGTCACGCCGTTTCCCGTTTCGTCGGTGCCGTCCCCGCCGGTCATACGTCAGCATACGGGACCGGACCATTTGCAGGTTTTGTGTCGGCGGGGCTCGCCGTCTGGGTCACCGTCGGAGGAGGTGGACTCCGACGATGAGCAGGGCCCCGATAATCGGGAATACAGCACCTGCCGATCGCGGCAGGGCGTACAGTGCATCCCCGATCATCCCGGGGTCGGACTGCTGGAGCCCTGACGGAACGGCGGCGACAGCGCCCACATACAAGCTTCCAAGGAACACGTAGCCGGCCACTGCGAGCGCCGATTCGTATCCCGGCTTCCGGTTGATCCCGCGTCGGCGGGATCGGGCGACGAGCAGCGTCGGCGCGATGAGCGGCGCGATGACGAACAGTCCCACCAAGACGAAGAACGCCCGCGAAAGCGTGAAGCTTCCGCCCTGCACAGACGAGGTGGCGCCCATCAGGCGGACCAGCGCAAGCACGAACACCACGGCGAGTATCCCGACAGCGATGGCACTGATCAGGACGTACGACCGGAAGAGCCGCGAGTCGCTTGCCCGGAATGCGTACGGAAACGCACCGATCACCCCCCGGTATGCGGAATCGTCCGCCATCACCCGGAGTTGGGAGTGCGGCGTGATTAACACCTCGAACTGTGTCCGATGGCAAAGAGTCGACGGTCCCAGCTTCCGATCCTCGGGCGTACCCCGTTCGTTCCGAGGAAGGGAACGCCTAAGAGGATTCCGTACCCCGTATCGGACGTGAGCGAGCACGAGACGCTGCAGCCTCTTTCTGACCGGCGACGGCTTCTCGGCGGGGGCTTTCTCGTCCTATTTTCGGTTCTCGGGTTCCTTGCTGTCCAGGCCGCCATCGACGCGTTCGGCTACGCCGATGACTGGGTTCTCGTCGCGCTGCCCGTCTTCGGGGTCGCCGGGATCTCCGGGCTGGCGGTTCTCGCGTCCGGGGTTCTCCGGGAGAGGACCTGACGATACCCGCCAGGTGTCCCCGCACTACTCCCGGCCCGTCCCTCGTCGCGGAAGTCGGACGCTTTTTGTCTACCCGAGCGGAACGGAGGAGCATGCCTTCCGTCGGCATCGTGGTCCCGGCATACCGGCCCAACGCTGAGCGGCTCCGGGCCTACCTCCGGGACCTCCGACGGACCCTCGACCCCGCGGCCCTCCGCGTCGAACTCGACGCCCCATCAGGCCCTGTTCCTGACCTGGGGTCGGCCCCTGCGACGGTCAACGTCGTCCGCCGACGCCGCGGTAAAGGGGCGGCCATTACCGCCGGGTTCGAGGCCCTCGCACCCGACGTGGACGTGCTGTCGTTCGTCGACGCTGACGGTGCCACACCTGCCCGGTCGCTCGACGCCGTTCTCGACCCGGTCCTAACGGACGAGGCGGACTTGGCGACCGGGTCGCGACGTCATCCGGACGCGGAGGTCCAGTCGCATCAGACGCTCGGCCGGCGGCTCCTGGGAGATGCGTTCGCGTGGACGGCCCGTCGTCTTCTGGACGCGAAACTCTACGATTACCAATGTGGTGCCAAGGCGCTGACGACCCCCACGTGGCGGCTCGTTCGGCCTCACCTCTACGAGCCGGGGTTCGCTTGGGACATCGAACTCGTCGCCGTCGCCGCAGCACTCGACTGTCGGATCCGGGAGGTCCCGATCGCTTGGAAGGACCAACCCGGCTCGACAGTGTCCCCGCTGGGGGATGCTTTCGACATGGGCCGTGGACTCCTGATCGCCCGCCACCGAGCCCGACTCCTCCAGGAGGACCGCCTGCACAGCTTACTCGATTCCGACGCCGAACCGACCGCCCTCGTCGATCGGAGCGTTGAACCCAGGACGGAAAACGATCCGAGATGACGGGAACCGAAACCGACGAGGGTGACCATCGTTCCGCGGGGACCGGAGCCACGTCGCTCGATGGTGACCGCGACACCCGGAGCGAGACGGACACGAACGTCCTCGAGGCCCTCGCGTCGGGCGTTCGGATCGGCCAGTTCGTCTCGGTCGGTGCGGCCGGGGCGGCCGTCGAAACGGTCATTGTCGCGGTCCTGACTGCCGCCCTGGCCGTCTCCCCGCTGGCCGCGAAGGCGGTCGGGGCCGAGGCATCGATTTCGCTGATGTTCGTCCTCAACGACCGCTGGACGTTCGCGGGTGAGGGTGCCGCCGGGCTCGTCGCCCTGGGTCGCCGGTGGGCCCGGTCGCATCTCGTCCGGATCGGCGGACTCGCGGTCGCGTTCGCGACCCTGTTCGTGCTTACTGCCTGGACGAGCGTCACCGTCCCGGTCATGGGTGCGGACTTCTGGCCGACGATCGCGAACCTGATCGGGATCGGGGTGGGCATGACTGTGAACTATGTCGCGGAAAGCCTGTTCACCTGGCGGATCACCGCCGACTGACAGTGACGGAACCGACGGAGGATTCGACGGACGGCGGCCGTTCCCGAAACACAACCCTTACGTGTCCGACCCGAGTTCCTCCAGATAGCGGGATGGGATAGCCAGGAGATTCCGCCGGGCTCATAACCCGGAGATCGGTGGTTCAAATCCACCTCCCGCTATTCTGGGACCCGTTTTTCCCCTCGCTTCCAGCGGCATGATCCTGGCCGACCTGTGTCACTCCTGAGTTCCGTCGCCCGCGTCCCGGCTGTAGCCGGTGAAACACTGTTGGCCCTCGAACCGGTCCCGGTCATCCTCGAGTGTCGCAACGACCGGCGTGCCCACTCCCGGGGTCGACTGGGCCTCCCCTCGGACCAGCTGTCGGACCTGCCCGTGGAGTCCCGACCAGTAGGCCGCAAGCAGCACCACCACGCCCGCAGCGACCGGCACGACCACCGGCAGGGGACCGATGAACGCACGGAGAAGGCCGAGTGCGAGGCACAGCGCGCCCACGACGACAAGCAGCACCGACACCGTGATGCGAAACGCAGCACGGGCGTTTGCTGTGGCGTTGAACCGGACCCAGTCGGCGTAGCTTCGAACGAGTGCGACCCGAAAGGCTCGCTCGCTTGCGTCCGTCGCTCGGTCCAGCCCCCTCGCATCAATCCCAGCGATCCGGGGGGAGGCAGTGTACGTCACCCCCGCACTGACCGTGGCGGCCACCAACGCGCCCACCCCGGCTCCGAAATAGGGGTTCGCCGCGCCGGGGAGGACGTCACTCCCGGCCAGCGACAGCGCCGAAACGACCAGTCCGAGCAACCCGGTGGTGAACTGGAGCAGCGAGATCGCCTTGCCGTCGATATCCGTGAGCGTCTGGAGTTGTGTCTCCAGGGTTCGCTGGGCCTCCGTCGTCGCGACTTCCAGTGTCGGGATGTCCGGGGCGGTCGCACCGCCCGGATCGAGGGGCTCCGGATCCCGTCCCTGGTCCGATCCGTCCTCCTCCCGGCGGTCCCCGGCCATGTTTTCGAGTCCGTGTCCGCTGGGTTATGTCTATCGGCGGAGGGACTAAACCCCTCACACACGACGCCCGCTCATGGACTCGCTCCCGGACGCGGTACGAGACGACCTCGAATCGTACCCGAACGTGATTGGGACCTGTCTGGGCCCGAAGCGGGTCGACGACCGGTCGACGGACGAACAGGCGGTGATCGTTCTCGTCAGTCGGAAACTTCCCGAGGCCCAGCTAGCTGCCGACGAGCGGATTCCCGAAACAGTCACGATCGACGGAGAGGCGGTCCCAACGGACGTCCAAGAGGTCGGCGAGCCGGGGACCCAGGCAGCGGTCCGGCCCGTGCCGGCAGCCGCGCCGGACCGGAAGGGGAGGTTTCGCCCCGCCCCTGCCGGGGTGTCCTGTGGACACCCGGAGTCGACAGCCGGAACGCTCGGCAGCCCGCCGCTGCGCACCGCCGACGGGGAGACAGTCGTCCTGACGAACGCCCATGTCGCCGCACCCCTGGGTGTTGTGAGCCCGGACGACCCCCTTTACCAGCCCGGCCCGGCGGACGGCGGCGAGGAGAGTGATACGCTGGGACGGCTCCACGACTGGTCGGAAATCGCACGGGCGGAGCCGAACCGAACGGACAGCGCGCTTGTCCGGGTTGACGCCGCGGATCTCCGGGAGGACGTGCTCGGGGTCGGGCCGCTGGTGGGGTTCACCGATGTCGCCCAGGACGCGACCTACACGAAGAGCGGCCGGACGACCGGGGTGACGACCAGCGACCTCCGCGGGCGCGATGCTCGGATCCAGGTCCGAGGATACTACGACGACCCGACGATCTTCGAGGGGGTCGACGTGTTTGGACCGATGAGCGCGGGCGGCGACAGCGGGAGCCTTATCGGGATCGACCGGCGTGACGGCTTTCATGCGACCGACCTGCTGTTCGCCGGAAGCGACCGGACGACCCTCGGGATCCCACTAGACGCAGTCCAGACCGAACACGGTGAACTCGATGTCATTGCGACGACGGCTGACCGGACGCCGTTCCGCGAGCGCGTGGGCCGTCGCCTTCGCCGCGAGTATGGAGAGCGGGTCGGGACCGTTGAAGAAGACCCAGTTGCGTTCCGTGTCGAGACCTGGCCGGTCCCGATCGCGGTCGCAACTGCCGCCACGGGTGAGGAGGCCATCAGGATGCTCGGGGAGGTGGTTGCGGCCGCCGGGCCGGACGAACACCCGGTCGTTTGTTACCCTGCCGGGGACCGGACGGAGAAACTCGACAGGGCTGCCGCCCGAACCACGGCCACCTTGGTCGGAATCGAGGTGTGATTGTCCGGTTGTTGACCCTTCCCCCTGGTAGCGGCCTCTGTACCATGCGCTGCTGCGGATTTCCCCATACTGGCCCACCCAGCATCGGTGAATTTAGGCGGTGGGGTCCCCCCGAATTTGGGCATGAGCGATGCCGAGTCTGACGTGGCCGCCGAGGACCTCGTCCATGCGGATCCGGGAAACCCGTACCTATTGAACCCGGACACCGACTTCGATCCCGTCGACACCCTAGACCGAGAGACTGCGGCCGAGGAGGCTGCGCTGCTTCGGGAGGCCATCCGTGAACACGACCACCGGTATTACGTCCGGAACGATCCGCTCATCGCCGACCGAACATACGATGCCCTGTTCGCCCGGTTGGAAACGCTGGAATCAACCTTCGACCTCGATGCCGACGGGTCGCCGACCCAGGGCGTCGGCGGGGAGACGCTGGACGAGCTTGAGTCCGTCGAGCACGTCGCGCCGATGCTCTCGATCGACCAGTCGGGGGACGCCGCGGACGTCAGAGCGTTCGACAAGCGGGTCCGCGACGAACTGCGCGAGGACGGCGCCGCGGCTGTTCGATACTTCTGCGAGCCGAAGTTCGACGGACTTTCCATCGAAGTGATTTATGAGGAGGGAGCGTACGCGCGGGCAGCGACCCGAGGTGACGGACGCGAAGGCGACGACGTGACCGAGCAGGTCCGCACGATCAGCTCGATCCCGGAGCGATTAGGGGGCGACCCGCCCGCACAAATGGCCATCCGCGGCGAGGTGTTCATTCCGCGGGACGCGTTTCAGGCTCACAATCGCGAGCGGATTGAGGCCGGTAAGGACCCGTTCGCCAACCCGCGCAACGCTGCGGCCGGGACGCTCCGCCAACTCGACATCGACGTCGTCGCTGACCGCCCGTTGGACTGCTTCTTCTATGACGTCCTCGGGTGGACCGACCCCACTCAGGACCGCCCGGCGACCCACCAGGCGGAGCTCGAAAGACTGGACCGGTTCGGACTGAAGACCGACGACCGCGCGGAATTGGTCGACGATATCGAGGCGGCAATCGACTATCGCGACCGGCTGCTCGAGGCCCGAGAGGGCCTGAACTACGAGGTGGATGGGGTCGTCATCAAGGTAAACGACCGCGAGCAGTGTGAGAGGTTGGGGAGGACAAGCAGGACAGTCCGGTGGGCTTTTGCGTACAAGTTCCCCGCCCGTACCGAGGTCACGACGGTGAACGACATCGTGGTCCAGGTCGGTCGGACCGGCAGACTCACTCCCGTCGCGTTGCTTGATCCCGTCGACGTCGGCGGCGTCACCGTGTCCCGTGCCACGCTGCACAACCCCGATGAGATCGACTCGCTGGGGGTAAACGTCGGCGACCGGGTCCGGATTCAGCGGGCCGGCGACGTCATCCCGCAGGTCACGGAGGTGATCGAGTCCCGCAGCGACGGGTCGTTCGCGTTCCCTACAGAGTGTCCCGTCTGTGGGAGCCCGGTCGAACGTGATGGACCGCTCGCGTATTGTACCGGCGGACTGGGGTGTCCCGCCCAGGCGGAGCGGGCCGTCGAACACTACGCGAGCCGTGACGGCCTCGATATCGAGGGGCTCGGAGAGGAGTCCGTCGAACAGCTACGCGAGGCCGGCTTGGTCGAGTCGCTCCCGGACCTCTATCGTCTCCCGGACCGGCGGGAGGCGGTGGCCGCACTCGAGGGGTGGGGCGAAACCAGCGCGGACAACCTCATCCGGGAGATCGAGGCGACGCACGAGCCGCCACTTCCCGACTTCCTGACCGCCTTGGGAATCCCGGAGGTCGGCACCGCCACCGCCCGGGCGCTGGCTAGGGAGTTCGGAAGCTTCGAGGCGGTCCGGGAGGCGAGCGTCCCCGACCTCCAGCAGGTCGAGGACGTCGGTCCGGAGGTCGCGACAAGCATCCGGGAGTTCTTCGACAATCCCGAGAACACCGCGGTCATCGACGACCTCCTGACGTTCGTCGACCCCCAGCCCATCGAGGAAGCGGACGGGGAGGCGCTCGAGGGAGACACCTTCGTGTTCACTGGGTCGCTGTCCGTCCCGCGCCGTGCCGCTACGGATCTCGTCGAGCGTCACGGCGGCCGAGTCACGTCCAGCGTCTCCGGCGCGACAGAATACCTGGTCGTCGGCGAGAATCCTGGAACGACGAAACGACAGGACGCTGAGGCGCATGGCGTTCCCGAACTCGACGAGGCTGCCTTCGCCGACCTCCTATCCGACCACGGGATCGAGTGGCCCCCCGCCGACGTCTGACCGACCCGGCCTCGTTGCATTCCGCTCGCCCCACAGCACAACCTACAAAGCCCGCACCGCCGAACCGAGTACCAATGACAGGCTCCGACGAGGTGGTCGAGCACCGCCCCCTGATCATCGCAGGAACAGGGATCGCCGGTCTCACGGCGGGCATCTACGCCGCCCGGGCGAACAACGATCCACTCGTGCTCGAAGGCGACGAACCCGGAGGACAACTCACGCTCACGACCGAGGTCGAAAACTACACTGGCTTCCCCGACGGTATCAGTGGCCCGGAACTCATCAACAACGGCAAGGAACAGGCCAAACGGTTCGGCGCGACCATCCGGAACGGCGTCGTCGAAGCGGTCGATGATTCGGATCGCCCGTTCCGGGTGAAACTGACGAACGGCGATGTCTACACGTGCGACGCGTTCATCGCCGCCTCGGGCGCCAGCGCCCGGACGCTCGGCGTTCCCGGCGAGGACGAGTTGATGGGGTACGGCCTCTCGACGTGTGCTACGTGTGACGGCGCCTTCTTCCGGGACGAGGACATGCTCGTGGTCGGCGGTGGGGACGCGGCTGCAGAGGAGGCGACGTTCCTCACGAAGTTCGCGGACACGGTTTATATCGCCCACCGTCGCGACGAATTCCGTGCGGAGGACTACTGGCAGGAGAAGGTGTTCGAGAAGGTCGACGCCGGCGAGATCGAGATCCTCTGGAACACCGAGGTGACGGAACTCCACGGCTCCAGGGAGGACGGGGTCGACACCGTCAGTCTAGTGCGCCATCCCGATGGACACCCCAAGGAGAAACTCGATGACCCGGACACGGAAGCCCGGGAGTTCGACGTCGGTGCGGTGTTTTACGCCATCGGCCACACGCCCAACACCGACTACCTCGCCGACACGGACGTGGTGATGGATCCAGAGGGCTACCTGAAGACCGAAGGCGGATTCGGGGGCGGCCAGACGGCCACCGACGTGCCTGGAATCTTCGGCGCCGGCGACGTGGTCGACTACCACTACCAGCAGGCAATCACTGCCGGCGGAATGGGCTGTAAGGCAGCGATGGACGCGGACGTGTTCCTGGAGGACCGCGAGCGGGGGGCCGTGAGCGAGTCCGGAGCCGATACCGAGACGGCAACCGCTGAATCGGACGACTGACCCCCTCGGCTCGGTCATCGACAGCGCGGGTCGAAGGCTTATTTTGTATCGTCGCCAATACAGGCCATGACTCCAGTATCGTCGGGCAAGCCATCACCGAAACCAGTCCCGAACCGCGTGTCATGACGACACTTGACGACCTGTGGTTCCTCGCCGACGAGGCAGACAGACAGGCCGAGCGGGCGCGCCATCAGCTCCGAGAGCGCTACGACAACTACCTCGGCTGGGAGCGGACACGACCCGTTTCACGCCCCCGGTTCCGGACGCTTGCCGAACGGATCAAGACCTCCGGTGCCCCATTTGGGGCACATACGATTGTCTACCGGGACTCCGGAGAACTGCTCCTGTGTCGACACGACGCCGTCGACAGGTGGGTCCTCCCAGGAGGCGAGGTCGCCCCTGACGAGACGTTCCGGGAGGCAGCCGAACGCGAACTGGCCGAGGAGGGCGGCGTCGAGGTCAGCTACGAGGGGCTGGCTGTTTGCAATCGGATCGAGCTCGTCTGTACCGGGGGCGAGTACCGGACCTGGGGGGTCCTTCCGGTTTTCGCCGCCCGGGCGGAAACCACCGTTCCCGAAGTGACCGATCCCGACGGCGAAATCAGCGTAGCACGGTGGTTTGACGAGCTTCCTCGGGATACGCGTGACCGCTCGGATCTGGTCGCTTGGCGACGAAAGCGCGGCTTCGAATGAACGCGGCGGGCGTCCAGACCTCCCGGAAAACAGCAGTCAGTCCGCCGGGGGGGTCGCTCGGTGGAACGGCTGTTCGGAGATCGCCCGACGCAGTTCCGGCAAGGAATCACGACCACGGTCGGACATCGCGGAGACGACGGCGAACACCTCCTGGCGGGACACCTTCACGCCCTCGCCCGAAACGGCGTGTTCCGGGGTCGCCCCGAGTTCCCGGAGGGTCCCCACTGCCAACAGGAACGGGATGGCCCACGCTGCGAGCGTGTTCCCGTCCACCAGCGGAACGTGTTCCAGGTATCGTTGCGCGTCGTCGAGAAAGGTCCGGGCGAACTCCGCCGTACGCCGGACGACCCGTGAGGTCCCCAACCGGTGTCCCGGGTCGACGACCTGGTCTTGGGGGACGCCTTCCGCGGCGAGCCACTCCGCCGGCAGGTACACGTTGTTCTCCTCGGCGTAGTCCGCGTGGACGTCCTTCGCGATGTTGACCAGCTGCAGGAGGAGGCCGAACTCCTCTGCCGTCGCGTACAGCTGCTGGGCACGCTCCTCGTCGATCCCCAACTCGCCCCGCGTGAGCAGGTTAGTAATCAGGTTCCCGACCGTCCCCGCGGCGTAGTAACAGTATTCCTCCAGTTCCGACCGATCCTGGATCCGGAGGCCGCCTTCCTCGGCGTACCGGTCGACGAATTCGGCCATGCCCGTGACGAGTTCGCGTGCCGGCGGGACGACCGCCTCCCGGACGTCCTCCGGGAGGGCCTCGAACGTGGCGAACACCCGCTCGGATTCGGCTACCACCGCCCAGTCGTCGGACCGCTCGCCGGCCGGCGGGACGTACGGGTCGACGGCCGCCCGAAACTCCGTGATGGTCGTCTCGTCATCCGGGTCCAGCGCCCGGTCGTACATCCTGAGCAACCGGGCTTGCTCGTCCGGGGCAATGTGATCGGCGTCCTCGACCGTGTCCGCGACCCGGCAGACGAGATACCCCAGACAGATGTAGGATGCCATCGGCTCCTCGAGGACGTCGACGGTCAGCGCGAAGGTACGTGAGACTCCTTGGACCGACTCGTGACACCATTCCAGGTCGGCGTCGGGGGCGTCGGCGACGGCTGCGAGCGGGGACGGGCGATCATTCCCGGACATCAACTGCTCAGACGTACGAGATGGGAGTGTAAAAGTCTCGTGGGATAGGCTGACCCCGGGGTTCGATTCCCGTCGTTGCCTCGCCGCCTATGCCACGGTCGACGGAAACCAAGGGAATCGCGCGCGTGCGGACGGGAAAGCCCTAAGCCTGGGGCGGGAAACGGTACAGTATGGATTTCAGCCTCACGACGGAACAACGACAGATCCGCGAGGTCGTCGCGGAGTTCGTCGACGAGGAAGTCGTGCCCCGGGCGGCCCAGATCGACAAGGCCGACGAGTTCCCGGCTGACCTCGTCGACGAGATGGCTGACCTGGGGCTGATGGGGATGCCGTTCCCCGAGGAGTACGGGGGCGCGGGCCTCGACTATCACTCTTACGCGATCGGCCTGGAGGAACTCAGTCGTGGCTCGGGCGGGCTTGGGACGATCGTCGCGGCGCACACCTCGCTTGCCGGAAACATGCTCTACGAGTTCGGGAGCGAGACCCACAAACAGGAGTACCTCGACCCCCTGAACCGGGGCGTCGAGATCGGGGCGTTCGCTCTCTCGGAAGCGGGAGCCGGCTCGGACGTCCCAGCAATGGATACGACGGCCGAACGTGACGGCGACGGATACGTGTTGACCGGGGGGAAATTGTGGACCTCGAACGGATCGGTCGCGGACACGGTGATCGTGTTCGCCAAGACCGATCCCGAGGCGGGCCGGCAGGGGATCTCGTCGTTCGTTGTCCGACCGGACGAGGACTCCGGGTTCATCGTCGAGAACACGGAGCACAAGCTCGGTGATAAGGGATGTCCCACCGCCGAACTCCGGTTCGACGACCTCCACCTCCCCGAGGACCGACGTCTGGGTGAGGAGGGCGACGGCTTCCTCCAGGCGCTGAAGACGCTCAACGGCGGTCGAATCACCATCGCCGCCAGAGGGGTCGGGATCGCCAGGGCCGCCTTGGAGGCAGCGAAGACGTACGCCACCGACCGGGAGCAGTTCGACCGTCCCATCGCCGAGTTCCAGACTATCCAGCACAAACTGGCAGACATGGATACGAAACTCCAGGCGGCGAAGCTGCTGATGCACCAGGCTGCCGACCTGAAAATGCGGGGAGAACCGCACGTCAAGGAAGCCGCACAGGCGAAACTTTACGCCAGCGAGATCTCCCGCGAGGTCGCGAACGAAGCGATTCAGGTGCACGGGGGTTACGGGTACACGAAGGACTTCCCCGTTGAGCGCTACTATCGGGACGCGAAACTCAACGAGATCTATGAGGGGACCAGCGAGATTCTCCGGAACACCATCGCGGACCGGCTGCTGGAGTGACCCTCGCCGTTGACTCCTCCCATCCCCGACGGGGTGGGTGTCCGCCCGCTGCGTGTCACGGTCCCTTAGGATTGTTATAATATGAGGGACAATGATTAAGGACGTATAGACAAAGCCAAGGACATCCCCAACTATCCCCGTGTATGGAAACACGGAAGGTCCAACAGTTGGGCCCCTCGACGCTGGCGGTAACGCTGCCGGCGGAATGGGCCCGCGAACAGGGCGTCGCGAAGGGCGACGAGATCACGCTCCGGCCGGGCGGCAATGGGGCACTGACAGTATCCCCGACCGAAAGCACTGACGTCGGCCTCGACGCGACCGTCCATGCGGACGCGCTCGACGCGGATGCGCTCGAACGGGCGGTGCTGGCTCAGTACGTCCTCGGACGGCGCGTCATCAACGTCGTCAGCGACGACACCCTTGATTCGGCCCACATCAATGCGGTCTATGAGGCGGAGCGTCAGCTGATGGGCCTGGGTGTCGTCGAGGAAACACCCGACCGGATCACCGTCCGGTGCTCGGTGGATCCCGAGGACTTCAACTTGGATAACCTGCTTCAGCGCCTGGAAAACACCGGACGGACGACCCGAGGAGAGGCGGTGAAGGCGCTTACGTACGGGGACGCGGACCTCGCGCAACGAGCGCTCAACCGCGAGCGTCAAGCGAACAAGATCTTCGTTCTCCTGTTGCGGCTAATCTTCACCGCCTATGAGGACCCCCGAATCGCTCGGGCCGTCGGCCTCAAGTCAGGGTTCCCCCTGCTCGGGTACCGGTCGGTCGCGAAAAACCTGGAACTCATCGCCGACAACGCCGAGGACATCGCTGAGATCGCGATGGACGCCGACGGACATACGCTTGACGTCGACGACCCGACGATCCGACAGATCCAGGAGCTCACGGACAGCGTCGACGAGATCACCGCCCTCGCGGTCAAGGCCGCCGTCGAACGGGACTACGCCGACACTGTCGAGGTCCGAAGCCTGTTCCGGGACCTTCAGACACGCAAGACTGACATTCTCGCCGACCTGCCGGAAATGGACAACGAGTCACTCCTCCAAGTCCGGGAGGTCCTCGTTAGCCTTGACAGCACCGCCCAGCACGCCATGCGCATCGCCGAAATCGCCGCAAACCTCTCAGTGAACCAGGAAAACGAGTACGTCTCCCTGGACTGACCCCGTCGACCCGGCCTGTCGACCACGATCAGTCGACCGGAGCAACCTCACCTCCGGACTCGTCGGCCGTCACCGCCGGGTGCTCCCGGTCGGACGGCCTTGTCTTCCGGCCCACGAGCGGATTCCGCTGCTCGATCGTACAGTCGAACGCCGGATGTTCGGCGAAGTGTCTGATTAGCATATGGCGGCGCGAGCCCGTGATGCCCGCGCGTCCGACATCCTCGGCGGTGAACTCCCGGGGCAACCGGTCGTACAGCCGTGTCACGGCGTTGAAGGAGTCGAACACCTTGGCGTTGCCGGCTGAATCGGCACCCCGTCTCTCGACCACATACCCCCCGTCGGCGCGGTGTTGCCCGGCCGTGCGGAAGAACTCGCGGCGGCGGGTCAGCGCGTCACCGATCGCCTCTTGCAGGTCGGCGGCCGCGCCTCTAGGCAGTTCGTGGCGTTCGTCACCGAACTCGATCAGGATCGTCTCGCCATCATCCGAAACCGATACCTCAGCACCGTCGGAGAACTCGACCAGGAGCGTGGTTACTCCGTGGCATACGACCCTTTCTTTCGCGGTTACCGGTATATACCTGTCGGGTTCGTGCCATCGTCCGCGCTTCGCCTGGGCGTCCTGAAATCGGCCTCTCGCCACGACCCCTCGTTCCGGACGCCACCCCGCCCACACTCAGCGACGCTTGGTTTCAGCCAGAGCGAGTGCCGCGATGAGGACTCCGATGAGTGCGACGCCAGCCCCGAAGCCTGGGGCCGAGGCGCCGCTCGGCGTTTCGCTCGGATCATCGGCGCTCGGGTCGGTCGTCGTTACGCCCGCCGATTCCGGCGCCAGGGTCAGGTCGAACCCGGAGAGGTCGGTGCCTGGTTCCCAGACCAGCCCCGTCGCAGTCGTCTCATCCGGCGGTGGCGTCGCGCCGGAGACGGTATACCCGTCCGGAGGAACGAGCAGGACCCGTCGATCCGGAGTGAACCCGCTCGCGAGGGGTTCGGTCACGGTCAACGTCTCCCCGTCGACCGCCGCGAGGCCATCCCAGGTGACAGAAAGGACCACGACACCGGTGTCCCCGTCGTCCGCGGTGAACAGCTCGATTCCGGGCTCGGAGACGGCCATCTCCCGCCCGGTCTCGTTCTCGGCCGTAGCCGCGACGTCCGCGAGCCGGTTGAGGTACCGTTGTTCTGCCTCCTCCCGGGTCGCCGAGTCGTTCCGCAACTCCTCGAACGCCTGTCGCTCATCGTCGGACGTGAGGTCATACGTGAACACCGTCGTCACCGTGGCTGACCCGTCCGCGTTCAGTTCGATCATGAACGTCGGCGTCGCCGACTGCTCCTGGGCCATCGCCGTCGCAGGGACGACCGCCCCAGTCAGAAGCAGCAGCGTCACGCCGACGGCCAGAGGTCGTCGTAAGCTCATGGATGGTGAAATAACGAGTTCATGTTCGGAACGTCCTGACGCGTCTCCCGTGGTCCAGGAAAACGGATGGCACTCCGTCAGGCCCCGCCCTGGGAGCCGTTGTCATCGCCGGCATCGCTGCCCTGATCGCTTCCGGCATCGTTCCCGCTCCGGTCACCGTCCTGCTGGTTCCCGGACTCGCCCGCGAGTTCGAGCGCCTCACGGGCGTTGTTGGCCGCTTCCTGGGCTGCGTCAAGGGCGTCCTTTGCGAGTTCCAGTGCCCGGTCCTCTTCCCCGTCGTCGGCCGCCTGCTTCGCCTCACTGAGGGTCTCACTGGCGGTCGAAAGCCGTGACTCCGCGCGGTCCAGGGCCGCCTGTGCGTCCTCGCTGGCGTTCTCGCCGACCTGTAGGCGTGCTCGCTCGACGGCGTCTTCAGCGGCGGTCACCTGAGTGTCCGCCCGCTCGATCGCGACCGACGCGTTCCCGACCTCATCCGTCCGGTTTGCACCGACGTCCTGGGGCGCCCGTTCGCCCGCCTCGCCGCCGGCGATCGATCGTGCGATCGCCGCAACCTCGGGTCCGGTGAGGTTCTGTGCGCGCTCTTTCAGGGTCTGGATCGCGGTCACGTTGACCCCGTTGGCCTCCAGCACGTCGGCCGGCAGCCCCGCGCTGGCGTTCTCGGTCTCGTTCGCCATATGCTGGACGTTCTTGGACTCAGCGACGAGTTGTGCCATCTTCGCCCGGTATTCGCTTTCACTGATCGAGCCGTTGTCACGGGCCTCTTTCAGCTCTTGCTTTCGCTCCTCGATCTCCTCGAGGTCGCGTTCCGTCTCGTTCAGTTCCTCGGCGACGATGCCCGCCTTCGCGTCAGCGCTGGCCGCCTTGGCGACTTTGATCCCGAACGCCCGTCGCTCGACCTCGCCGTCGAGCTCGGCCTCCTGGACGCCGATGGCGGCAGACAGCTGCTCGCCCGCCGAGACGTTGCCCGTTGAGTTGTTCGTCTGTGCCTCTACAGCGGCCGTCGGCCCGGTCTCGCTTCCGTCCGCACCCACGGCCGCAATCCCGCCGGTCGGGACCGCCCCGATGGCGGCGACCAGCAGGAGCCCGGTTACGATCAGTGATCCAGTACGGTTCATCGCGCTCGAGACCACGTCCCTTCAGAGCATATAAACCCCCACCGCCGAACTCGGGTTTCGACCGGATTAAGCCGGCTTAACCGTCGTGAAGACGCCGGACACGGCTCCCTGCCCGGCGACTATCGGGAGGGTTTTGGCCACCGTCGCCTCAGTACGGGTATGGCTGATCCGGAGGCCAGTCGCGTGCCCGACCCGCTCGCCACGGTCGATCTGGCGGCGGTCGCCGACAGCCACGGGATCGGTCACGAGTCGCTGCGTCAGACCCTGATTCGGATGCAAACGGACGTCCGCTCGTATCCAGGGATCGCCGACATCGTTTACGAGTATCGCCGCGCGTTCCCACGCGACCCGCTCGTGGCCCGTGTCGAGGACTGCTACTACCTGCTGGTCCCGTCGAACGTCTGGCCCGAGTTCGCCGCCGCCCTCGGGATCGACGACGCGACGCTTGCGGCGCTCAAGACGGTCCACGCCCGCGCGTTCGACGACTCCGCGGCGGCCGGTCCCGAGGCCCGTCCGGATAATGATCGGGAGCCGCTCCTCCTCGTCGGTTGACGCGGGGCGGCCGCGCGGATTACAATCCCAGTTCCCGCCCGATTACCATCTGCTGAATCTCGCTGGTTCCCTCGCCGATCTCCATCAGTTTCGCGTCGCGGTAGAACCGCTGTGGTGCGAAGTCTTCCGTATACCCGTATCCCCCGAGGACTTGGACGGCGTCCTCGGCCACTTCCCGCGCCGCTTCGGACGCGTCAAGCTTCGCCAGCGAAGCCTCGCGGGTCACTTCATGGCCCGCGTCGTACAGCGTGGCCGCTTTGTGGGTGAGGAGTCGCGCGCGTTCCGTCTTGCGGTGCATCCCGACGAGTTTGTTCCGGATGGCGTCGAACTTGCTGATCGACTTGCCGAACTGTTCCCGTTCCCCCGCGTACTCCTTCGCCGCCTCGTAGGCTCCCTGTGCGAGTCCGGTTGAGAGTGCCGCAATCGAGATACGGCCCCCGTCGAGGGTCTTCATCGTCTGTTTCCATCCCTCGCCTTCCGCCCCGAGAAGTCGGTCCGCAGGGACCTGGACCTCGTCCAACCGGACCTCACAAGTAGGCGAACAGTTCAGGCCCATCTTGTCCCAGACGGTCGTGATCTCGACTCCATCGTCCGTCTCAGGATCGAGAATGAACGTCGAGATCCCGTCATACCCGGCGTCGGAATCGGTTACGGCCTTCACTAGAAGGGATCCGGCCACGTTGGCGTTCGTGATGAACTGCTTGGTTCCGTCGATGATGTACGCATCCCCGTCCTTCTCCGCGGTCGTGTCCATATCCGAGGCGTCCGATCCGGACCCGGGCTCCGTCAGGGCCCACGCACCCAGGGCGCTCCCTTCCGCGAGCGGTCGCAGCCATCGGTCCTTCTGCTCCTCGGTACCGAACAGTTCGATCGGTTTGGTTCCCAGCGAGACGTGGGCGGCATACGAGAGTCCGATCCCGCCGGAGACCCGTCCCAGCTCCTCGCAGACCAGCGCGTACATCAGCTGGTCGCCACCGAGACCGCCCCACTCCTCGCCCACCGGAACCCCGAGCATGTCGAGTTCCGCGAGTTGGTCGAAGATATCCGCCGGAAAGCGGTGTTCGTCCTCGAGCTCCTGGGCGATTGGGGCGATCTCCTCATCACAGAACTCCCGGACCTGATTTCGGATCATCCGGTGTTCGCCGGGTAGCTCGAAATCCATGTCCGGCCGTTGCGGGACGGCGAGTATAAACCCCGCGTCCCTCCGGGAAACACTGGAACCGTCCGTCCGCCGACGAGCGTTTATATCATCGGCACCCGAAATGAGGACGGATGGAACTCCGTAGCCTCGTCCGGGGCTCGATCGGCTGGTCCCGCCTCGAGGCCATCGCCGCCGAACTGGTAGAGCGGTACGACCGGGAAGAGGCGCACGTCAGGTTCATCGAGGCCGACAACTGGCTCTCGACCCCGTTCGTGTTGGACGAGGAACTGTTCGTGAAGGTTATCAGCCGACAGAACGCGGCCGTTCACGCCCTGTTCACCACCGGCCGGAACCTCGGCGCGTTCTCCTCCGGAACCGAAGGCTTCTTTGAACGGTTCAGTACCCCTTACGAGATGGCGGAACACGAACTCGACGCCACGGAGCGGATGCGGGCCGTCGGGCTCAACGCACCGGAACCCGTCGAAGCCCTGGAGATCGACGGCCTCGGTGTGCTGGTCCTCGAGTACCTCCCCGGGTTCGATCCACTCGACGACCTCCCGGCTTCCCGCATCCGGGAGCTGGCGCCTCGGCTGTTCGCGGCGCTCGCGACGCTTCACGACAACGGGCTGGCCCACGGCGACCTGCGCGCCGAGAACGTCCTCGTCCTCGACGACGAGCTGTACTTCATCGATGCGACGAGCGTCAGTGAGGCGGGACGGGCGGAGGCCCGCCGGTACGACCTGGCCTGCGGGCTCGCGGCGCTGGCGCCACGCATCGGTCCCAGCGAGACGGTCACGGCCGCCTTGTCGGCGTATTCGACCTCCGACCTCCTCGGAGCCCGTGACTATCTCGACTTCGTGAACCTGCGTCCGGACCACGAGTTCGACGCCCCTGCACTCCGGGGAGAGATCGAGAAACGCGCTGCCGCGACCGACTGACCTTTTATGCTCACCCGTTCATCCGGATGGTCACCGCCGGATGGGTCGACCGGAAATCGCGGCCGCCGAGCTTCCTACCGTCGCCCACGCCCCTCATTCACAGGGCAGGTCCTGTTCGAGGGACACGTCGCCCACCAGCACCGCCCCACACATCGAAGTCTCCCCGTGGATCGAGCAGTAGTACTCGTACACCCCGGTCTCCTCGAACGTATACGAGAGGGTCTCGCCACCGGAAAACTCTTCATCGAACGACCAGTCGACAGCCGTCTCATGGAACTGCGCGCTCGTCACGGTGTGGGAGTCGTACGTCCCACTCGAGTTGTTCTCCCACACAACGGTCGTGCCCACCGACACCGACTGGCGAATCGGATCGAAGTAGTTACTGAACGCGCCGATTCTGACCGACTGACCGGTAGAGGTCTCGGTCGGGCTCGGAGTGGCAGTCTCGGTCGGAGTCGCGGTAGCGGTCTCGGTCGGGGTTTCGGCCTCAGTGGTGGTCGATCCGGCGGACGTTGTCCGGGTTTCTGTCGGAGCGTTTCCCTCATCGCCCGCACACCCGGCCAGCCCGACCAGGAGGGACGGTGCGCTCAGGAGGACCGCACGACGGGACCGTGACATGTCTCTGTCTCACGACTCCGAACACTTAAGCGGTCGCTCATCCTCGCAGTGTCCGAATCGGCCTCTGCTGGACAACGGAAACGCCCCTCACCGAATCGCCCTCCCCACCGGACATACCGGTCCGAGCCCTTCGCGACCCGCATCTATTTGGGCTTTGTCACAGAAATTCTACGCATGAGTCAGCAGGTAACCGAGACGTACAAGCACTACATCGACGGCGAATGGGTGGCCGGTCAAGGTGACGAGACGTTCGAGAGCTACAACCCGGCGACCGGAGAGCGACTTGGGACCTTCGAACGCGGGACGCCGGCGGACGTCGACCAGGCGCTCGCCGCTGCGGACGCGGCGTTCGAAGAGTGGCGCGAGCTGTCGTATATCGACCGAGCTGAGTACCTCTGGGACATTTATCACCAACTCCGTGACCGACACGAGGAACTCGGAGAAATCGTGACCAAGGAATGTGGCAAGGAGATTAGCGAGGGCAAGGCCGACGTGACCGAGGCCTGGCATATGGTCGAGTGGGCGGCCGGTGATGCGCGTCACCCCCACGGCGACGTGGTGCCAAGCGAGGTGGCCGCCAAGGACTCGTACATGCGCCGGAAGCCGCGCGGTGTCGTCGGCTGTATCACTCCGTGGAATTTCCCGGTCGCGATCCCGTTCTGGCATATGGCTGTGGCGCTAGTGGAGGGGAACACCGTCGTCTGGAAGCCAGCCGAGCAGACCCCCTGGTGCGGGCAGATCATCGCGGAGATGTTCGAGGACGTCGGCATCCCGGACGGCGTGTTCAACCTCGTTCAGGGATACGGTGACGCCGGCAATGCCATCGTTGAGGACGACCGGGTCGACACGGTCCTGTTCACCGGCTCAGCCGAGGTCGGTCACTCCATCGCCGACAAGATCGGCGGCGAGCCC
>CAZCXJ010000022.1:0-2039 GCA_964502585.1 uncultured Candidatus Halobonum sp.
GATTCGTGGCTCCCGTAATAGTGACGGGTGATGTGATCCATGTTCACCGTTTCCTCGACTCCGGGAGTCTGGTAGATATCCTTCGTGTACCCCCAGAGGTTGTCATATTCGTGGATCGCTCGCCGGTTGCACCGGAAGTGGGTGTGATACACGTGGTCGAATCGGACCAGGGTCGCGAACATCGAGACGTCCGCCAGTGTGAGTCGATCACCCGCAAGGTATCGGTTGTTCTCAAGCAGAGCATCGTACTCATCGAGGGCATCGAACAGGTCGGCGACGGCCCGGTCGTACGCGTCCTGAGTGGTCGCGAAGCCCGCCCGATACACGCCGTTATTGATCCGCGGGTAGATGTCCGCGATCCGCTGGTCGATTTCCTCGCGCAACTCCTCGGGATACAACTCGACCCCGTTGCTGTGTCGGTGAAACGCGGTATCGAGCATACGCATGATTTCCGCACTCTCGTTATTGACGATGGTCTCCCTCTCCGTGTCCCACAGCACGGGAACTGTCACTCGTCCGGTGTACTCGGGGTCTGCCCGGGTGTAGAGTTCGCGGAGGTAGTCCGCGTCGTAAAGGGGGTCGGGATGGTCATCCGAGAACTCCCACCCTTCCTCGTATCGCTCCGGTTGCACCAGCGACAGGGAAATCACGTCATCCAACCCATTGAGCGCCCGCGTCAGTGCCGCGCGGTGGGCCCAAGGGCACGCCCGGCAAATGTACAGATGGTAGCGCCCCGCTTCGGCTTCAAACGTCGGATTGTCGACCGGATCGGCTCCGGCCTCCGGGACTGCACCGTCGATCCAGTTCCGAAAGCTGGTGACCGACCGTTCGAAGTCGCCGTCGTCGCTTGTGTCCCGTCGAACGTCAGTCCGCCATTCACCGTCAACGAGCATGTTCGTCACGTCACTCATAGGTATCGGTAAGGAGGGTGTACACAGGGTTAAGACTTGAGCGAGCCGTGCTATCTAGCCTCACGGGACCGGCGGGATCTCTCAGATGTCCCCCTGCTATAGGAGGGGTGCGGTTACTTGCCGCTGACCCGGCCGGCGCTAAGTCTGGCGAAGCCCAGCCACCGTGTCTCGTAGGTGTGTTCATCACAGACCTCACGCAAGGTTCGGTGTGCCCGGACGACACGGCGGTCGAGTTCCGCCGCGAGGTCGCGGTCGGGACGAACCGCGGTGGTAGGTGGAGCACTCATCCGGACGAACAGGCGGAAGGCCGGATTGAGCATCCGGCCGTTACCGGTGGAACGGGCGAGGTCGAGGAGGGCGAGTCGGCCGCCGTCCCCCAATAACGACGCCCAGTCCCTAACTGCCCGTTCGGGGGCAGCAAGCATTCCCATGAGAAACGACGCGCAGACCGCATTCGGCGCCGCCGGAACAATCGGTGGCGTGCAGGCATCCGCCCGGACGAACTCGGTCCGCTCGGAGTCCTCGCGCGTCATGGCACGCCGCAGCGCGCCCGGTGCGAAATCCACACCGACCACGCGGCCGTCGGGGTCGACCTTGTTCCGGATGAAGGGTGTGTTCGCCCCGGTACCGCACCCGAACTCGACAACGGTATCCCCCGGTGAGGGCGCGAGTGCGGCAACGAACTCCCGCCGGAGTCCGGAAACCCCAGGCCCGTGTCGAGCGAGGAGGTCGTACGCGGTTGCGATCCGTGAGTAGAAGTCGGCCGCTCGATTCATCCGAGCCTCCATCGAACGCGTGACGGCGATTGCAGATCACCCGGCAGCGAAACGCGTGTAGCGCGGATGTCCGAGTCACTCACAGTAACTCACGGACGATGTCCGCAACGGTCGGTGCGTCCGGCCCGAGGACATAGACCACCGGTTCGATCCCGACCGCCCCGGTTTGGTAGAGGACGAACGTGTCGTCCATGGCCTGCCCCTCGAGGGCGTTCCGCACGGAGGCCGGTGAGCCGTCGGGATCGAACTCGACAGTGTCGTGTCCGGCATCTCGAAGCCGGGTAAGTATTCCACGTTCGTACCGGATGTTCACCGCTCCCGCGACGTCTGCCACCTGGGTCCGAGCCGCTAG
>CAZCXJ010000022.1:2139-29230 GCA_964502585.1 uncultured Candidatus Halobonum sp.
TCGTCGGTCCGGACCTCCGACCGGATCTCGACCTCATCGTGAAGGTATTTCGATACCGCGGACTGGCTGACACCGAGCGTGTCGGAGATTTCACGCTGCGTGAGCCCGCGGTCCCGCAACTCCTCGGCCAGCATCGCCCTTACTGTCGGAAGAAACTGGTCGACGATCACTTCCTCGATGAATTTCATTCCTTCTCCCCTCGGGAGGGCTTCTCCGAAGTCGCGGTCTCGAAGCCCTCGCTTTCATCGGACTCGAACTCGGGATCGTCGCCGATACGCGAGGCCTGAGGACCCTGTTGGTGTTGATATTTCGACCCACGTTCATCCCCATACGGGCGGTCAGCCGGGGAGGTGAGTTCGGTAAACGTCAGTTGGGAGATCCGCATTCCGGGGGTGAGTGCCACGGGTGCCGCCCCAAGGTTCGACAGCTCCAGGGTGATCTGTCCGTGATAGCCGGGATCGCAGAGCCCGGCAGTGTTCGAAAGAAAGACGCCTCCGTGCCCCCCGAGGAAGTTTTCGATTGGCCGTCCTCCCGGCTGCACCTCCAGGTCATATGTCGGCTCGATCCGGTCCGTCGGAGTCACCGATTCTACCCGCTCGAATCGGACATCCGCCGTGAGGATCGTATCGAGTCGATCGGTGGTAACCCCACACCGTCGATAGGTGCGTTCGAGCCGACGCAGGAGAGTCGCCGAGACGCCTGCCAGTTCGTCGGTTTCGATGTCCGTCAGGACGGATAGTGTGAGGGCCTCCGTTGCTTCGGCGGCGGCGTCGCGATCCAACCCGGCCTCGAGCCGGTAGTCGTGCAACAGTGCACCCGGAACCGGGAACCGCCCGTCGAGTTCCGGTTCATCTCGGCCGTCCCCCCGGACTGTCGCTGGGTGGACTGCACCGGGCTGGTCGGCGGTTCCGTCCCCGTCACCGGAGCGAGCGGGTGGACCCCCACGGCCGAGCCGCGCTTCGAGATACATTATCCGACTTTCGAGAGTGGTCAGTTCCGGGGACCGCGATCGGTCTGGCTGGGACGCCTCCGATCCCTCGACGGTCAGTCCTTTCCAGAGGCCTTCCAGAACATCCTGTGACCAGTTCCATACCCGGTCCGGGATGACTCCTTCGCCCCCGTCGACGAATTCGTCGAACAGGCGAGCCCACTGAGGAGACCGTACTATCGCTACCGTTGCATCCGTCCCCCGCCCACGACACCGACATGTGGTATCGTATTCGTCGAAAAACGATTCGAGGCGCGACCCGTCACCCTCGTCGATCCCGGAAAAGATCACGCGTCCAGACCGAACGGTCCCGACGGCGATGTACCGGCCCAGGACCCACCCTAAGTCAGGCGTAATTGGGAGGCTCCGTGGCGGTGATCCGGTCGCAGCCGTGTGTGCCCGGTCCATGACGCCGGCCGGATTCGCAGCGGTATGTTCCTTTGAAGCCCCGCCGCCAGTAGCTCCGACCGATGCCGTTCCGGCTCTCGGACCTGCCCCCTCGGAGGGGTTGAGCGTGGAGTCAGCCAACAGGTTCCTGACATCGAGTTCCGTGTCCGTTAGCTGCGGATCCGGGAGCGTCCTTGGAACCATCACGAACTCGCCCTCGGCGTCCTCGCTGGCAACCCGCGTCACCTTGCCGTGCGGGTCGAGCGTGAACAAGTTGTGATCTTTCGTGATCCTGACTGTCCGGCCGGAACTCAGTTCGACCCGGTAGATCCGTTTCGCCGGATTTCTGAGATAGTCAGTGATCCGATGGGTCCGTACGGTCAACGTGATTGGGTCGAACGCGACGGTAAGCGCGGGTACTTCGTCGCTCACAACTTCGCCGATCGGATGGAATCCGAACCCGTCCTCAGGGGTCCACAGGAACAGCTCCTCGTCGGCCGGGAGCGATGCGTGAACCACCACGGCCAGCCGTCCCAGCGAGGACCGCCCCTCGACGTGAGCAACCAGATCGTTCGGGATTCCCACCCGCTCGATGGTGGAACCCAGAACGAAGTCACCAGGGTGGAGGACGAACTCCTCACCTTCTGGGACGTGGGTCTCGGCGACGTACTCCTCTACCTCACGTTCACTGTCCGGGTGGATACACGGAATGTTGGTCCGCTGAAACTCCAAGAATTCCGAGCCGAGGCGCAGGTCGACGCTGGCGGGTTGGACCTGCGTGTCAGGGTCAGCTAACGGATCGATCGTGAGATCACCGTCACGGAGTCGACGCAGGATATCCGTGTCCGAGAGTATCATAACCGCCATCTGTATGGGTACGATGTAAACCCATCTCTCTCGAAAGGACCCTTCGCCTGAGGAACAATCGGTCAGACACACCGATCGGTCCGGTTGCGTGGAAAAACGCGTCTGAGTCGAGCCTTTCAGGTCGACGGCGAGTGGTCAACGCTAACAAGGATTCAGGGGCTGCACGCCAACAACCAAGCGATCGCACGCGGGAGTCCGGCCGGTCGTCGCGAGGGAGGCTCCGACTCGGAACGCGGGGAGTTTTGTCGCTTCCTGCTGGATGTCTCATATGAAACAGGCGATCGCGGTGAGAGCCGATCTTGGGATGGGCGTCGGCAAGCTTGCAGCCCAGGTCGCACACGCCGCCCTCATGGCCGCCGATGAGGCAGAACAGAGCGTCCGACGGGAGTGGAAGGGTGACGGCCAGAAGAAAGTCGTCCTCAAGGTCGACACAGAGGACGACCTGTTCGAATTGGCGGACGCGGCTGAACGCCACGGGCTTCCATACGGGCTCGTTCGGGACGCCGGTCACACCCAACTCGATCCTGGGACAGCGACGGCATTGGCTGTCGGGCCAGGCTCGGAGACCGCTGTCGACCGGATCACCGGGGACCTTCCCCTCTACTAGGAGGCCAGGCGTGCGCGAATCACACAGTCGTGAACAGGCCGTCGGGATCGAATGGTACGTGAGTGATACCGACGGAATCGGTGGGCGTCTTCGTGGTCACCCCGAGGACTTCCGAGTGCGAGAGCGCGAGCAATTTCAAATGTCCCCGCTCGATGCCGAGTCCGGCTCCTACCCGTATCTAGTCATCCGGGCGACGCTCCGTGGGTGGGACACGAACGATTTCGCGCAGGCGTTGAGTGAGGCCATTGGGATCAGCCGCCAGCGGGTCTCCTGGGCAGGAACCAAGGATAAACATGCAGTCACCACACAGCTGTTCGCGCTCCGGGACGTGCACCCGAAGGACCTCCCGGACCTCCGGGATGCAGAAATCACACCCATCGGGCGGGCAGGGCGGAGTCTGAGCTTCGGAGACCTCGCAGGGAACGAGTTCGTCATCAGGGTTCGAGACAGCCGACTCACGACTACCCCAGACACCGACGAGCCGGACGCCAGCCGACTCGCCTCGACGACAGCGGAACTACGGGAGTTCGCGGGTGGAGGCCCGGGGGCGGAGACGATGACGGCCTCCGATGGCTCGCAGGCCACTGACAGCAGTACGGTCGGGGTTCCCAACTTCTTCGGCCACCAGCGGTTCGGGAGCCTGCGGCCGATCACTCACGAGGTCGGACTCCACCTGTTGAGGGACGACCCCAAGGGTGCGGTCCTCGCCTATACCGGATCCCCGTTCGAGTCCGAGCCGCCAGACTCCCAGCGGGCCCGCGAACGGGTCGAACGGGAAGCCGACCGCGAGACCCCCGACTGGACTGCCGCGCTGCGTGCGATGCCGGACCGGCTTCAGTACGAGCGGGCCATGCTACACAGGCTAGTGGAAGCACCCGAGGGCACCTTCGCTGACGATGCCGCGGCCGACAACATCTGGTGGGATGCCCTCGCTGCCGTTCCGGAGAATCTCGGGCGCCTGTTCGTGAACGCAGCGCAGTCGTACTTGTTCAACCGAATCCTCAGCGAGCGATTAGCCGACGACCTCCCGTTCCATCGGCCCGTTGAAGGGGACGTCTGTTGTTTCGTCGAGACGGTCGAGACAGACCGGGGACGAATCAGGGTTCCGGAGACGGACCGACTCCAGCGGGTGACCTCGGACCGTGTCGATATCATGACTCGGCACTGCCAGCGGGAGCGGGCGTTCGTGACGGCGCCGCTCGTCGGGACGGACACGGACCTCGGCGGTGGGGAACCGGGAGAGATCGAGCGTGGAATCCTCTCCGATGTCGGCGTACGTCCAGCGGATTTTGATCTGCGGGATCCGTATGGATCGACGGGAACCCGGAGATCGATCCTGGTTCGATCGGCCCTGACGCTCGAATCGACAGAGTCCGATCCAGTGTTCCGATTCGGACTGCCATCCGGCGCGTACGCGACGACCCTCCTCCGCGAATACATGAAGACGGATCCGGCGGACCTCTGACGGTCGTTTCGGACCGAGACACTCAATCGGAGACAGTCTCCGAATCTCAGGACCTGACGCGACCGAACCGTTTTCACTGCCCCCACCCGTCGTCCCGGCAGGAACGATGGTCCGGGTCACCGTGTGCGAACTCCCCGCCTTCCAGAACCGAACCGCCTTCGAAGAGCGTTTCCGGGCGCTCGAGCGGCACACGAACGCCGCGAACAGCGATATCCTGGTCCTCCCTGAGATGCCGTTCTTCAGATGGCTGCCGGCCGTCGATCCGGACTCAGTGGATGTCCCAGGGACGTGGGACGACGCGGTCGAAAGCCACTGGGAGTGGCTGGATCGACTCGACCGGTTCGGATCCACCGCCGTCGTGGGGTCGTGTCCGGCGTTGCGCGACGACGCGCGTCTGAACGAAGGGTTCCTGCGAACAGTCGATGGACTCAGCAGAGTCCATGTAAAGGGGTATCTCCCTGATGAACCAGGGTTCCGTGAGGCTTCATGGTATGAGCCAGGCGACGGCGAGTTCTCCCCGGTTGCGATCAGTGGGCTGGAGACCGGGTTTTTGATCTGTACGGACCTCTGGGCGAGCGATGAGGTGCGGTCCTACGGCCGAGAAGGTGTCGAGTTGCTCGTCAACCCGCGGGTCACCGAGCTTCGGACGGTAGAAAAGTGGCTGGCAGGGGCCCGGACAATGAGCGTCCTAGCAGGCGCGTATCTAGCCTCGTCAAACCGGGCGGGCGAGGAGAGTGGTGTCACTTTCGGTGGTTCAGGGTGGATCACCGGTCCCGACGGTGCCGTTTTGGCGCGGACCGATGCGGACCACCCGTTCCTTACCGTCGATATTTCGCCTGATGTCGCACAGACAGCCAAATCAACCTATCCGAGGGACGCACTATCCCGTCCTCGATCGGAATCATAGAACGCCTCCGGTTCGGTGGCCGCGATTGCCCCGTTGTCCCGGATTTCAACCATTGGTTGGTGGTGGCGGAACTGGAGGGTCGAGGGACTGCAATTCGTGGTCGATCAGAACACCCGTCCCCGAGCCGTGTGGCTTCGTCGAGTGACAAGCCCCAAGGATGGATCACAACACAAGGGTTGGCCTCATCGTTGGACTGATTCCACTCTGAACCCGAATCCGGAGCGACAGCATCAACGCTGGCCGAGCAGGCAGGGAGTCTTTCGGTGAGACATCTCGAGTGCGGATACCGAACACCTAATCAGTGGACACACGAAGCCGGGACCATGACCGACCTGGATGGAAAGACCCTGTTCATGCGGGCGGCCGAGGGGCGGGAAACCCCTAGACCGCCGGTCTGGCTGATGCGGCAAGCTGGGCGGTATCTCCCCGAGTACCGTGAAGTCAGGGAGGAGTACTCTTTCTTGGAGGCTATCAAGACGCCTGAAATCGCTGCCGAGATCACCTTACAACCGTACGAGCGGTTCGCGCCTGATGGGGTAGTGATGTATTCGGATATCCTCACAGTTTTGGAGCCGCTCGGCTTCTCGTATCGGGTCGAGTCTGGAGTCGGCCCAGTCGTCGAAAACCCAGTCCAGGGTCCTGAGGATGTAACCCGACGACGCGGGGACGTCACGGAAGAAATCGGGTACGTCGGTGCCCTGCTCGATCGACTCGACGGTCGTATCGACGATGCAGCAGTTCTCGGGTTCGCTGGCGGTCCGTTCACCCTCGCTTCCTACGCAGTCGAAGGGGGGCCGTCCCGGTCGAAAATGGACCTGAGACGCCTCCGGGCGGCACACCCGGACGCGTTTCGTGCCCTCCTGACGTCCTTCGCGGATGTGGTCGCGGAGTACCTGGCCTTCCAGGTTGAGCGTGGCGCCGACGCTGTACAGCTGTTCGACACGTATGCATCGAACCTGGCGCCGTCAGATTATCGCGAGTTTCTGCTGCCGCTCCATCGACAGATCCTGTCCGCGGTTGACGTCCCGACGATCATGTTCGCCAGGAACATGGGCGCTGACCTGGGATTGCTGGCGGAAACGGGAGCCGACGTGGTGAGCCTCGATTGGACTGTCAGGATGGCGGCAGCACGGAACCGGCTCGGGGATCACCCGGTTCAAGGTAACCTCGATCCAGCCGACCTGTTCGGCGATCCGTCCCACGTCCGGTCCCGGACTCGCAAGATCATCGACGAGGCTGGCCCGAGCGGTCACATCCTCAATCTCGGCCACGGCGTACATAAGGAAACCCCGGTCAGAAGCGTCGAAACCTTCGTCGACACAGCCAAACAGTGGACCTGGGACTGATTCCCACTGGGACGGCCTCAGGCCTCAACCGTTCGGTTCTGGGGCCCCGATGACTGGTCCATGCCCTCACTGACTTCATCGGTCTGGGCGATCTCCTGTGCCACCCGCTTCGCTTCTCGAACTCGGCCTGGAACGCCGACTCGGGCGGTATAATTGGTGGCGAGCCTGATCCCCTCGGGCAGATGGGCATCAAGCCCCTCAATGGCTTCCCAGGACCCGTCGTATGCTGGAATGGCGTCCGTAACCACGTTCACGAACAGCGGTTCGGCCGGTACATCCATTACCGTCTCGAATTCCTGGGCTGCGATTCGGCCGATTTCCGATTCGGGTTTCTCAAGGATGCCCGGATCCTCCATGCCCCCGAGAAACGCGGTGAACAGTCCGTCACGGTCAAACGCGCTCGCGTTCCAGGTGACCCCGAGGGTTCGGAGGGGCTCCGATCGGCGGACCTGGTACCCCAGGCCGGAAACGTCGGCAGCAGACTGGAGAAACACGTACGCCAGGGAATTGTATCGTAACTCGGAGAGTCCCGTCGCGGCGCCCGGAGCGACCTCCTCCAATAACTGCGCGGTCATGGAGGCGGGCGCGGTCAGAACCACCTCACTGACTTCGAGGGATCCATCGGAGGTCCCGAGCCGGTAGCTCCCGCCACTATCCCGAAGCGATTCCACCCGGGTGTCCAGTCGAACGCGGTCCTGGTAGGTTCGGGCCAATTCGGTTGCGAGTTGCTGATTCCCCCGTTCGAACGTGACCGCGGGTGCGGATCCCCCGTTCCGGACGCGCCGCAGTGCTGGTCGAAGGAGGCTCCCCTCCCGTGACTCGACACGCATCAGCCCGTCCAGGGCGTGTTCTGCGGGCATTTCGGCGGGATCCGAGCCGTAGGTACCGCCGTACAGCGGGTGAATCAGGTTCCGATAGACCTCCGCGCCGAACTTCCGTCGGAACGCCGCGGCCGCTGTCTCCTCTCCGTGAATCGGGTCGGTGAGCGGCTCCGCGAGCAGGCGAAGCTTTCCCCGCCACGATAGGAGGTCCGTTCGGATGAGCCCGCGGATGGACAGGGGGACCTCGCGGAGGCCTCCGCTGGCGTAGATGTAGAGGGGGAGGCCGTCCGGGGCCGTCACGGCCGCGTCCCGGATACCGGCGGCTTCCGCGAGTTCCGAGACCCCGTCGGTTAGCCGAAAACGCTGCGGGCCCAGTTCGAGGACCGTCCCCCCGTAGTTTACGGAGCGAATGACACCCCCCGGCTGACTGCTTGCCTCGAGCGTAACGACGTCGACATCCCGGTCAGTGAGGTAGTGGGTGAGGGCCAACCCGGTAATACCAGCGCCGATGACAGCCACGGTCGAACCGGAGTCTGTGCCGGAGTTCATTCTGGTAGGGCAGATTTTGTGTCAGTCGTCCTGGCTCGCTTCGGCCTCGGATCCGGCCGCGACCGAGGGTTCCGATTCGAGTGCTTCCGCTCCCGTCCCCGGGACCCGTGGAGCGTTCAAGCACATCGTCCCCGGCTTTTCCCGACACTGACACTGGCGGAACTGATAGTATCCGGGGTCCAACCCGGCGATGAACGGTTCCGCAAGATCCGCTAGGACCGTGGCGAAGCGGTCGTCGTCGTGGGGGACGGGGACTCGGTGGAAGTCCAAGCCCTGAGCTTCGGCCTCCTCCCGTAGCTCCACGTCCAGTTCCGAAAGCGTCTCGCTCTGTTCATGCATGAACGAGATCGGGTCGACGAGGACACGCTCGGCGTCCAGGGTCTGGATGACCTCCTCGACGTCGGGTTCCGTCCACGGAATGTCGCGGTTCTCGTGATTCTGGAACCCGAGGGTGTACCCCTCCAGGTCGAGGAGGCCGGCCATGGATTCACACCATTCGTCCACATAGATGTCATACCGGCTTCCCTCCTCGAGATAGTACTGGGGAGTGCCATGGGCCGAGAACACCACCTCCGTGTCCGAGTCGTGTAGGTCGACACCCTCCGCAGCCGCGAACTCCCGCAAGTTCTCGGCCCGCAGCCGATTGTACAGCGGGTGTTTGTGCCAGCCGGTGATCGGCGTCACGTCCGGCTCCCAATCCTCGATAGCGTCGACAGCCGCCTCCATGTCGTCGTTCGCGGCGACGTTCGTGGAGGGGCCGCAGAGGGGGAATACTGGCAATCCGATCAGTTGCTGGATGTCATCCTCTCGGGCAGCCTTCACTGCGTCCTCGATCAGCGGCTCCATGAACTGCATTCCCACGTAGGTCTCAACCTCGTATCCCCGCTCGGCGAGTTCCTGCTTGAGCGCTGACGCCTGTGCTTCCGATTGTGGATTCAGCGGCGATCCCCCGATCTCCTCGTACTCTTCGATGAGGCCTGGAGCCCGTCGTCGAGCCAGTTCGCGTGACCGCTCCCGGGCGGCCTCGGCCGAATCGTACTCCTCAAGGTCCGCGTTGTTGAGGAAAATCCGGGTTAGGTAGTCGACGACCGCGTCTCGGTCGGGCTCTGGCGGTTCCCCGAAGTTCAACAGGACAACGCCGATATCCATCACGGGAGCAAATAGCGGCGGGGCGGTTCTATACTTGTTGTTCTGATTCCTGGGCACCGGTTCGCGGGAACGTCCACCCGCACCCCGATACCCAGGGACGAACGGACGGGCTTATGCGGATAGCTCCCCTACTTCCGCCAAGGATGGACTGCTGGCGGTGTGGCGCTTCGCTGGATCGGCCGGGTGACTACTGTCTTCAGTGTGATACCGGCACCTGTGATGGTGTTGTGGTGGTGTTCCACAGCGACCGGGCAACACTCACGATGCTGAACGAGGAGACGGTACTCGGGGAGACCGTGATCACGACCGTCCCGGACGACGGGGAGCGAACCGGTCGTACACAACTCCGGAACTTCGCCGGGAGGGTTGCGGACGAAATCCGTCGAAAACGTCCCGAAACAGTGTACGCTACCGGGCAACGCGAACCGCTTCGGGAAGCTCGTGCCCAGTTGCGGTACGAGTTTTATCGAGTCCCGGAGTCCGGCGGTCACGCGACGAACGGTGCTGACGCGTCCGTCGAGGGGGCGGTTGCGGCGGCGTTGGAACGACGGGGGAAGCGACCGCTGGAGACGGTCGAGTCGGCTCCGGATGAAAAGATCGGCGGAAGCCATTCGACGTTGATTGGAGGGCGGACTGGCCGGAGGGCAGTCAGGACCGTGGCGGAGTACCCACACGTCAAGAAAATCATCCCTGGCCCGATCGATGCCGGTGGGACGGGATCACAACGTGGGCCGAGCGCCAAGGTCACCCGAGCCGATGCCAACGGGAACGTCCGGATGCTCCTCCGTGACGGGTCAAGCGTTCAGGAAAACAGAGTCGTCACGACCGCCGGGGACCGCGAGACCGGCGAGCGAGTCAGGGCAGAGCTGAACGATGCGCTCGCGGATGCGGACCTTCGCTGATCGGCGGCGACGGGAATCCGCAGGCCTTTTGCGCGCGCTTGGCGTGAACATCGGTATGGCTGAAGGGAAAGCACGGACGACAGGAAGCGCGGGGCGGTTCGGCGCAAGATACGGCCGTGTCGCCAGAAAGCGGGTCAAGGAAATCGAAGGCGAAATGCGGAACGCGACCCTCAACGGTGACGATGTAAAGCGGATCGGATCCGGCATCTGGGTGAACGAGGAAACCGGCGAGACGTTCACCGGTGGCGCATACCGACCAGAGACGCCGTCCGGCCGCCGCGTCGTCAGGTCGATCCGGGCAGCCCTCGCGGAGGGGGACGCGGAGAGCGGTCCCGATGTCGACCCCGACGACGTCGAATGACACAAGCATCTGGAGCATCCATCTAGAATCCATGAGCTACAAATGTTCCCGCTGTAAGCGCGACGTGGAACTCGACGAGTATGGCGGGGTCCGATGTCCGTACTGTGGACACCGAGTCCTCCTGAAGGAACGTGCCCCGGAAATCAAGGAAGTCGACGTGGAGTAACCCGGGCCTGGCTGGGACCGCTTCAGTGAGCCGTTCGTTCGCGCACCGGTTGACACTTCGATTCGATTACGAGGAGCCGCAAGCCAGGCGACTCCAGGAGGCTATCAGCGTGGAAGCGGGGGAAATCGACGACGCCCGGTCGACGGCCTCCGTAGATCGGCACCGAGGCACGGTTGAGGTTACGCTCAGGGCCCGGGACACGACTGCGCTGCGTGCCAGCATGAACACCTGGCTCAGACTCGTAGCAGTGTCGGAGGATATCATGAGCATGGATGCTGGTGATTCCGGGGATCCGTAGGCTACGACGCCGGTGGCCGGGACCTCACCGCTGGCCACTGGGATCGAGCCTGGGTGTTATGTCCATCGGACCGATACGCCGAGTATGAGCGGCCTGCGCACCACAGCTTCGCGGATAGTAGGGTGGCTGCGGGCGCTGGAGCCGCCTGCACCCGTGGTAGACTGGGCCATCGGACTCGCGGTCCTGTTCGAAGTGGGCTCCGGGCTGGTGTCGTTCACCGTCGGGACCCCCGACGGAGCCTGGATCGTCTGGCTCCATGCTGTCGTAGGGTTGACGCTCGTGCTGCTTCTCGTTTTCAAACTCCACCGGGTGCGTCATCGGGTTCTCGGGCGCGTCTCGTGGGACCGACAAGTCCCGCTCTCGATAGCGATGGCCGGGATCGCGATAGGAACCTTGGCCACGGGCGTGTTCTGGGCCACGGGAGGCAACGTTCCCGTCGGTGGGTGGACGACTCTGAACGTCCATATCGGGCTCGGATTAGTCCTGGTCCCGCTATTGTTCGTCCACCTCCGTGCGCGGTTCCGGACGCCGACCCGGACGGATCTTCGCCGGCGAACGGCATTGAAAACCGGTGCGTTGCTCGTCGGAGGGGCGCTCGCATGGCGGGCGACCAACCTCGTCGACACGACGCTTGACGGGACGGCCCGGCGGTTCACCGGCTCGAAAGCGACGGGGGAATTGTCCGACACCGAGACAGTCGGCGGTGAGTTCCCCGTCACCTCGTGGGTTGCGGACGACCCGGAGCCGCTCGACCGCGAGCAGTGGTCGCTGGTGGTCGAGGGCCACGTTGATCGGCGTCTCGACCTGGACTATCAGTCCCTCGACCCGTTCGGCGATGGGGGCACGCCCACGTCGACGATGAGAGGGGAGGAACTCACGGCGACCCTCGACTGTACCAGCGGGTGGTACACGGTCCAGGATTGGCAGGGGATTCGGGTTGGTGAGCTCCTCGAGCGTGCCGGCGTGACCGACGAGGCGCGGTTCGTTCGGTTCGTGTCCGTAACCGGCTATCGGTGGTCATTACCGCTCGAGGAGGCCCGAGATGCACTCCTAGCGACCCGCGTTGGCGGGAACCAGCTCACGCACGGGCACGGTGCCCCGCTCCGGCTGGTAGCACCCGGACGCCGTGGCTTCCAGTGGGTCAAGTGGGTCGAACGGGTGGAAGTCCGCGACCGCGGAGACCCCGCCCAGTGGATCGTTACACTGGTGAGTGGGTTCGATTAGCCAGATTCTGGCTGGAGGGTAGCTGCTTGTAGGCGGAAGACGCCGGGGCTACCTGGTGACTCCAGGAGCCGTCCCCACTAGACTGCCAGCGCGGATGAGAGCCGCGGTCAGCGAGCGGACCGTGCGCCGGTTAGCCGCCCTGGCTCACTCCGCTACGGAGGTCACCGCATCTGGCGCGTGGTCCTTGACGAAGTCCATGGCCTCGCGGGCTTCCCGCCGGGTCGAGTACGCGTCGAGGCTCTCCGCGATAGGATCGCCACCCTCGTCAACCAGCCGCCAGCGCCAGCCTTCCTCGTCGCGGTGCAGGTCGAAGGCGGCAGTATCGATCTCCACGACGCTGGCGTCGCCGACTTCGGCGCGGACTTCTTCGAGGGCGTTTGCCGCCTCGGCTCTGTTCGCGTAATCGCCAGCCCCGGCTGCGATCACGGCTCCGGCCTCGTCGACCAACCGCCAGTTCCAGGTGGACCGAGCCTCTTCGGGCGAGGGCGCCTGCCCGTCTATCTCCTCGTTACCGGGCGCCTCGAGGGTATCCTCGGCATCTCCGGGCGACTCTTCGTACAGTTCGAAGGCGGCGTCCTCGTACTCTAACAGGCCGGCATCCGGGAGCAGGCGGCCCGCGCGTGAGGCCGCGTCGGTGGCACTCTTCCTGTCGCGGTGGGAGTTCCGACTCTGTGCTAACGACGTCCATCCGTCATCGACCAACCGCCAGGCCCAGCCGTCAGTCTCCGGAGTCACGACGAAGGCCCCGCCGGTGAGAGCGAACACCGGGAACTCGCCAGCGTCCCTCTGAAGCTCGTTGGCAGCGTTTGACGCGGCGTGGCGACTCTCGTAGCTCGTCGCAGCCTTGGCCAGACTTTCCCGGTCGGGATCCCGGATCCGCCAGGTCCACCCCTCGGCATCCTCGACCGTCTCGATTGCCACGTCCCGAACGGTGTGAACGGTCGCCTCGCCGGCGATGGATTGCAACTCGTCCTCGATAGCCGTCTCTGCCTCGTCCCGGGTGGTCCAGGATCGCTCGCTTTCCGCGATAATCGCGCCCTCGGAAGTGACGTAGCGCCAGCGCCAGTCCTCGTCGGACACATACACTTGGAACGCGCCAGTGTTCATCGCACGGCTGGACACGTCGGCAAGCGCGCGGACCCGATCCATGGACTCGCGGGCAGCAGCCTCGGATTCGTATCCCGCCCCGCGGGCTGTCGTCTCCCCTCGCCGGTCGACTAGGCGCCAGTTCCAGGGAGGGGCATCCTCTTCATCGCTCTCGTAGAGTTCGAACGCGGCGGTTTCGATCTCCAACGTTTCGGCATTCGGGGCGTTCTCCTTCACGGTCATCATGGAGGAGAACGCATCGTCCCGAGACTCGAACTCCGCCCCACTGTCTGCCATCACGTTTCCGTCCTCGTCGATAAGTCGCCAGCGCCACTCCTCGCCCGCTTCATACACCTGGAACGCGGCATCCTCGTACTCGATGAGGTCCGCGTCACCCACCTGGGACTCGATCTCTTCGACGGCGGCGGCGGCCGACTCCCGGTCCGGATGTGCCCCGACGCTCCGAGCGAGCGTTTCTCGATCAGCGGTCACCAGCCGCCACCGCCATCCGTCGTCGGCCGGATAGTACTCGAAGTCAGCCTCCTCGATATGGATGATATCGGCCGCCTCCGCGCCGGTACGCAGCGCCTCGGCTCCGTCTTTCGCGCCAGCGGCGTCCGCCATCGGTGAGGGGGGGGACGCGATTTCGCGTTCGTCCGCGTCGAAAAGTCGCCAAGTCCACCGGTCCCCCAGCGGGACGACTTCGTAGGTCGGCTCATCCCCGTTCATGATCGGGGCGTCCTCGATTGCCTCGAAGAGGTCGTACACCGTCGACTCCGCGGCTCGCCGCGAATCGGCCTGGCGGGTCCCGCGGACGAGTTCCTGCCCTTCAGTGTCCACCATCCGCCAGCGCCATCCCGTGATATCGTCGGGATCGATGCTCCGATCCGCGGTTTCGTCGGGGACCTGGTCGGCCGTCTCGGGCAGCTCGTCCTGTTCATCCGAGTCGTCTTCGACAGGTTCCGGAAGGTCCGACTCGGTGTCCTCCCCGTCGGCCAGTTCCGCGTCACCGCCGTCCGTCGCCGCACGGTCCGGGAGCAGTTCGATCCCGTAGGTCTCTATGGTCAGCGGATCGGCTCCTGCTGCCGTCTTACTAACTTGTTCGGTGACGGCTTCAGCATCGTCCCGATCGGGATACGTGCCGGCCCCTGTCGCCAGCGGGTTTCGTTCCTCATCGAGCAGGTTCCAGGTCCACCCGCCCTCCGTTTCTGCCACTTCGTACGCGGCCCCGTCGATTTCGAGCAGTTCCGCGTCAGGGCCGAGCTCCTTCAGTTCGCTTACCGACTCTGCTGCGGAATCACGGTCCTCGAACGGTTCCTGGCTCTCGGCGATGACGCTCCCGTCCGCCCCCGTCAAGACCCATCGCCACCGGTTCTCGGCGGCGTGGTACAGCCGGAAGGCGACGTTCTTCAGTTCCAGCAATCCGGCCTCACCGACGACCTTTCGAATCCGATCCACGGTCTCCTCGGCCTCAAGCCGAGAGAGGTAGCCTTCGGTGCCGCCGGCCCTGGCGTCCTGTTCGATCAGCCGCCACTGCCATTCGTCGTCCTGCTTGAACACCGAGAAGACTCCGTCATGGAGGAGTTCCCCCACCATCGTGCCCGGATACTCGGACTCCCGCTCGTACTCCTCCTCGAAGAAGAAGCTCTTTTCGCCGGTCAGGACCGGGACGAGCGCGGCCACCCCGACCACCAGGGCAGTCCCGACCGTGTACACGGCGATGATCTGCGCACTGTAGTCCGGCGTCCCGACGGTCCAATTGGTCGGATACGCCCATACAAACGCCACCACTGCACCCTCTGCAATGAGGAGGCCGAGCGTCGAGGCCTGGATGCCCCGCCGTTTCACCGGGAGCAGAAGCAGAATACCGAGCAGGGCTAGCGGAAGCCCGAAGGCGGCTAGCGTCGTCGAGATCTCCCGAAGCACGTACTGGCCCGGCGAGGACGGGGATGAGGGCCCCAGCAGGTAGACAACTACGCCGATGAACGACACCACGGCTCCGAACAGGAACAGCCAGTACCCGTACACGTCCTTCCGGGACTGTGGTTCCCCGACGTACCGCGCGTACAGTTCGAATAGCTTCCCGTCGTCCGATTCCGTGACTGAGGTTGACATGGTCCGTATGAGCGTAATCTGCTCGGTGACTCACATAAGTTTTGGCCGCTGAATATCGGATTCAGAAATTGGGCTATTAAATTCCACAAAATCCGTGCTACATTCGACCCGTATCGGTGCGCGTTAGTGGCTTCGTCTCACGGGCTCCGGTATGCAACACGTCCGGATCGATACCGTCCCGAACGCAGTCCAGCCGGCGGCAGTCATGCGGCAGCTCACGGGACCGCTCGACTGCGAGGAGATGGCGCTGAACTACTACGAACTCCGACCAGGTGATTCCTTCGCCTTCGCGTACCATTCTCACGAGATCCAAGAAGAGGTGTTCATCGTCCTCGAGGGGACCGCCACTTGGGAAACCGAAGACGGGACAACGACGGTCGCCGCCGGTGAGGCGATTCGGATTCCACCCGGGGAGTTTCAGCGTGGGTGGAACCGGAGTGATGAGCGGGTCCGAGCGCTTGCCCTGGGTGCTCCGCTCGAATACGGCGACCAGCCCAAATACGTCGAGTGCCCGGAGTGTGACGATCGCACGAGAAACCGTATCGAACGCGTACCCGAGGCTGAGGAGAGCCCGACCCCGGTCAGAACGGTGTGCGAGGACTGCGACACCGAAACCGGACGGTGGGCCCGACGCGAAGACGGCCAGAACGAGCGCGTAGGGTGAAGTCCGGTCCCGCTACGGACTCAACCGCTGACGGTCCCGCGGGAACAACACCGCCTCGCGGATGTTGTCAAGGTCCAGTATCGTCATTACCAGCCGTTCGGCCCCCATCCCCCAGCCAGCGTGCGGGGGCATTCCGTACCGGAACATCTCCGTATAGTAGGCGAACTCCTCGGGGTCGAGCCCCTGCTGTTCGAACCCCTCCACGAGTTCGTCGTACCGGTGCTCCCGTTGTCCGCCGGAAACGAGTTCCATCCGCGGATGGTTCAGGTCGAACCCGGTGGAGACGTCCGGATCGTCGTCCTGGTCCATGATATAGAAGGGCTTGATATCGGACGGCCAGTCGGTGATGAAATGATGGCCGCCAATCTCCTCTCCGAGGACATGTTCGGCCTCTGTCGAGAGGTCATCCCCCCAGACGAGTTGCTCGTCCAGGGCCCCTGCTGCGTTCACTCGCTCGATCGCGTCGGCGTAGGTCAGGCGGGGGAACCCCGGAGCGGGGACCTCGAACGACTCGGCCAGTCCCAGCGTTTCCAACTGGTCGGAACAGTTCTCCTTAACCGCGGTGTAGCTTGCCCGGACGATCCGTTCGGCCACGTCCATCGCCTCGCCAGCGTCATGGAACGCGGCCTCGAAGTCAATGCTCGTCGCCTCGTTGAGATGGCGAGGCGTGTTATGCTCCTCTGCTCGGAAGATCGGCCCGATCTCGAAAACGCGTTCCAGGTTCGACCCGGCGAGTAATTGTTTGAACAGCTGTGGGGACTGGTTCATGAACGCCTCGCGACCGAAGTACGTGATGGGAAACAGTTCGGTCCCGCCCTCGGTTCCGGTCGCGACGATCTTGGGGGTGGTGATTTCGGTACAGCCCTGCTCGCGGAACGTCTCCCGAACGGCACGGAGGACCTCGGACCGGATCTCGAAGATCGCCTGGACCTCCGGCTTCCGGACATCGAGGGTTCTGTTGTCCAGCCTGGTAGGTAACTCCGCGTCGACCTTTCCGGACGGGTCGAGCGGAAGTTCGGTATCCGCCTGGGCGACGACCTCGGCCGTTTCCGGGACGAGCTCGACCCCCGTCGGGGCTCGAGGCTCCTCCTCCACGCGGCCTGAAATCCGGACTACTGACTCCCGTGGAGCGTCCAAGACCCCCAAGAGGTCGTCGGTGAGCTCGTCTTTTTCGAACTTGATTTGAAGCCTCCCGCTCGCATCCCGAAGGATCAGGAAAGCGATTCCTCCGAGATCTCGCACCTCGTGGATCCAACCAGCGACCGTAGCCTCCTGGCCAGGAGAAACCGCGGTCGCCCGAGTTCGTCCTTGCATAGGGAGTGGCTCGGGACGGCGAGGCATAAAGGCGCTCAATTCGAACGACTGCGGGACGGCAACCCGAGCAGGAACGCCACCTGTGTTCTCACGAAAGGTTTACCCTGAAAATCGGCGTACCCATCCACAAGCGAATGGAACTGATCGTCACCGAGAAGGACAACGCCGCCCGTCGAATCGCGGAGATTCTTAGCGACGGGACCAGCGAGATGTCCCGAGTGCACGGAACCAACGTGTACTCATGGGACGAGAGACGATGCCTCGGCCTCTCAGGCCACGTCGTTGAGGTCGATTTCCCTCCGATGTACAGCGACTGGCGGGACGTCGAGCCGGTCGAATTGATCGGGGCTCAAACAACGACGGAGGTGACAAGAGAAGAAATCGTTGATGCGCTTCAGGACCTGGCCCGCGAGGCCGATCGTGCAATCATCGCCACGGACTACGATAGGGAAGGGGAGTTAATCGGAAAAGAAGCGTTCGACCTGATTCGCGAGGTCACCAGCGCTCCGGTGGACCGGGTCCGGTTCTCCTCGATCACTCAGAATGAGGTGAAAAGCGCGTTTTCCGACCCGGATGATATCGATTTCAATCTGGCCGCCGCAGGGGAGGCTCGGCAGACGATCGATCTCGTTTGGGGTGCTGCCCTGACTCGATTCCTTTCGCTGTCCGCGGGCCGTCGTGGTGACGATTTCATTTCGGTCGGGCGCGTGCAGGGACCGACACTCAAGCTCCTCGTGGACCGGGAACGGGAGATCCGAGCCTTTGATCCGGAGGCGTATTGGGAACTGTTTGCAGAGCTCGTCCCTGGAGAGGAAGGTACGTCCAGTTTCGAATCTCAGTATTTCTACGAGGACGACGCCGGCAATCAAGCGGAGCGAATCTGGGACGAATCGACGGCCGAGACGGTGTACGATGCGCTCCGGACCGCAGAGACGGCGACGGTCCAGTCCGTCCGTCGCCGAACGAGGACAGACAACCCACCTGCGCCGTTCGACACCACGACGTTTATTCGAGCGGCAGGGTCGCTCGGGTTCGGCGCCCAACGCGCCATGAGCATCGCCGAAGACCTGTACACTGCTGGGTTCATCACATATCCACGGACGGACAACACCGTCTATCCTAACGATCTCGATCCCCGCGACCTGCTCGAGGAATTCACCGAATCTCAGTTCGACGAGGCGGTCAGCCGATTGTTGGACCGTGACACCCTCGATCCGACGGAGGGTGATCAGGAGTCGACCGACCACCCGCCAATTCATCCGACGGGAGAACTCCCCGAACGGGATGACCTCACGGACGACGAGTGGGAGATATACGAGTTGGTCGTCAGGCGGTTCTTCGCCACATTGGCTACCGAGGCTGTATGGGAACGTCTCCGAGTCGTGGCGGACGCGACACCCGACGAGGGGGAGACGGGTCCTGACCTGGAACGTGAGCTTTCGGTGAAAGCCACGGGAAGGCGGCTCCTGAGCCAGGGATATCATGCGGTCTATCCGTATGGGTCAACGACAGAGTCCAGGCTCCCATCGCTCTCGGAGGGCCAACAACTTCCGATTAGGGACGTCCGGTTGGAGGCCAAACAGACTAAACCACCTCGACGGTACGGCCAGTCACGACTCGTCGAGAAGATGAAGGAGTTAGGCGTCGGGACCAAATCGACCCGGCATAACACCATCGAGAAGCTCTATGACCGGGGGTACGTCGAGGACGACCCTCCCCGCCCCACGCGGCTCGCTGAGGCGGTGGTCGACGCGGCCGAGGCGTTTGCCGACCGAATCGTCAGTGAGGAGATGACGGCACAGTTGGAGGCTGACATGGCAGCGATCGCCGAAGGTGAGAAGACGCTTGAAGAGGTCACGGCGGAATCCCGTGAGATGCTCGAGCGGGTGTTCGACGAACTCACCGAGTCCCGTGATGAGGTGGGAGAACATTTGCGTGAATCGCTGAAAGCCGACCGGACCTTGGGGCCGTGTCCCGAGTGTGGTTCGGACCTACTGATCCGCCAGAGCAGCAACGGTTCAAATTTCATCGGGTGTGATGGATATCCTTCCTGCGACTTCACGCTCCCCTTGCCTTCCACGGGGAGACCGGTACTGTTGGACGAGGTCTGTGAGGAACACGGTCTTAGCCATGTGAAGATGCTCGCCGGTCGGAAAACGTTCGTCCACGGGTGTCCCCAGTGTCAGGCCGATGCCGCCGAGGAGGAGCCGGACCGTGTCATCGGGACGTGTCCAGACTGTGGGCGGGACCACGGTGGACAGCTTGCCATCAAGCGAACCCGAAGCGGGTCCCGATTGGTGGGTTGCACCCGCTATCCGGAGTGTGACTACTCTCTCCCGCTGCCCCGACGCGGGGATATCGAGATCACGGACCAGTCGTGTGACGAACACGGGCTCCCGCGGCTCAGAGTGCGTGACGGTGGTGACGAGCCCTGGGACCTGGGTTGCCCTATCTGTAACTATCGGGAGTACCGAGCGCGACAGGAGGGTTCGGAGCTAGAGACGGTGGAGGGTATCGGCGAGAAAACGGCGGCCAAACTGAAAGATGCGGGAATCGAGGACGTCGGGTCGCTCAAAGAGGCCGAACCGAGTGCCGTCGCGGAGGTCGTCGACGGGGTCGGACCCGATACCGTACGCGACTGGCAGGCGAACGCGGACTGAAGCGAAGGCCCCGATGTATCACCCGGTCAGGAGGACCTCAGGCGCCCACCACACGTCTGGCAAGTAGTTTCTGTCCGAGCGCGCACCCGACGCCTCCTTCGAACGCCCATAGCGGAGCAAAGCCCGAAAACTCCAGGAGGGGTCCCACCACTGCGACCGTCTCGCCGAGGACACCGGATGCCGGGAACTGGTACCCGCCCGCGAACAGGAGCGCCGCGAGCACAATGAAATATCCAACGCCGCCCAGGATTCCGGCGATGGCACCCGGTTTGAACGGTGGGTAGTACGGTTTCGTGTGAGCGCCAGAAACGATGCCGCCGACGAACCCGGCCCCGAACAGGATCGCCTGAAAGATAGCACCGGCGCCAGCCAAGCGCCCGACGACCCCGAGTGCAAACACCACGATCGCTCCCTTCCAAACTCGTTCTTGCGTGACTGTCGACCGGATCCGATCCACGGACATACTCAGCAGGTGGGGAAAGCGTCATAATAAGTGTTTGTTCGAGAACGTGACAGCAGAATATCACATCGGACGGTCCCGTCTTCCCTCCTCAGTCCCGGAGCCTGGGGTTCGTCACCGCGCCCTCCGCCGCTGACCCGAACGCGTTCCCGTATTTCGCCAGCACTCCTCCGGGATACGCGTCGGTGGGCGGGTCGCGGTCAGCCAGCCGTTGGTGTAGTTCGGAGTCACTCAGATCCACCGACAGTCGGCGGTCCGGGATGTCGACAGTGATGGTATCCCCATCCCTAAGCGCGGCGATCGGTCCGCCGACGAACGCTTCCGGCGCAACGTGTCCCACCATCGGACCTCTGGTAGCCCCGGAGAAGCGCCCGTCCGTGATCAGCGCCACGTCGTCCTCATGGCCTTGCCCGACCACGGCGGCCGTTACCCCTAGCATCTCCCGCATTCCAGGTCCCCCCCGAGGTCCCTCGTTGCGAATCACGATCACGTCTCCGGAATCGACCCTTCCTTCCTGAACGTACCGCATTGCGGCTTCCTCCGTCTCGAACACGCGTGCCGGACCCTCATGATGGAAGTTGTCCTCCGCCGTCACTTTCAGGACCGACCCGTCGGGAGCGAGGTTTCCAGTGAGAATCTTAATCGCCCCCTCCTCGTGGAGCGGGTCCTCGAGCGTGTGGAGGAACTCAGCGTCGATATCCGCGTCTGGAGGCAGGTCAAGACGGTCTAACTCCTCCGCGATGGTGCGTCCGGTGACGGTCGCGGCTCCTCCGTGGATGAGTCCACCGTCCAGTAATCTCCGGAGAACGATCGGGACACCGCCAATAGCGTGTAGATCGTTCATCACATGTTCGCCGCCGGGTTGCAGGTCCGCCAGCTTGGGAGTTCGGCGACTGATCCGATCGAAATCCATCAGGTCAAGCGGAATGTCCGCCTCCGCTGCTAACGCGAGCAGGTGGAGAACACCGTTCGTTGATCCACCAAGGGCGACCTGTAGAGCGATCGCGTTCTCGAAGCTCTCCGGTGAAAGGATCTCGCTTGGTCGGCGGTCCTCACGCACACACTCGACAGCGAGTCGGCCGGCACGATCGGCCACTTCGTATCGCTCCTCCTCTTCGGCAGGAGGCCCGGCACTGCCCAGGGGGGCGAGGCCAAGTGCCTCGCTAAGTGAAGCCATCGTATTCGCCGTGAACATCCCGCCACAGGATCCGGCTCCGGGACATGCGGTCCGCTCGAGCGAGTCGAGTTCCTGTTCGCTCATGTCACCGTGCGCCACGGCCCCGACCCCTTCGAACACGTTCTGGATCGTCACCTCCCGTCCTTCGTGGTTCCCGGGCAGAATCGATCCGCCGTACAGAAACACGGTGGGGAGATCGGTTCTGATCGCTGCCATCATCATTCCGGGAAGGTTCTTGTCACATCCCGCGACCGTGACCAGCCCGTCCATTCGTTCTGCGAAGGAGACGAGTTCCACCGAGTCAGCGATCACCTCGCGTGAGATGAGACTCGCTTTCATGCCTTCAGTGCCCATCGAGATGGCGTCGGACACGGTGACGGTCCCGAACTCGATTGGCATTCCTTCGGCGTCGACCCCTTGGCGTGCCGCGGCAGCAACATCGTCGAGGTGGACGTTGCACGGAGTGATGTCCGCCGCGGGGTTGGCGATCCCGATCATCGGGGCGCTGAAGTCCTCGTCGTCGTATCCCATAGCCCTGAACATGGCCCGATGGGGCGCCCGGTCGGTTCCCTTGGTGACCTCGTCGCTTCTGAGCGTGTCTCTGGATTCCGTCGCAGCGTCGTCCGAATCGCGTGGAGAGTCTGTGCTGCTCATCATGGAGGGGCTATGGTGGAGAACACATAACCTCACGCTTTACACAGGCATGTCTGTCAGGTCATGAAGCAAGGACTGCCGAAAATATAAATAATTTTACTGTTTTGCCGCCCACTTTTATATACTGGAAGCGGGTCCTCCCTCACGCATGACGAATCAAGAGGGTACGTCGCCATCGGCGGCGGATCGAGTTCTTCAAGGGCACGCTTAGTTCAACAACTGAGACGAGAATCGCCGACGCTCGGGTTTTCGATACCACGTTGCGCGACGGCGAACAGTCGCCACGGACATCGTTCTCCTACGACGAGAAACGTGACATCGCGAGCCGGTTGGACGCGATGGGCACGCACGTAATCGAGGCCGGATTCCCGGTCAACTCCAACGCGGAGTTCGAGGCCGTGAGCGACATCGCATCCGCGTCCGAGACGACGGTGTGCGGGCTCGCGCGCGTGGTGGAGGCTGACATCGAGGCAGCACTCGACACCGGGGTCGAGATGGTACACGTGTTCGTGTCGACGAGCGACGTGCAACTCGAGGACTCGATGCATGCCTCCCGAGGGGAAGCCAAAGAGCGATCAGTAGAGGCCATCCGGCGGGTGAAAGATGCGGGCGCGACCTGCATGTTCTCGCCGATGGATGCCACACGCACCAATACCGGCTTCCTCCTGGAGGTCGTCGAAGCGGCTAGCACCGCGGGCGCGGACTGGATCAACATCCCGGACACATGCGGGGTCGCGACGCCGACCCGGTTCGCCCAACTGATCGAGGAGGTCGCCGACCACACCGACGCACGGATCGACGTCCACACCCACGACGATTTCGGCCTTGCAACCGCAAACGCGTTAGCAGGATTGGAGGCCGGTGCCCACCAGGCACAGGTCTCGGTCGCTGGCATCGGTGAACGCGCCGGGAATGCGGCTTTCGAAGAGGTGGTCATGAGCGTCGAAAGTCTCTATGGTGTCGACACCGGGATCGACACGACCGGGATCACGGAACTGGCCCGGCGTGTCGAAACCGCCAGTGACGTCACCGTCCCCAGGAACAAACCGATCGTGGGCGACAACGCGTTCGCTCACGAGTCCGGCATCCATGCCGCGGGTATCATCGAGAACCCGGAAACGTTCGAACCCGGCGTAATGACGCCTGAGATGGTCGGGGCCGACAGAGAACTGGTTCTCGGCAAGCACACCGGGACACACTCAGTCAGGGAACGACTCCAGGACGCCGGATACGCACCCACGGATAGCGAGGTCCGGAAAGTCACCGACCGGGTGAAGCAACGGGGTGCCGCCGACGAACCGGTAACGGAAGCCGTACTCAGAGAGATTGCCGAAGAGGTGGATATCGAGCGGGCCGAAGGGGATCGATTCCCGGACTCGGCGGAGGGTCAAGTCTGATGGTGGTCCGAGGCACGCCAGCGGGGCGACAGCACCCGCTATCCGACCGGCGAACCAGCAGGACCGGCGGGCGGCCCGGAAGCCCCGCACTCGGAGCAAACCCTCCCGGGGGGCAACGGAGAAGGGGGGTGCTGGCCGGAGCCGATGTCTGCCGAACCCTGAAAACTTATATATGCCCGAGTAAACCTTTCTTTCACAATGCGCTCGCCGGGATCCAGTTCCGGTATCTCCACGGTTGTGAGCGCCCGCATCATTGTAGGGGCATAACCGCCCCCACACCCACCATACCTCTTCGTGACGTCACGTATCGGATCACGAGTAACCTCTCAGCAATGCACATCCACGGGCCCGAATGACCGAAAGAACATCACAAGCCGTTCCCGACAACGCACCGTCATCTCAAGAAACAGGCGTCGATTCCGGAGGGACCACCCAGGAAGCGAGCCCACCCCCGGAAAACAGCGATCCGGAGCCGATGACCGGCGCCGCAGCCGTCATAGCCACGCTCGAACGGGCGGGCGTCGACACCATGTTTGGCGTCCAAGGGGGTGCGATCATGCCCGTGTACGACGCTCTATACGCCTCCGGCATCCGGCACGTGACAATGGCACATGAACAGGGTGCCGCACATGCCGCGGACGCCTATGGTCAGGTGACCGGGGACCCGGGTGTCTGTATGGCAACGTCGGGACCCGGTGCGACGAACCTGGTGACTGGAATCGCGGACGCCGACATGGATTCGGACCCGCTGGTGGCACTCACGGGCCAAGTCCCGACGGAGTTCGTCGGTAACGATGCCTTCCAGGAGGCGGATACGATCGGTGTCACGCGACCGATCACGAAGACGAACTACTTTGCGGGAGACCCGGATGACGTCGGGGCGATGGTAGGAGAAGCGGTTGCGATGGCCCACGAGGGTCGGCCGGGGCCCACCCTGGTCGATCTTCCGAAGGATGTTACACAGGCCGAGACGGACGCCGACCCCGGCGACCCGATCACGCCCTCAACCCACACGCCTTCGGAGAGGGCAGACCCCGCCGCGGTCCGGGACGCCGCCGAGGCCCTCGCACGAGCCGACAAGCCGCTCGTGTTGTCCGGCGGTGGCGTTACGAAAGCCGCAGCCAGCCCGGAACTCCGAGAGTTCGCGACGACTTACGAGTTGCCGGTCGTGACGACCATGCCCGGGATCGGGACGTTCCCGGAGGATCACGACCTGTGTCTCTCGTGGGCGGGGATGCACGGGACGGGCTACGCGAACATGGCGATCTCTCACACGGACTGCTTGCTGGCCATCGGCACCCGATTCGACGACCGGCTCACGGGCGGCATCGAGACCTTCGCTCCGGACGCGGAAGTGATTCACGTCGACATCGATCCGGCGGAGATCAGCAAGAACGTCCGGGCGGATTATCCGCTCATCGGTGACGCTGCCACGGTACTCAGGCAACTCGCCGCATCCATGCCGGAGGCGTACGATTCCGTTGGGGAGTCCCCGGAGAAGTACGCCGAGTGGCGAGCCCAGTGTGCTGAATGGAAGGAAACCTATCCGTTGGGATACGCGACACCCGAGGACGAGCCATTGAAACCACAGTACGTGGTGGAGGCGCTTGACGAACGAATGCCAGCGGAGACGATCGTCACCTCCGGCGTCGGACAGCATCAGATGTGGGCCTCCCAATACTGGACCTTCACCGAACCCCGGACGTGGATATCAAGCCACGGACTGGGGACAATGGGGTACGGCCTGCCAGCAGCCGTCGGGGCGAAGGTGGCCGCACCGGACCGTCCCGTCGTGTGCTTCGAGGGTGACGGCTCCTTCCTGATGACCGTCCAGGAACTGTCCGTCGCGGTTCGGGAGGGCCTCGATCTGACCGTCGTGGTACTGAACAACGAAGCGGTCGGAATGGTGCGTCAATGGCAGGACGCCTTCTATGACGGGCGAAGAATGGCGTCGGAGTACCCGTGGGTGCCGGACTTCGCATCCCTGGCCGACGCCTTCGGCGCGGAAGGGTTCACCATTCAGGAGTACGATGAGGTCGCGGAGAAGCTGGACCGTGCAGTCAGCTATAACGGGCCGAGCGTAGTTGACGCACACATCGACCCCGAGGAAAACGTGTTCCCGATGGTGCCTTCCGGCGGAGACAACGCCCGGTTCGCCTGTTCGGAGGAGCAGCTATGACCGCCGACGACACCCGGGACCGACCGCAGGGGTCTGCAGCAGGGACGAATCCACCTCCGGAGGATCGCTCGCATCCCGACGGACGACGGACCGATCGGGGCGTTCGAATCGATCCCGAGGCCGAGGCTGAACATCCGCCCCGACGGGCCGTCATTGCAGCACTGGTCGATCACGAACCGGGCGTACTCGCCACCGTAGCCGGCCTCTTCAGCGGCCGTCAGTTCAACATCGAAAGTCTGACAGTAGGACCGACCACTGACCCGGACCGGGCGCGTCTGACCGTCGTCGTGGAGGAACCCGACCCGGGCATCACGCAGGTCGAGAAACAACTGGCGAAGCTCCGGTCGGTGCACGCCGTCAGGGAGCTGGAATCGACGGCGACCCGCCGGGAGCTAGCACTCCTCAAGGTGGAGGCCGCCGATCCCGCGGGGGTCGGAGCCATGGCCGACATGTACGACGGCCAGACGGTAGACGCGGGGGCTGATACGATCACTGTCGAAATCACTGGCAGTCGCCAGAAAATCGACGCTGCAGTGTCGGGGTTCCGTCGGTTTGGCGTGCGCGAGGTCGTCAGAACAGGGACGGCGGCTCTCGACCGGGGTCCGACCACCCTCCCGACGGACCAACGGTCCGTCCCAGACCCCTCACTCGAGAGCCCAGATGACGAAGACGCCCCCACCGTGACGGACCCCGGACACGGAGCGAATCCCGAAGCCGACGGAGTTGAGGGCGGATCGACAGACAACAGGACGGCACACTCACTCGAACGATGACTGAATTCACCACCACGGTTTTCCACGAATCGGACGCGGACAGAACGTATCTCGAAGGCGCCACGGTCGCAGTCCTCGGCTACGGGAGCCAGGGGCATGCCCATGCTCGAAACCTTGACGACAGCGGTGTTGACGTGGTCGTCGGGCTCAGGGAAGATTCATCCTCGAGACCCGACGCACGGGAGGCCGGACTTCCGGTCACGACGCCAAGGGACGCAACGGAGGCGGCCGACATCGTCTCGATGCTGGTTCCGGACACCGTCCAACCGGCCGTGTATGAGACAGTGCGGGACGGCATCGAGGCCGGCGACACGCTTCAGTTCGCGCACGGGTTCAACGTCCATTACGGACAGATAGAGGTCCCTTCCAACGTGGACGTGACGATGGTCGCCCCCAAAGGCCCCGGTCACATCGTCCGTCGGGACTTCGAACGGGGCGAAGGGACCCCCGGGCTACTGGCAGTATACCAGGACGCGACGGGGGAGGCACAGGAACGCGCGCTGGCGTACGCTGATGCCATCGGCTGTACCCGGGCCGGCGTCGTGGAGACGACGTTCCGGGAGGAGACCGAGACG
>CAZCXJ010000023.1:0-28001 GCA_964502585.1 uncultured Candidatus Halobonum sp.
GCCGGGGTCCCCCTGTGTGGGGAAGCCGCGCTGTTCACGGCGCGGAGGATGTCACTCTCGCCGGTCCGCCGGAACTCCGCCGGTTTCTTGAGTCATCGCGAGACAGACGGGTGACATGGATTCCGAACGGCGAGAGTTTCTCGAAGCATTGTTGACCACTCCATCCCCTTCCGGGTACGAGACGCCGGTCCAACGGGTCTGGGTCGAATACGTCGAGCAGTTCGCAGACGAAGTCTCGACGGACGCTTACGGCAACGCTGTCGCCGTGCACAACGGGTCAGGCGGTGGCCCCGAGCTCGCGTTCGCAGGACATGCCGACGAGATCGGATTCGCGGTCCGGGATATCACTGACGACGGGTTCCTTCGGCTCGCACGGATCGGGGGCTCTGACCGGACGGTATCGAAGGGCCAGCACGTCACCGTCCATTCCGACGAGCCTGTTCATGGGGTGATCGGCCAAACGGCCATCCATCTCCGTGATACCTCCGAGGACGAATACGAGGAGATCGCGGAACAGTTCGTCGACATCGGAGCCGAGGACGGGGCGGAAGCACGCACGCTGGTCGAGGTGGGTGACCCCGTGACGTTTACCTCCACTGTCTTCGATATGCACGGCGAGCGACTAACCGCGCGCGGAATGGACAACCGAATCGGTATCTGGACGGCCGCCGAGGCCCTCCGCTCCGCCGTCGAGTCCGACGTCGAGGCGACCGTGTACGGCGTGGCCACGATCCAGGAGGAACTCGGACTCAATGGGGCCCGGATGGTCGGATACGACCTGGATCCGGACGCGGCGGTCGCTGTCGACGTGACCCACGCCACCGACACCCCCGACGTGGATACGAAGTCACAGGGACCGGTGACGCTGGGCGACGGTCCGGTAGTCGGTCGCGGGAGCGCGAACCACCCCATCCTGGTGGACCTCGCGCGAACGAGTGCAGAGGAACGGGAGATAGCGGTCCAGTTACAGGCGGCCGGGTCCCGGACAGGGACCGACGCCGACGCCTTCTTCACCTCCCGGGGTGGAACTCCCGCCCTGAACATCGGTCTTCCGAACCGCTATATGCATACGCCAGTCGAGGTCATCGACACTGGGGATCTGACCGCGGTCGCCGAGCTTCTGGGCGCGATGGCCGAACGCGCTCCGACCTTCGAGCCCTTCACCATCGACATCTGACGCTCTCCTCCGCCAAACGGGTTAGGGACTTAAATTTTCAGGGCCGCCAGTCAACGCATGGCCTGTCCATATTTGGAGTACCGGCAGGGATCGAAGGAGGACTTCGAGACGGCACGTGCCTTCTGTACGGTCGTGGACGAATTCGTGCAACCGATGCGGGCGGATATCTGCAACGAACGGTATGGCCTCGACCCCGCCGACCACTGTGAGTTCTACCGCGAGCACGAGGACATCGACTGGGATGAATAGATGACATACCAAGAGTACCTCGACGGCAAACCGCTGATCATTACCGCGGCGCTGACGGGCGGGATCCACGGGAAGGAGGCCCACCCGGGCCTTCCCGAGACCCCGGACGAAATCGCGGCTGCAGCCGCAGCCTGCGAGGAAGCCGGAGCGAGCGTGGTCCACCTCCATGCCCGACACGCCTCCGGGGAGCGGGCGTTCGCCAGCGAGCGGTTCCAGAAGGTGTCGGACGCGGTCCGAGATGCGACCGGCGACCTCGTGATACAACACTCGACGGGAGGAACCGGAGCACCCGACCGCCTCCGTGCGGAGCCCTTGCGGACGGACCCGCCACCGGAAATGGCGTCGCTCGATATGGGCCCGCTCAACCGCTACCGACATGTCACTAGTGAGGACACCCGCGCGACCATCGAGGGACTTCACGGCGTAATGCAGGACCGGGGTATCAAGCCGGAACTGGAACTGTTCAACAACGGGCACCTCAACGAGGCTCTCCGGATCGTCGACGACTTCACTCCGCCGCCGTATTTCAATCTGATTTTCGGGTCCGGGACGTTGTCGCTCCCGTCGCCGCGGAACCTGCTCGCGCTTGTGGCTGACCTTCCCGACGGGGCGGAGTTCAACGTTCTCGGCTTCGGCCAACACCAGCTTCCGCTGACGACGCTGTCGATGGTCCTCGGCGGTCACGTCCGGGTCGGATTAGAGGACAACCTCTATTACCGGAAGGGTGAACTCGCGACGAACGCCCAACTCGTCGAGCGTGCCGCCAGGATCGCGGCGGAACTCGCCCGGCCGGTCGCCACCCCTGCTGAAACTCGGGAGCTCCTGAACCTCTGAGCTCCCGGCACCCACCTCGTTACAGCCCGACCAGGAGGAGGAATCCGACCAGGATCGGGAGCGTGAACAACAGTTGCCCGAGCGACGATCCGAGCATTCCGGCGAGCGTCCAGCCGGCTGCTCGCACGGCCTCGGCCGGCGGCTTCCCGTCGTACAGTTCGATTGCCAGCACCGTTCCACCGACTCCCAGGAGCACCCCCACCGGCCCGACCACGAACAGGAGAGCGAATCCCACCGCTCCCGCCAGGAGAGCGGTCCGGGTATTCGCGCCCCCGGCCTTCGACGCAAGGATCCCAGCGAAGAACTCCGCCACGGCAGCCAGCACACCGAGTAGGGTGAATCCCGCGAGAGCTCCCAGTCCGAAAGCCGGATCTCCGGGAACGAACAGGTAGTAACTCCACACGCCCACTATGGCCGAGATCCCAGATGGGATCGCCGGCACGACGCTCCCGACGACGCCGCCCACGAGGAGAACGATGGCTACGACAGTCCAGAGTTCGACCACGTGTCCGCTCGGGGCCCGTGGGTGTTCAACCCGCCGGTCATGGGGTCCTCGCTCACCGTGCCAACTGCTGCTTTCCTTCAGGATGCTGGCCTCACTCGTACCGTGTCCGTTCCTCACGGGCGGTGGCACTACTGTGGACCTCCAGAACCCGTCTGTACGCTCGACCTACCGCGCGCATACACTCGCCGGCGGAGTCGTACTGCAACTCATCGGCCACCTTGGCCCAATCCCGCCCCTGGAGCACCTTCCGTACCAGCAGCCGCTGTTCCCGCGGTTCGAGTTCCGCCTCGTCCTTCAGGAGAGTAGCGACCGCCAGGGTCCGAAACGGGCCCGGGAACGGGTCGTACAGTCCCGGCCCGTGAGCCGCCCCGACGACCACCCTCCAGTCGTGCGCGGACAGGTCTAGCATGGGCTCCGAGTCCGCCTCACACGCCTGCAGGACCGATCGGACGACGTCCGGGTCGGCCTCGCGGAGTGCGTCCGAGAGGACATCGCCGATCCGGTCGCGGAACCGACCCTCGTGACGCTCCGTGAGCGCCCGGCCTGCCGGCGTTTCCGGTCGGATCATCAGAGCTGAACGTTCCCCGCTGGACTCGTTGCGGGTCGTCGCCAGATGAACGGTGCGGTACCCGTTCCGGTGCCAGAACCGGACGAGTTGCGGCGTGGCACCGTACCCGACGCCGAAGTAGTCCGCTGCTCCGAACCCTCCCGAGTCCGACCTCTCCGGCCCGTCGCGAAACTCCTCGTGAGTGGCCTCGAGGAGTCGTGACCCCAGGCCCCGTGACCGGACGGCATGGTGGGTCGCGATACGCATGACCCGGTAGCCGACCGGGGCTCCGGCATCGGGGTCCCGCAATTGGCTCGTCAGGACATCCGGCAACATGTTCCCTCGGACACGCGCTCCGTCGTACATGCGATCGCGCTGGGCCTCGTCCAACCCTCCTTCTCTCGCAAGGAGGGCGACCGAGACGACGTGCCCGTCGTACACTAGGGCTCGCGTGAAAAGGTTCGGAGCGTCGAGCAGCCTGGCTAAGTCGTTCGGTTCCGTCCGGTAGTGTGCCATAACGAGGAGTCCGAACGTCTCCCGAAGCAGGTTCTCATCACGCAGGAGGTCATCGGCGGGTAGCGGTCGATACTGGACCGCATCCTCGGTGGCGTGTTTGATCGCTTCCGTGACCGCCGGCCGTGCGTCCAGCAGAAGTGCGCGAAACGCCCACGATTCTACCGGGTCGTCACGAGCGTATCGAATCGGGTCCTCCATCGTGACATCGGTCACTCCGTGGGCGCTCTGGGCAAGCCGGCTGCGAAACCTGACCGAAAACCCCCGGCCGGCTCCCTCGTAGCCGCGGACCGTGGTGACGAACCCGATTGCAGGCACTTCGAGCGTCATCTCCAGGAGGCCGACCGGGAGCGCAGCAGCTTCGTCGATCAAGAGGACTTCGCCCTTACACCCGTGCTGGTCGATGGCAGCAGGTGAGCGGTATCGCACGCCCCCGGTTTCCGAGTCGACGACTCGCGCGTCGTCTCCAGGCACCAGTACGTCGAGCGTGTCGAGCAGCTCTCTGGCGCGGGCGAATACCTCGGATGCGTTCCGGAAGCGCGGGGCAGTCACGACCACCTCCCGCCCGGCTGCAGCGAGAGCTCCGGCCGCCAAGCCGGCTGCACTCGATTTCCCCCGTCCACGGTCGGCCTCGATGACCACCGCCTGACCGGGTTCACGAAGCCGCTCCAGCGCGTGTACCGCCCGGACCTGTGACCCCGTCAAGCACGCGTCGTACGTCGCTGCCGGGAACGCGTGGTCGGCCGGCGGGCGCGGATCCGGTGCCGCTTCGACAGCCCCGGCGCCAGTCAGGCCGTCACGCACCACAGTTCCAGCATCGAGATCGACAATGGCGACGCCTGGATGCGACTGGAGGGTCGCCACCAGTCGGTGCCGAAAGTGGTGAGTGACCTCCTCGATGGCTGCCGGTGGCACCGCCAGCGACTGGTCGAACTCGCCGTACCGGTTCGGCCAATCGGTTAGGGGGGGTGTCAGAAGAACGAACAACCCGCCACCATCGACCGCTCCGACCACCCGCCCGAGCACGTTCGGCGAGAATCCCTCATGACAGTCCAAGACGACCGTCCGCCGGGTCTCGCCGAGCAACCGGTCTGCGTCCGTCGGGGGGATCCGTTCGACCCGGAACCCATCCCTCGTCGAAACGATCGTGGCCTCCTCCGGGGAGGATCCCGTTCCGCCAAAGATCGAGAAGGCAGCGTCGACACCAGCCTCGCGGTCCCCTGCCAGGACCACCAGTCGGCGTTGGTTGGCCCGACGGGCCTCGTCTCGCAGCTTCGTTGCGACTCCCGCAACGTCCGCGGCTGTCATTGGTGGGAATAGTCGGACCGCCGGTTTGGGTGTTTCCGTGGTTGCGTCTCAGTCTCGATCACCCTGTTGTCCGCTCGGGATACGCGCCTCCCGGCACCGCGGTCGCCTTTCAGACCACTTGATTTCTCAGTTCCTCGAACGCGCCCGTGTCGACAGCCTGTTCGACGTTCGAGGCGATGATTTCGGCCAATCGATCGAAGTAGGCCGGTGTCGATCCGGCGTTATGCGGTGTGATTCGGACCTCGTCGAAGCCCCAGAGTGGATGGTCCATCGGTAACGGCTCGGGATCGGTCACGTCCAGGAACGCCCCGTCGATCCAGTTCCACCGACACGCGTGGACCAGCGCGTCCGTGTCCACGACCGGTCCGCGGGCGATGTTGACCAGTCTCGCGTGCGGGGGCAGGGTCCGGAGCGCCTCCCTGTCGATTAATCCCCGTGTCTCCTCCGTGAGCGGACATGCGAGCACGAGGTGATCAGTTCGAGGAAGGACACTGGGAAGCCCGTCGAATCCGATGACCTCGTCCGTCGGTCCCCCCTTTGACGGGGTATACCGCACCCCGATCGTCCGCACCCCGAACGGCTCGAGACGTTCGATGGCAGCCCGTCCGATCGCTCCCAACCCGACGACGGTAACGGTACTTCCATACAGTTCCTCGCAGGGGTACGCGGCCCACTCGTTACGGTCCTGTTGGCGGGTGGCTCGTCTGAAATCCCGGGCCATCGATATCAGCGCCCCGACGATGTATTCGCCGATGTTCGGACCATGCACGCCCGAGGCGTTCGTCACTGCGACCCCAGCCTCCCGGAAGGCCTCGAGATCGAGGTGACTCGTGCCTGCATATACGCAGGCGAACAGACGGAGGTTCGAGGCTACGTCGAGCAACTCCTCTACCCGGAAGCCCTCCCCGACCGCCACCTTTGCTTCGGAAAGCGCCGTCCGCTCGGATGCCGGCGTTTCAGCGAGCGTTACTTCGTGCTCGGGCAGCCGTTCCTGCAGGACCCGGGCGTGCTCGCCGACCGATAGTCCGTGAATTTTGTGTCTGAGAACGGCGATTCGCATACGCTCGGGAGTGAGTGGGCAGGGTATAATTCCTCCGTGTCCGAGGAGGGCTCTTTTGGCTTACTTTCCACCGAACAGTTCGATCACCGACTGCAGTGTCAGTCGTCACTGTCCCGTCCGGCGACCATGGACCGGTCGGACGCTCCCGGGTCGCTGCCCCGGAAATTCAACCATGGGTGGCCCTGTCGCCACCACGACGGACGTTCACGTCTGCTCGCGTGCGGTCACTGACGTGGAGAATTTAATTCGATATCCGTGGGAGGGGTGTTCCAACCACCCCGGAAGTTCAGTACGTTTCTCCTCGATCTTGATCGGGCTGCCGGTCAGGCTCCCGTCGGAACAGACTTGTCGCTTCGCTCGTTGGCCCCGGTATGGCCGACACGGACAAGCGGTCGACCGGACAACGACGGAAACGGAAGGCGAGACGCTACTATGACCTCATCGATGCGAACGATTACGAGGGGTTGGTGCAGTTGTTCGCCCCGGATGTAGTGTACGAGCGACCGGGACAGAGCCGCATCGAGGGACGTTCAGCCTTGCGCCGGTTCTACGAGGACGAGCGCCCTCTCTCCGACGGCAGCCACGAAATACATACCCTCTTGACCGATGGAGAAACAGTCGCGGTCCGCGGGACCTATACTGGACGACAGGACGGTGAGCCGGTGGAACTCGGGTTCGCCGATTTCCACGTCTTCGAGGGGGACGTGATCAAACGTCGTTACACGTACACTGACAGGGATACCGTCTGAAGCCGACGCGACGGTGACGGCCCACCAGTGGCGATCCTCGGGACTCCGCCCTCGGTTTGTCGCCCCCTCCAGTAGCGGTACCCGCTACTGACCCACCTCGCTTTCATGAGAGGGCCGCCTCGCTTTTCATCCCTAGCGGACCTATCTACCAGCCCCGCCTCGCCCGATCCGCATACCGCGTCGCGTAGTTTTATGCCGCGGCCCCTCCCAGCCCGAACCCGTCATGGCCGAGGTCGAACTTCGCCGAACACAGCTCGCCACGCCCGCCAGCGACGAAGGAATGATGCACTCAGCGGCTGACTCCGACGCCGACGAGGTGTTCCTCGACCTGGAGGACTCGGTCGCGCCAAGCGAGAAGGCCGCCGCTCGCGACCCACTGATCGCTGCCGTCCGGGAAGCGGATTGGACCGACACGATCCTTGCATACCGCATCAACGGCATCGATACCAAGTGGTGGTACGAGGACGTCATCCAGGTGGTGTCAGCCTGTGGGGACGTTATCGACGACATCATTATCCCGAAGGTAAAGCGTCCTAGCGACATCCACACCGTCGAGAATCTCCTCGAGCAGGTGGAAGTGAACGCGGACTTGGACGTGGGCAGTATCGGCCTCGAGCCTCAGATCGAGGACGGTGAGGGGATGCACAACGTCCATGACATCGCTCACGCGTCCGACCGCCTCGACTCGATCATCTTCGGGCCGGGGGATTACTCGGCGGCGATGGGGACCCCGGGACTGGATATCGGGCAGTTCCCCGACTATCCCGGCCATTACTGGCACCACGCCCTCTCGGAGTGCAACTCGGCGGCGAAATCAGCCGGCCTCCCCTGCATCGACGGCCCGTACGCGGACATCGAGGACAGTGAGGGGTTCCGCGAGTCGGCTCGGAACGCCAGTCTCCTGGGCTGTGACGGGAAGTGGGCGATTCATCCGAGCCAGATCGAGATCGCCAACGAAGTCTTTGCGCCGGACCCGGAGACGGCCGAGCGCGCCAAGCGGATCGTGGAGGCGTACGCCGAGGCGATGGAGGAGGGTCGTGGGGCCGTCTCGGTCGACGGTCAGATGGTCGACGAAGCGACGAACAAGATGGCTCAGGACGTCGTCGCTCGAGCCGAAGCCGCGGGCATTCTCTGATCACGTCCGGCAGTCAGTCCGGCCCGGATACGTGCGCAGACCTGCTCGTTTCAGGCACTACCCCTTCATCGGTCCAATGAGTTCGATGACGTGACCGTCAGGGTCTTCGACGAAGGCCGCTCGGACCTCGGGCGCTTCGTAGTCGGCCGGTTCGCGGACAATTCCGTGATGATCCATCTCGGCGACTGCCGTATCAACGTCGTCCACTTCGATCGCGAAGTGATCCCACGCGTCTCCCGGCTCGGTTGGCGCTTCACCCTCGGTGTCGGAAAACTGGAGTTCGACCCCCTCCTCGTCGGCGACGTACACGTTGTGAACCGCGTCCCCGTCGTCGTTCTCGACGGTAAACTCCCAGGATCGGTCGAAATCAAGGTTCGCAGTGTACCAGTCAGCCAACGCCCCAGCGTCGGTCGCGTTCAGACAGACATGGAGGAACGACATACGACTACGAACAAAGGGAGGGAACAAAGCGCCAGCGACGGAGGCAAGCCTCCGGGGGATACGCATCCAGAAGTTGAAGCCGGCGGGGCCGGTACGCGCGTCCGGGCAATGCCCCATCGCTCCCGACAAGGGGGTGGCAAAACGTTTTGGCTCGGCCCGGACACGCCCCGGGCATGGCTCCCGAGGATCGTGATCCGGATGCTGATCCACGCTGGGACACGTCCGCTGCCACGCTCGGCCATGACCGACACGACGTTCCCGCATACGCGGGACTGGCGGCGGACCTCCGGGAAGCAGTCGTCGGGGAGGTCGCCTTCGATGAGTACGCCCAGGTTCTTTACGCGACCGACGGAAGCGTCTATCAGGCCAAGCCGGCAGGGGTCGTGTGCCCTCGCGATGTCAGTGACGTTCGAGCCACCATCCGGATCGCTGCCGAGCACGAAGTGCCGGTTCTTCCGCGAGGCGCCGGCTCGTCACTCGCCGGACAGGCCGTCGGCCCCGGGTGTGTCGTTCTTGACCTGTCGCGGCACATGGACTCGATCCTGGACCTCGATCCGGCTGCCCGCCGAGCGACCGTCCAGCCTGGCGTGGTCCAGGACGATTTAGACGAGGCGCTCGCTGTCCACGGCTTGCGTTTCGCCCCGGACCCTGCCTCCTCGAACCGGGCTACTATCGGCGGCGGGATCGGAAACAACTCGACTGGTGCCCATTCCGTTCGATACGGGATTACCGACGCCTACATCGAGGAACTACAGGTCGTGCTCGCCGACGGGTCGGTGATGCGTGCGAGGGAAATCGTCCTGGACTCCAGCGAGTGGCGGGCGCTGATGGAACAAGACGACCGGGAGGCCGCGGTCCACGAGACCGTCCGGGGGCTCGTCGAGAACAATGCCGCGGAGATTGAGGCTAGGTATCCGGACCTCAAACGCCGCGTATCAGGGTACAACCTCGATAAGGTCGTGTACGAGAACGCCGACGGCGACCGAGTCATGAACCTCGCAAAGCTGTTCGTCGGGGCGGAAGGGACCTTGGGTATCGTCGTAGAAGCGACTGTCTCGCTGGTTCCGGTCCCCGAGGAGACCGTTCTGGTCGTCTACTGCTTTTCGGACCTGCTGGCCGCAATGCGGGCCGTCCCTGAGGCGTTGTCACTCTCGCCCAGTGCTGTCGAACTGATGGATGACGAAGTTTTCCGACTGGCTGCCGACTCTGACGGGTACGCCCGATATGTCGATCCGATCCCCGACGGAACGGCCGCTGCGCTGATGATCGAATTCGATTCCGAGCTTCATGACGATTTCCACCGAGCGATCGGCAAAGCCACCGACCGGTTCGTCTCCGAAGGTGAGGCGTTCGCCAGCGTCGAGGCTTACGACAGTGACCGCCAGGCCGACCTCTGGAAGCTCCGGAAGGCCGCAATCCCGCTATTGATGAGCCTGGAGGGGGACCCGAAGCCGTATCCGTTCGTCGAGGACGCATCGGTACCGCCGGGGGAGCTGGCCGAGTACGTCCGGGAGTTTCAGGCTATCCTCCAGTCGCACGGCACCTCGGCAGCCTATTTCGCTCACGCCGGGGTCGGAACCCTTCACATCCGGCCAATCCTCAACCTAAAAGAAAGTGATGGGGTCGAAACGATGCGAGCGATCGCGGCGGATGTCACCGACCTCGTGCTCGAACATCATGGATCCTTCTCGGGAGAACACGGGGACGGTCTCGCTCGGACCGAGTTCAATCCGAAGCTGTACGGCCCCGACATCTGGGAGGCGTTCAAGCGACTGAAGACCGCGTTCGATCCCGCCTGGCGGCTGAACCCGGGGAAGGTCGTGTACCTGGATCCCGACGACCCGCAAGCGGCGCGGGCGTCCGAGGCCGCTATCGGTGCGGACATGCGAACTGACCTCCGGTACGGCCCGGCATACGAGTCGCTCGAGCTCCAGACGACGCTCGACTTCGGCGAGGACGGGTTCTCGCACCTCGTCGAGTTGTGCAACGGGTGTGGCGCCTGCCGCCAAACCGGCTCGGACGTGATGTGTCCCACTTATCGGGCTTCCAGGGAGGAAATCCAAACCACACGGGGCCGAGCGAACATGCTTCGGGCGGCGATCTCCGGGACCATCCCGGAAGAGGAACTGTACACCGATCGGTTTCAAGCGGAAGTGCTGGACCTGTGTATCGGGTGCAAGGGCTGCAAGAGCGACTGTCCGACGGGAGTCGACTTGGCGAAACTGAAAGCAGAGATCAAACATCGGACTCACCAGCGCCAGGGAGCCAGCCCGCGCGACCGACTGTTCGCGGAGATCGATGCGGTTAGCCGGCTCGGGAGTGCGCTTGCGCCGCTGGCCAACCGACTCAGCGACCGCCGGAGCCTCCGCTGGATTCTCGAGCGCGTGATGGGGATTGCGAGCCAGCGCTCGTTACCCCGGTTTGAGCCCGTCACGTTCAGCGAGTGGTACGAGCAACGAGGAGGGTCCCACGTCACGCCCGACGACGCACACGATCGGGTCCTGCTGTTTCCCGACACGTATACCAACTACAGTTCACCCGCCGTCGGCCAGGCGGCCGTCCGGATTCTCGAGACCGCTGGCGTCCGAGTCAAGGTGCCCCAGGATATCGGTCCAAGCGGCCGTGCGGCGTTTTCCACCGGGTTCCTGGACCGGGCCCGGGCCCGAGCGGCTTCGAACGTCGAGCGGCTGGCACCGGAAGTCGACGACGGGGCGTCGGTCGTGTTCTTGGAACCGTCAGATGCGTCGGTAGTTCAGGACGAATACCGGGACCTGTTGGGAACGGACGCCACCGAGCGCGTCGTGGCCGGCAGCTTCGGTCTGTTGGAGTATATCGACCGGACCAGATTGGACGACAGACTCGAGTTTACCAATCCCGACGAGACGCTGGCGTATCATGGCCACTGCCACCAGAAGGCGTTGGGCTCCGACCACCACGCCGTCGGCGTCCTTCGACGCGCGGGATACGTCGTCGACCCGTTGGATTCGACTTGCTGTGGGATGGCCGGTTCGTTCGGATACGAGGCCGAGCATTTCGAGCTCTCGAAAGCCATCGGCTCGTTGCTCGTCGACGAGATCGAGGCCAGTGACGGAGAGGCGGTCGTCGCGCCCGGGGCGTCCTGTCGCACGCAGGTCCGTGATAGCCGACTGAGCGGACGGCCACGACACCCGATCGAGAAGGTCGAGGCCGCACTAGGTTCGGGCGGATGAGGCCCCGTGGTCCGGCGGTCTTCGCCTGGCTCCCGAGTACAGCGTCCTCTTAGAGCCAGCCCTCTCGGAGGAGAAGTTCACCGTTGAGGAGTGAAGCCCCGGCGGCGCCCCGGAGGGTGTTGTGAGCGAGACAGTTGTACTGGGTCCCCTCGTCGGTCGTCTCGATCCCGCCGGCGACAACCTGCATCCCGTCGGCCCGGTCCCGGTCCAGGCGGGGCTGTGGCCGGTCGGGGTGGTTCGGACCGAACACGTGGATCAACTGGTCCGGGGAGGAGTGAAGATCGACTCCTTCGACGTCGCCAAGCGCCGCCCGGACGGCGTCCGCGTCCGGGGACTCGGCCAGTCCGACGAAGACGTTCTCCAGGTGGCCGTCGATCGTCGGAATGCGATTGCACGACGCCGCCACCGTTGCCCCGTGCCATGAGATCTCGGCCCCGTCGAAGGTCCCAAGCAGCTTCCGTGTCTCCGTCTCCATCTTCCGCTCTTCGCCCCCGATGTGCGGGATCGCGTTGTCCAGGATCTCCATGGACGTCACGCCGGAGTAGCCGGCACCCGAGACCGCTTGCAGGGTTGCGACATGCACCGTCTCGATGCCGAACCTTCGGAGTGCAGCCAGGGTCGGAACCATCGTGATCGTCGAACAGTTCGGGTTTTTGACAAGCGCTCCCTCCCAGCCCCGTCGGTCCCGCTGCACCTCGATTAGGTCCAGATGGCCTGGATTGACTTCCGGAATCGTCAGGGGGATGTCGTCCGCGAGGCGTTCGTTCGAGGAGTTGGAAGAGACCACGTACCCAGCTTCGCAAAGGTCCGGTTCGACATCGGCTGCCACGTCGGACGGAAGCGAGGAAAACAGCAGACCGACGTCTTCGGGGATGGCGTCTACGGCAGTTGGCCGGACACGCATCTCCGCCACGGGCTCAGGCATGGCGGTGTTCAGTCGCCACGCAGCAGCGTCACGGTACAGGTCCCCGGCGCTCTCATGGCTCGCCGTCACCGCCGCGAGTTCGAACGTGGGGTGGTCGTCGATTAGTCCAACAAACCGTTGTCCGACGGCGCCGGTCGCGCCGAGGACACCGACAGGGACTGCCATTGTGTGGGACTGTGTGACAGGCGGTTAAGTCGCTTCGGGTTCCTGTCGACAGAAGCCCTTTCTACGCACCGGGCGAGTGCCCGCTCATGAGTGAGTCCGTCACCGTTGGGGTCCTCTCTTTACACAAGAGCAAGGAGACCAAGGCCATCTGCAACGCGATCGAAGAACTCGGCCACGATCCTGAGTGGCTCAGACGAGAGAACACGGCCGTCAGTATCGCCGACGGTGAGGTTGAGATCGAACCTGAGGTCGACGTGGTGGCTAACCGGCTCCTGCTTTCAAAGGTCGAGGACCCCTCGGAAGGACTCGGTCTGGCGATGACCTTCGCCCGGGCACGCCCGATCCTGAACCGGCCGTCGGCCGTCCTCACGGCGATCCACAAGTTCGCGACCGCCGTGACTCTCTCCGAACACGACGTCCGCGTGCCGGATGCGCTACTCGCCCTCTCGGCGACCCGTCTCAACGGAGCGCGCGACCGCTTCGGACCCCAGGCGGTGTACAAAACTGCGATCGGTACCCACGGCGGCGGCACGTGGAAAGTCGAATTCGACGAGTCGGTAAACCCGGTGGTGGGAACCAGACGGGCGTTTCTCCAGCGGTTGCTCGAACGCGACCCGGATAGCCATCGCGACCTCCGGGTGTACGTCGTCGACGGGACGACCATCGGGGCAATGTACCGGTACGCCCCGGAAGGGGACTGGCGTACGAACGTCGCCCTTGGAGGGAGCGTCGAGGACGCGACCGACGATCTCCCTCCGGCGGCCCGGGAAATGGCGCTCGAGGCGACGGAGGCGGTCGGACTCGACTACTCCGGCGTGGACCTCATCGAGGGCGATGACGGCTGGTACGTTTTGGAAGTCAACCCGACGGCGGGGTTCAAAGGCCTCTATCGGGCCTGTGGTCGCTCACCAGCACCGTACATCGCTAAGATGGCTATCGAACGGGCCGGTGGGGCCGTCGACCAGGACCGGGTCGAGGACCTGGCGGCCACGCTCGATGACTCCCAACCGTCCTGTACACCGACTTCCACTCGGGTCCGCCCAGCCGACACGCCCGTTATCGGGTACATCGAGGAAGTGGTGGTCACGGGCACGACTGGGTCCAATCAGGCCCTCGCGAAATCAGACACCGGCGCCACTCGGACGAGCATCGATACCGGACTCGCTGCTGCGATCGGTGCCGGCCCGATCCGGAGCATGACTCGAGTCAGGTCCGGTAGCGTGAAGTCAGGCCGGGTCCGTCCGGTCGTCGATCTGGTCGTCGGGATCGGGGGGCGTCAGCATACGGTGACGGCCAGCGTCGAGGACCGGTCGCATATGGACTACCCGCTTCTACTGGGGCGGGACATCCTGCAACACTACCGGGTCGACGTCGGCCGTCGAGCCAGAGCGAGCGCCGCGGGGGCGTCGGAGGTCCGCGACCGCCCGGATGACGGGGATACGACCGATAACGGGCGTGAGACTGCCGACGACACCTGATTTGGAGGAACGACCCCGGTCCTCTTCAGTCGACGACAATGGTATCGACGTTCGACTCCTCATCGACGTACCGTTTCCAAACGTACAGCGTTCCGTAGGACCGATACGGCGTCCAGACCCCGGCACGTGATCGCATCTCGTCCCGTGAGAGATCGCCATATAGCTTCTTCATCCCACGTCGGACCGCGAGGTCCTCGACCGGAAACACGTCCTCGCGCCCGAGTCCGAACATCAGGAACATCTTCGCGGTCCAGTCTCCCACACCGCGGACCGCGGTCAGGTCCTCGATCACTGTCTCATCGCTCATTTCCCTGAAGCGGTCCCGGGTGACTTCCTCCGCGATAAACCAGTCCGCAATGTTCGTGATGTACTCGATTTTCTGCGGTGACAGCCCGACCTCACGGAGTGCCTGCTCGTCGGCTGCGAGCATCGCTTCGGGAGTCACGCGGAACTGCTCGAACAGCCGCCCCCGGATCGTCCGGGCCGCCTCGGTCGAGATGAGCTGATTGATCACGGATATGACCAGTCGTTCGAAGAGATCGTCCGCCGGTTCCAACGTGAGTTCGCCGTACTCCTCGACCAGCGGGGCGAGGTCGGTCGTCCGCAGATGGTCGTGGGACTCGGCCACGGCCTCTCTTTGCGGACGCGTCCGGAAATCGATTTCCGTCACACCGTCCCTCGGCTCCGGTTCGGTGACCTAATCCGCCCCAACGTGACGCGAGAGGGAAACGTTCAACGCGGGACCGCCCCCATCCCCGGTCATGGACGCGTCCGAGGTAGAAACGGTGACGGTGCTCGGAGCGGGAAATATGGGTCACGGAATCGCCGAGGTAGCCGCACTGGCCGGGTATAACGTCCGGATGCGGGATATCAACGAAGAACTCGTCCGTGACGGGTACGAAGACATCGAATGGTCACTTGGCAAACTCGTTGAGAACGACCGGATCACCGACGACGAGGCGGCCGCAGCGCTCGACCGTATCGAACCGGTCGTCGAGGTCGAAGCAGCCGTGACCGGTGCCGATCTCGTTATCGAGGCGGTCCCCGAGCGGATGGATATCAAACGGGACGTGTACGCCGAGGTGGAGCAGTACGTCCCCGACCGGGCAGTCATAGCCTCGAACACGTCCAGCCTTTCGATAACGGACCTGTCCGAGGCGACGTCCCGTCCGGAACGCTTCTGCGGAATGCATTTCTTCAACCCTCCGGTTCGGATGGACCTGGTGGAAGTGATCGCGGGAGAGCACACGGACGACGCAACCCTGGACCTCGTCGAGGAGGTCGCGAAGGCGATGGGGAAAACGCCGGTCCGTGTGCATAAGGACTCGCCGGGTTTCATCTTCAATCGAGTGGTGGTCCCCCTCATGAACGAGGCCGCTTGGCTCGTTCATGAAGGGGAAGCGTCCATCGCCGAGGTCGACTCGACCACGAAATTCGGATTGGGCCTCCCGATGGGGAGTTTCGAACTCGCGGACCAGGTCGGTATCGACGTCGGCCTTCACGTGCTGGAGTACATGCACTCGGAGCTGGGGGATGCCTACGAGCCGTGCCCACTGCTGGCCGAGAAGGTCGATGCCGACGAACTCGGGAAAAAGACCGATAAAGGGTTTTACGAGTACGAGAACGGCGGAGCCGAGATTCCGAGTGATGCGATACAAGAGGAGGTTCGGACACGGCTCGTGGCGGTGATGGCCAACGAAGTAGCCAAATTGATCGAGGGGGATGTCGCGGAGGCGTCCGCGATCGACCAGGCGATGCAACTAGGGGGAGGGTTCCCGGACGGCCCGGCGAAAATAGCCGACGAACGAGGCGTGGAGGAGTTGTACACGACCCTAGCTGATCTACACGACGAGACTGGCGCTGCGAGATACGCTCCCTCTGAGTACCTCCAGACCCTCGCTGAGGAGGACGCGGGGTTCCACGGGCCGGGCGGAGGGGAGACGGAAGACGACATGAGGGCGTACGATACTCTTCGGGTCGAGATCGATGGGCGGGTCGGGCGGATCGTCCTCGACCGCCCCCACCGCATGAACACCATCAGTGACGAGCTTTTGGGGGAGCTCGACACGGCGATCGATGAGCTTTCGACGACGGATGAGGTTCGAACGATCCTCCTGACGGGGGCCGGCGACCGGGCCTTCTCTGCGGGCGCCGATGTCCAATCCATGGCGGCTGGCGGGGCAGACCCCCTCAGCGCCGTCGAACTGTCGCGACGGGGCCAGCGTGTGTTCGGGAAACTGGAAGCTGCAGACGTCCCGGTGGTGGCAGGGATCGACGGGTATTGTCTCGGCGGTGGAATGGAACTGGCGACGTGTGCCGACCTTCGAGTCGCGAGTACCCGATCGGAGTTCGGTCAGCCGGAACATGATCTCGGCCTGCTGCCCGGCTGGGGGGGAACCCAGCGGCTCGCACACGTCATCGGCGAAGGCCGGGCTCGCGAGGTGATTCTGACCGCCGACCGGTACGATACCGAGACGATGGCCGAGTACGGCTTCGTCAACCGGGTGGTCGACAGTGACAGTCTCGAGGCCGAAGCACTGGATCTCGCCCGTGATCTCGCGGCCGGTCCGCCGATCGCACAGCGATACACCAAACGTGCGATGCTTCAGGGTCGTCATGACACCGAAGCCGGCCTGGAGATCGAGGCCCTGGCGTTCGGTCATTTGATGAGCACAGATGACCTGATGGAGGGCGTCACCGCGTTCATGTCGGATGAGGAGCCGGAGTTCGAAGGTCGATAGAGTCCGGACGGGTGCCGGCTTCGACAGCGATGTGCCAGGCTAACCCGGGTTTTTTGTACCGGAGGTAACACCGAAAGGACGTGACCCTCAGCGAGCTCATGTCCGAACGGGTCGGGACCGATTCGAGGGTGTCCACCGGCACTTCGGGAATGACTGGGGGGCTCAACGGCACCCACGTGTTGCTCCCGTTGCTTGATCCAGATTCAGCAGTGGTTGCGGACCAGGTCAGGGTCGGGACAGCGCTCGCTCGTGCCACAACCGCGACCCTCACTCTCATGGGTCCCCGGGATTCCAGGACAGTCACGGATTTGAGCCGGTCCAGCGGCACCATCGAGAGGCTCCTCGACTGGGCACTCGACACCGTCAACCCAACGACGCACAGACGCTTCCGGTACAGTCGCGGCCTCGCGCGGGGACTCGGGCGGGCCGTCGAGGCACAGGACATCGACACCCTGGTCCTCCCGAGCAATCCGTATGGGAGCCTTCTAAGACGCGGGTTTACCGAACGGGTCGCGACCCACGCGGCCTGTGACGTGGTCGTCGTCAACGGGCGCTCCGGATACCAGTCCGCCAACTCGATCCTATTACCTATCGCGGGGGGACCGCATTCGGGTCTCGCGGCGGACATCGCCGGTCGGATCGCGACCGACTGTGATGCGTGGGTCGACGTGTTCCACGTTATCGAAGGAGGAAACACCCGTACGCGTGAACGGGCGGATTCGTACATGGAGGCGGCCCGGCGCCGCATCGACAGGCCCACCAAAACGACCACATGGACCGTGTCCGCCGAGGAGGCTGGTCCGGTGGTTGCCGAACAATCCCGATACTACGACCTGACTGTTCTGGGTGCTCCGACAAGGGGACCGTTCCGACAACTCATTTACGGGTCGACCACCCGGTCGGTTCGAGCCAACGCCGGTAACGTCGTCCTCTCGGTACGTGACGCCGAGACATCCTCGTTCCTAGGTGGCTGACGGTCCCTCTCGCCACGACCGGTCCCGATTCTCGTGGTTCCCCCCGCTGCTCCCGTAGCTGGAGGCTGCTCACCGATCCGCGCTGAGGCCAATGGCCGCCGCTGAAAGGTGTCAAATTTCCAAAATCAGAGTTTGACTGCACCAATCCTTCACTACTGGCCCCTTTCCTCCCGATGGGTGTTCGAGCGCTTTCGTCCCCGAATCCGATGGGATTAAATTCCTCCCGGAACCAGTCGTGACTGGGCTCGCTTGGTGTAGTCCGGCCAATCATATCGGCCTTTCGATAGATTGGACGTTCGTTCCGTCCATCTAGGAGACAGCCGATGACCGGGGTTCGAATCCCCGAGCGAGCATCAGTCTCCGCTGCCGTGGTGTTTGTTGGTTGTCTGCCCCCATATTCCGAGTTCACAGACTCGCCACCCAGAACTGGGTCGGGGCAAATCGACTGAATTTATGACTCGTACTTCGAGCCACGCGTCCGTCCCGGGCAATCGCCCCCGGGACTGGGATCGAGTGCAGTCCCGTCGGTCGGACACACGCGAACCGGACATCCGCCTGCTCCGGTGTGGGTAGTTATCTGACCCAAATATCCTGATCCAGTGCCGGTCAGTTCGTCTCGTCGATCCAGCGGCCCCCGAGTACGAGAAGGGTAATGAAAACCATAACTGTAGCGACGAGACTGGCCCGCCCGATGACCGGTTCCAACCCCGTGTATGCGAGCAGGCTGCTTCCGCTCGCAAAGACAGCCGGAGGCATGATGTTGACGAGAAATACCTTGGATCCATGCCCGACCCGCCGCACCGTCCTTGATACGCTCTGGTGGAGTCTCCTCGTCCCCGTCCTGGCCGCTCCCAAACTCGAATAATCGGGAACGGTGGGCGTCCTGACCGAATCCCGGAGACGCGACACGATGCCGGTAGCTCGCCCCGCGATCGATCCCCATCCTGAGTTAAATCGTTCCCCCCCTGCGGATCCCTCGGGAGGGTCCGCCGACTCCTGTATCTCGGCCAGTTCCTGCATCTTGCTCTCGAACTCTTCCCGAGGAATCTCTCCTCTCCGGAACTGATCCTGGAGCTTGGAGACCGTCTCCTCCACCCTCTGGGGAGATCCAGTACTCATTTCGAAGACCTAATTTCAAGATTCACTTGAATTTTTTCCTCGAGATAAGAGATGTGATAATGCGTCCGTTGTACGGCAACCACCGACTACCTCTGGCGATCCGGGTTCCGCTTTCCCGTGAGGGCGATCAGATCGCTCACAGCCGAAGCTGGAGCCCCCGAGTTCGGATCGGTCGCCAGTGATGCTATATACATCCTGAACACATCGGTTAGCTATGCTGGGTAGTCGTCTGACATATTACGCCGCGTTCACCGTCATCTTCGGTGGGATCTATTTCGGGATTCTAGTGACGCTCGAACGGTTTCCGGTTTGGCTCCTGTTTCTGATCCTTCTGGTATCACTTGGAAAGGACCTGGTGGACGAGTACCGGATCCGGAAGGGAAATGGCCCACTCGCGTTCGCATCGATCGAACATAACCCGTCGAACTTCGTACTGGCGGGGCTACTGCTGTCCGGGGTCGTTGAGCCGACCGGAACCGTTGCGGGTCTATCGACCCGGTGGCTCGCGCTCGGACTGGCAATCTTTGACGCCGGTCTGGACGGATGGCAGGACGTCCGGATGACCTGACCGGGCAGGACGATTACCGGAGCTTCTCGTATGAGGCGTCCAGATCGATCATCGGCTCCGGGTAGTCGACACCCAGTTCGATCCCGTAATCGGCCTGTTTTTCCTCGGTCATCGTCCACGGCTCGTGTGCGTACTCCGGGGGGAGTGGATCGAGGATCGGTAGCCAGTGTTTGACGTACGCAGCCTCCGGGTCGTACCTCCGCGCTTGTTTAATAATATTGAAGTATCGGTCTCGTGAATCGTTTCCAACTCCCGCGATATACGCCCAGTTGCCGTAGTTCGAACACGGGTCATAGTCAACGAGTTGGGTCTCGAAGTAGGCCGCCCCTTTTCGCCAGTCCAGACGAAGGTTGTTTGCCAAGAACGAGGCGACGTTCTGACGACCCCGGTTACTCATGTACCCCGTCCTGTTCAGTTCCCGCATATTGGCATCGACGAACGGGATCCCTGTTTCACCCGACTTCCACCGCTCAAGAGCGGTCGCATCGATTCGCCAGTCGATATCGGTCCGCTCCCGAATCCCGCCCTGTGTGAAGAAGGTGGCCCCGTGTTTGGCAAACTGGAACGCGAAGAAATCCCGCCAGATCAGTTCGAAAACAAGCCAGTATGTCGATTCGTTCGCCACCCGACGGTCCTCGTATCGGTCTATCTCCTCCTTTATATAGCGAGGCGAAAGACAGCCCTCGTTCAACCAGGCGGAAAACTTCGACGAGTAGTCGGCCCCCAGCATCCCGTTGCGCGTTTCCTTGTACTCCCGAAGCCGGTCGTTTTCCCAGATGTACTCTTGGACACGGTCCAGACCGGCGGATTCTCCCCCCTCGAACCCCAGCACACTCCGGTCTTCGGAACGGATATCGCCGTCCGACCTCGGTCCATTCTGCTCCCGACTGTCCGAGCCTACCCCGAGGTCCGCCGGATCGGGAATCGATCCGGGCTCGACACCGGCTCCAGGTAACGCTGGGAGCGATGGTCGCTCTCGGACCTCCCGGACGGTCCCATCGCTCTCGACGCTTTTTCGGAAACTGGTGTAGGTGTCCGAGATCTCGGTATACGGGGTTGGGAGGTCGTTGATATGATAGAGCGTATGTCCCCAGAATCGGCGGACACCGTACCCGTGGTCCCGGCATGCCTGTTTGAGACGGTTCTCGACCGTGACTTCCTCCGGAGTCGGGAAGGTGTGAAAGTAGACGCTATCAGCGTCGACGGCGTCCGCTACCGCGGGAACCTCGGTCTCTGGCCGGCCCCGACGGACGACAAGGTCGGATCCCTGTCTACGCAATCGTTCACGCAGGTCGGCGACGGCTTCACGTCGAAATCTCGTCCGATGACCTCCGGTCTTTTCGAAACGGAACGAGTTGCTTCCGCCGAACGCCTGTTCCCCGTAGTGACGGGGATCGAAACAGTACACCGGAATGACTCTGTCATGGGTCGAGGCTTCGCTCAGCGCTTCGTTATCGAGCACACGGAGGTCGCGGCGGAACCAGACCAGTCCGATGTCGTCGCTCATCGTCGTAGACCTTCTCAGGGAGCCACTCCCTTGAACCCGTGGACCCGGTCCCGGCTAGGGCTTAGTTGCCGTCGGATCGAGGATTGCCCGCGTGGCGTATACGGCATGACAGGCCCGACGGTCTCGTTTGCCCGGTCGGGTATCAGGCGAGCCAGTCATCCGGTTTCGTGTCGTAATCGACCTCGGCAGCGGCGATCCGGTCTTCCCACTCCGGATCCAGGTCGTGTGTCTCGAACTCTTGGCCGTCGTATCGGACCCGCCGGCCGACTTCCGTTCCCTCGGGTTCGCGGTTGCGCCGCCGGGCAACCTCGAGTTCGTGGTCGTCGTACTCCGTGACGATGGTCATCAGGTTCACGGGACGGCCCCAGAGTTCGAACACCCGTTCGAGCGTTCGACGGGCCTGTTCCATGTCGAGCCCGACGCCGTTGTACTGGTGACCAACCAGGAGCTCCCCCCGATTGTCGAAGTTCCCGTCGTACACTGCGATCGAGGGCTTGCCGAAGTTGGTAAACTGGAGGAGGAGTTTCTTTTTGACGTCCTCCGGGTCCGAGCTGGTGGCACGGTAGTCGCCGGTCGCCCGCGAGTACTCGTAGGCGAAGTAGTTCCCCTCCTCGACGAACTCGTGGGTGAGAAACTCGTCGATGAAGGTGACGTCGTTGTGGCTCTCCCGAACCTCCCGCATCCGATCCCATCCCGCCCGATAGTCGACATCAGCGATCGCCGCGTCCACGTCGGCATACCGCGTGTCGTCGAACATGTACCGCGAGAGCTGTTCCAGTTCCGTGCGGCCGATTCGCTCGAGGAACCCACGGTGGGCCGGTTTCGCGAGCGAGAAATGCCGCTCGACGAGCCCCTCGTAGGTGAGGACTGCCCACGGATAGCGCCCGACATCGAGGTCACCACCCCGAGCCCGTTCGAGCGCCGTCGCGTCAACACGCGGGTCGTCGGGATCCAGGCGGTCGAGGGTGTCGGGTCTGATGCCCACGATCGCCTCGTCGGGAGCAAGCAGCTTTCCGACCTCGTCGAACTCGATCGCCTCGTGGAAGTTCCGCCACGTCACCCCTTCGACCCGCAGGAGTTTGTCGGCCACCTCCCGGCGGTTCGCGGTATTCTCGACGTACTCCCACAGTTCCTTCCCCAATTTGTAAGGGTTGAGACCCGATGACCCCAGCACCCGTGCTTGATGATCGGCGTACGTGAGGAACTCGTCCACGTCAGCGAACCCCTCCTCGGCCATCATCAGCGACTCGTGGTACGCCGCCCACCCTTCGTTCATCACCTTCGTCAGCTTCTGGGGCGCGAAGTAGTAGGCCTCCGTTCGTAGTACCTCTAGGAGGTCGTGTTGCCAGTCGGGGCGTTCGACTGCCTTCCCCTCTTCCGAATCGTACTGTTTCCCGTACGTCTGGAGATACGCGAGCACGTCGGGTCGCGGGTCGGCCAACGAGTCGTCCTCGGCCTGGTCCTCGATCCACTCCTCGTCGAACACCTGGTCGCGGACCTCCGATGAGAGGTCCATCCCGGCCAACTGCTCCCGGAAATCCTCGGCGGTCTCGTCCGTACCCTCCTGTTTGTCCGTCAACGCCCGGTACTGGTCGATGGTATCCTCGATACACAGCACGGCGTCGATGAATCGTTCGACCTCGCCCCGCTCGATCTCCGGGTCGTCCATGATGTCGCTAACGAGTTCGGCATGCCGTTCCAGCATCGCGGCAGCTTCGGGGTCGTCTCGGTCGCCCGCAAACCGGCCGAACCACTGGTTGTTCCGGAAGAAGTCAGCGTGCGCCTCGACGTGAGTGATGACCGCCTTCTGGTCCGCCAGGTTGTTCGACTCCTGGAGGAACGCGTGACTCGGGTTGTCATTGTTGACGATCTCGAAGGCCTTTCCCATCCCGAACTGATCGGATTTCCGTTGGCGATCGTACTTCATCCCCCAGCGCCAATGCGGGTACCGACGCTGGAACCCGTCGTACGCGATCAAGCGGTTCATCTCATCATGATCCACGATCCAGTAGTTGACGGGGTAGGGGTCGAGGCCGAGCCTCTCGGCTAACTCCCGTGCCATCTCGACCGGTTCCTCCAGTCGGTCCGCCTCTCGACGGGCCAGGATCCGCTCGTCGATCATGTGCCGCCCCACCTCGTCCTCATTGAGTTTGGTTTCGTCATTCTGTCTCACCGTCCTCTGTACTGAGGATCTCGTAGATCGCATCGGTCACGTCCTCCGGGTCGGCGATCCGTGCAACGGCAACGTTGTCGGCGTCGCCGAGTGCGGATTCGACCTCTTCAGCGTGGGTCGCGTTGATGGTGTTCCCCCCCGGCTGGGTCTCGACGTACGCGTGCAGGTTTGCGTCGATCTCCTGCATGAGCGGAACCACGTTCTCGGTCGTATCGTTCGAGGAGTTCTCTGAGTCTCCAGCCGCGAACACGTATCGGTTCCACTCACTCCAGGGATACTCCTCGAGGATCTCGGCGGCGAGTTCGTACGCGCTCGAGATTCTGGTCCCCCCGCCGGACCGGATCCCGAAGAACTCCGGTCGGTCAACCTCCCACGCCTCTGCGTCGTGGGCGATATACCGAAACTCCGCGTTGTCGTACTTCCCCTGGAGATACCAGTCCAGGGGAGTGAAGGTCCGCTCCACCAGCTCCCGTTTCTGTTTCCGCATCGAGCCCGAGACGTCACGGATGTTGACGACCACGACGTTCTTTTGCTTCCGCTCGACCGTTTCCGGATGGCGGTATCGTTCGTCCTCCCGACGGAGCGGAACGTCCCGAATCCCGTCGCGTCTGATGCGTTCACCAACCGTCTCCCGCTCGACGTTGGCGTCCATCTCCTCGAAGGACGCCCAGGTTCCACGCTCGTCGGCCGACAGGTCCGCCATCGCGTCCTCGATCCACGACTTCGAGACAAGGATGTGCTGCTCGCGACACCACTCGAACACGTCCCGGGCGTCTGTCTCCGCCACCTTACACGCCTCGCGGACGTACGACTCGTCGAAGTCCATCGCCAACTTCCGCTTGAGCCCCCGTTTGAACAGTCGCTCGAAATCCAGCGTCGAGTCTGGACCGGCTCGAGTTAACTCCGTGAAGTCTCCCTCGATCTCCTCGACGACCTTCTTCCCCTTCGGCTCGAGATCGAGGCCGAGTTCGTCGTCGAGTTCCCGGGCGAACTCCTCCGGGTCCATCTCGTAATACTCGTGCTCTCCGGAACCCTCGCCAGGGTCGCCCTCCTCGTCACCGTCGCCCGGTTCCGGCTGGCCTACCGGTTGTCCCGGTTCAGGCGTTCCTCCTTGTCCCTGACCCACGCCCCCCATCTCGCGACGGTCGTACGCGAACTCGGGCAGGTCAACGATCTTGATCGGGACCCGGATATCGTCCCGGCCGGAGCCTGAGAGGTCACCCTCGCGGATGAACTCGGCGAGGTCCTGCCGGCGGCGTTCGCCGATCTCCCGGAACCGTTCGAGGTCGTCCCTCAGCCCCATCGGTGAGCCACCTCCTTCATCACCGCACGACTCGTCAGTTCTGCCGAGGCAGGGGAGTACCCCTCGTCAGTCAGCCGGTCGATGGTCTCGGTTTTGATTCGAGCAGTCTCGGTGTTCTCCGGCGGATCTTCCCACTGTTCCGGGTTGAAGTCCTCGAAGATCCGCCGGACGTCGTCCCAGGAGTACGTGTCCAGGACCGTCCTGATCACTGGAATTTCACGGAGATCAACATCCCCGATTGCGAAGTCCTCGTCACGGTTCTTCCAGGCGTATCGGTTGAGCGCGGTGATGACACGTTCCCGGCGGAACTCGGCGACCGCCGCTTCCGGGTCGTTGCCGTTGTAGTCGTCCCCCGAGAACCGACCGAGGTGTTCGACTTCGAACACTTTCATCAGTAACGGGTCCGGGTTGATCGGCCCCCGCTCCGTCTCCACCTGACCGTCTTCCGCCCAGGCGTACACGTGTTCGACGTACTCGGCGACTGTTTCCTCCTCCACGCCTTTCCCGGCCAGGATCGCGTTGAGGACGTCCGTTTCCTGCTTTTCGAAGACATGTTCCTTGGCCGCGGCGAGTCGGTTCTCGTATTCGGCGGCTTCCGCCCGCGAGAACACCGGCGCGCCGCTCAACCTGTCCGCCATTGCGTTCAGTACGTCCTCTGGCATCAGGACATCCTCGACGGCGTACTCCGGATGAGCACGCTCGGACTCCTCGTGTAGCAGGTCCGCGATAACGTCCCGCGTATACGTCACCGGAATGCCATGTCTGCCATCGTCCCCGTCGAACGCGAACGACTCGGCTTCGATCCGGTCGTCACCCCGCCGGACATAGCCTCGGTCGAACAGCAACGCTTTCTCGACCAGGGTCAGGTCACCCGGAAGGTCGTCCCCATCCAGCCGGGTCAGGACGCTATAGGTCGCGGCTGCCTCCAGGGTGTGTGGGGCGAGTTCCCGCTCGCGGGTCCGTCCCCGGCCGTCCCGAACCTCGACCCGGAGCGGCTGTCGGACTCGCTCTTGGACCGCCTCGGCCACCGCCTCGGGGTCCGGTTCCTCCTCGGGTGAAATCGCCCGCGTTTCCCAGAGGGCCGTCTCGTCGGTCAGCTCGCGGTGGATCAACTCCGTCTCCAACGAGAGGTTCGTGAGATACCGGAACTCGTGTCTGTCGAGCCGACGCTTCAGGGCCTTCAGCGGGTCCCGCCCGTTTCGGTCGGCGTACTGATCGAGTTCGACGTCCAAGTCCGGGTTCGAGATGATGAGCAACTGGGTGTCGATGTCCATCCCGATTCCCTTGTCGAGTTTCACCCGTCCCTCGTCGGGGACGTTCAACAGCTTCCGCAGCAGGTCGGCGTGTTGACTGGCATCCTCAACGACGGTGAGCAACCCATTTCCTTGGGAAAGGACCCCGTCATAACTGAACGCCTGCGGGTTCTTACGCCCACGTGACCCCAACTCCCGGAGCATCCCCGGCATCCAGGACCCCACCAGCCGCTCTTTGGGGGTGCCGTCGTCTTCCGCATGGAGGACGCCGATTCCCCGCCCCACGTCGACCACGTAGTTCTTCACCCGGAGGTGTCGCCGATCGGTGACCGCCGAAAACAGGTCCGTTACCCCCTCCCGCCGGTACTGTTCCTCCAGATACTCGTAGGCTTCTCTGGAGAACGGATCCAGACCCGCCTCCAACCGGAGGGGCACGTGTGAGTCGTCATGGTCGTTGAGGTCACCGATGATTTCCCGTCGCACGGCCGACGGGAACACGGACAGCGGGTGTGTCTGAACCGGCGACTCATACCAGTCGTCCTCGTCCTCCACCTCCCCACCGTAGCTCAGTCCCCGTGCCTCGCCGGCACCGGCGACGTTCCACTCGACGGTGTACCGCCGCCCCTCGGGAGTCTTGGAGTACTCCCGAAGCCCGTTCACGAGACACCGCTTCAGTTCCGACTTGCCGGTCGCGGTCGGTCCGTCGAACCAGACCATTTTCTCTCGCTTGCCGCGCCCGGCAGCGATACTTCGGAGGTCATCGACGAACGCGTTCAGCACCGCCGTGTTGCCCAAAACCGCATGCTCCCCGTCGTTGTGCGGGTCGTCGAAAAACCGGTACCGTTCGCGGAGTTCACCCTCCTCGACGACCGTCCGGGTTCCCATCGATTCGATCGCCTCCAGGAGGTACTTCGACGCGTGGGATGCGATCGAGGGGGACTCCAGCGCCGTCTCGACGTACTCGTCGAGGTCCATCGGCGGCTCGTAGGCTCCCTCCAGTGCACGGTCGGCGCGCCGGATGTAGTCGCTCATCCCGGGGGGTCACGCCTCCTCTAGTTCGGTCTTGGCGACTTCCGCGCCGGCGAACTCCAGGACCTCCCGGGCACCCTCCTCGGAGTACCCCTGATCGACGAGCGCGTCGATCCAGGCGCTCCGTTCGTCGTCGTCCAGCTCGTTCGCGGACACCAACGCCGAGAAGTTGATGTTGTGTTTCTTGTCCTCCCAGAGTTTCCGTTCGAGTGCGCGCCGGAGCCTATCGTTGTCCTGCGGGTCGAAGCTGACCCCCTCCCGGGCCCGCCGTGAGACCCAGTTGGCCACCTCCTGACGGAAATCGTCCTTCCGGTCGCTCGGGATGTCGAGCTTCTCCTCGACCGATCGGAGGAACTTCTCGTCCGGTTCCTGTTCACGACCCGTGAGGTCATCTTCGACGGTCGTGTCATCGATGTACGCCATCACGTGGTCCATGTATTTCTCGCCCTGCCGCCTGATCTCGTCCAGGTCGTACGCCAGAGCGTGACGGACGTCCTCGATCGCCCGTTCCTTGTACTCCTCCCGAACGAGTTCCAGATACCGATGGTACGTCTCGAACTGTGCCTCTTGGATGGAGCCGTGGTTCTCGAGGTTCTCTTCGAAATGCTTGAACTCAGCCAACGGTGAGAGGTACGACCGGCCGCGGTGGGTCGAGTCCATGATCGCCTCGGCGATCTCGTCGCCGATGAACCGGGCCGAGACTCCCTCCATTCCTTCCGCAATGTCGGCCTGCGCGTCGCCGTCTTCGCGGAGCTTCTTCTCGTCGATATCGTCGGTCTCGTCGATCTCACCGTTGTACGCCTTCGCCTTCTGAACCAACGAGATCGTCTCGTCAGAGGGCTCCTCGATCCTGGTCAAAACCCCGAAAAGGCCCGCCATCTCCAGCGTATGTGGTTCGACGTGGATGTCCGGCACGTCGGCGTTCCGGAGCATCTTCCGGTAGATGTTCGCCTCCTGTTCGTACTCGAGAACGTACGGGTAATCGATCCGCTTGGTCCGGTCGTTGAACGCCTCCATCTTCTCGTCGCCCTTCTTGTCC
>CAZCXJ010000024.1:0-22122 GCA_964502585.1 uncultured Candidatus Halobonum sp.
CCGAACAGCGCACAGACCCGAGTACCGTCCACCGGGACGGGAATGTTGCCGCCGGCGAGTCGTAGACTGGCCGCGACTCCCACGGGGGAAACCCCGGCGGTCACGCCGGGGAGGATGTCATCGGGTATCACTCGGGAAGCTGACACGGTAACCCGGGTCCGATAGCCGAGCGAAACCTTCAGCTGTCGTGTTCCCAGACTGGACGGCGAACCCAGCCGGTCGCCCCGCGAGGAAACGCCTCGGACTCCTCACGCGTCTGTAACGTGCCGTCCCGTTCGTAAGCCCTGGCGACTACCTCGTGTGACTCGGGTTTCTCGTACTCGAACCGCCACATACGCCAGGCGTCTCGAGCACGTCCCTCTGCCGATTCTGACCCGGGGAGCGGCTCCGAGAGTTCCGCGTCCTGCCACGATTCGCCTCCGTCGATCGATACTTCGACTCGACTGATGCCTCTTGTTCCGGCATAAGCGTGCCCGCCAACGATGACACGCTGCCCGTCTCGCTCGAGAGCGTGAATCTTCGCGACGGTTTCGACCGGCCCGGCCCCGTGCCACCCGCGTTTCTCCCAGTAGCCGGTGGCTTCCTCGTCGCGGACCTCGATGCGTGTAAACCACTTTATGTTGATTTCCCCCCAGTGACCTGGGATCAGGACGCGGACCGGAGCCCCGTGCTCCTCTGGCAGAGGCTTCCCGTTCATCCCCCAGGCGAGGAAGCCTCGCTCCAGTGCCGCTCTAGGAAACGCATGGTAATAGCCGTCGGCAGCCTCCACCTTCACACAACACTCATCGCCAACGTTCGCCTCCTCGAGAATTGGTCCCAGCGGGGTGCCCGTCCACAGCGCCGTGTCGATTTTGGTCCCGTTGAGTTTGTCGCCCACACATCGAAGCGTCACGAATCGGTGCTCCGTGGGTCGAGAGGTCAGGCCATCAAAGGTGATGGTCTGCGGTTCAGGGACATTGCCGTCGATCCGGAGTGACCAGTCCTCGGGGTCGATCGACGGTTCATCCGCCAAGGTGATATCCACCTGGTAAAACCCCCTCGAGACGAGTGGATCCACGTCTGGAAGAGCAAGCGAGCGCTCCTCCGCGCGGTCGAGTAGCTCCAGCACCACGGGGTCGTCAACACCTTCGCGGGGATCCCTCAATTCGTGACTGTCGACGTTCCGGCGGGTGGCTGATCTGAGTCCCCCCAGGCTCAGCAGCCCGACGACGACTCCGACCGACCGAAGCATTTGCCGACGGACAGACGGGCTGGTGTCGGTGCGGTCACCGAACAGGGATCGGACCGGGACAAGAAGGCCTGCGGCGATAGCCAGTCCGCTCCCGAGCCCGGTTCCGAGGGCTGACCAGGCGTTCCCAGTGACTACCGCCACCAGACCGGCCTGGAGGCAGCACGTGCCCAGGATGGTGGTCGCGACCGGTGCAGGCGTCCGCCGAGCGAGCCTGTGTGCGCCCAGGGTCAGGACCGCGAACACGCAGAAAAAGACGGCCGCTGCACCGAGCACAAGGAGCGGCTGGGCGTAGTCTCCCAGGTACTGGATTCCCAGGGCGAATACGATATCGGGCAGAACTCCCAACAGATAGCGTGCGAGCGGCACTGCAACGAACGAGCGCGCGTATCCGACGGCCAGGAACGAGCCGGCGACTCCCCCTGCCGCTGCGAGGAGCGGCAGGCCGAATCTCTGCAGGGTTCGTTCATCCGACGCGTCCGTCGGAAGCACACCCCCGTCCACGGGGTCCGGCATCAAGGCTCTGTCGCCCGGGCCCCTCGTCTCAGCCGCCTCCGACCCACGTGACGGCAGGGATGACCACAGGCGACGGCCGATTGGAGACCGAATACGCACCCATGGCGGCATGATAGATTCTTTAGGCGACCCCGATATCCGTCTGACACACATGCCTTCAGGCCCATTGAGTAGTCTCCGTGTCATCGACTTTTCCACGATGATCAGCGGGGGATTCTCGGCTTCCATGCTGGCAGACCTCGGAGCGGACGTGATCTCGGTCGAACACCCGACTAAGCCGGACCCGATCCGGAGTTGGAAACCCCGTACGGATGGGACGTCGATGTGGTGGAAGTCGTTGGGGCGGAATCAGCGCTGTATCACGCTCGATCTGTCCACCGACGAGGGGCAGGTTTTGGCCCGTGACCTGGTCAAGGAGGCCGATGTGGTCATCGAGAACTTCCGACCCGGAACGATGGAAGAGTGGTCACTCGGTTATGAGGAACTCTCGGCGGTCAATGACGCGATCGTAATGGTCCGCATCTCCGGGTATGGACAGACGGGCCCCAAAGCAGACAAGCCCGGATTTGGGACGGTTGCGGAGGCCCTGTCAGGGTGGGCTCACAACAACGGCTTCCCTGACAGCGAGCCCCTCCTTCCACCGATTCCTCTCGCAGACCTGACTGCCGGTCAGTACGCTGCCATGTCGGCGATAGCGGCCATCCTTGACCGGGAACTCGGTGAGACAACGAGCGGGCAAGTCATCGATGTGACGCTGTATGAACCCCTCTTTCGACTGTTCATCGGACATCCTGAAGCGTACGACATGATGGGGCAGGTCCCGGAACGGACGGGCAACAGGTCATCCAACTCTGCACCCAGAAACCTCTATGAGACGGCTGACGGCCAACTCGTATTATCGGCCTCATCACAGCGGATCTTCGAGAACGTCATGGAGGCGATCGGCCGACCGGACCTCGTCACCGACCAGCGGTTCGAGAGGAATGCCGACAGGCTTGAGAACGTCGATGAACTCGATGCGATTATCGAATCATGGACGAGCGAGCGGTCGACCCGCGAGGCGATCGAGGTCCTGGAAGACTCAGGGGCGATCGTCGGACCGATCTATGATATTTCGGACATCTTCTCAGACGGCCATTTCCAGGCTCGTGACGACCTCGTGAAGGTTGAGGACCCTGAGCTCGGGGAAGTCACGACCCATGGCGTTGTCCCGAAATTCTCCGAGACGCCCGGTGAGGTCTCCCACCTCGGACCCGAACGTGGGAGCCACAACCGCGACGTGTATTGCCAGGAACTCGGGCTGGATCCTGACGAGTACACCAGACTCCAACGAGAAGACGTCATTTGAGGACGCCATCGGGTATGGAAGCCGGACGGAGAGGGATTTCAGCGCCCACTGCCCTCCCCCCTGGCGTCACGAGGCGCGCTCGGCCTGAGTCCGGGGCCTCCTCCGTGCCACCTCGAGACACAATTGACCGCCGACCCCGACGAAAACGCCCACACCAACGGCCGTCCACCTGACAGCGTCGCCAAAGCCGAGTCCAGGGGTCAAACCTACGATTAGCGCGCTCATGCCCACGGGCGTAATGGTGGACCCGACTCGGCCCAGGGATTCGGCTACGCTGACGAGGCTTCCCCGTAACGTCGGTCTCGCCAGACCAGTAATGATACTCCGGTAGAGCGAGAGGGAGATGCCAAAGCCGGCACCGAGAAGTGCCGCTCCGACTGCCGCGGCGGACAGGGACGGAGCCAGCGCGGCGAGAGCGAGCCCGCCGCCGAGCCCAACGTTGGCCGCGGTCAACGGCCAAAGGTGCGAGTCGAAGGCGGCTGTGATGCGACCAGTCTGGCTCCCTCCCAGCGCGAGTGCGGTGCTGTTAATCGTAACGAGCAGACCAGCCTGCGCCTCGCTTCCGTTCAACAACTCGACGACGAGGACGGAGTTGTATGTGAGAAAGCCTGTCCAGGTGATCATCGGGAGCATCCGACCAATTACCAGCGAGAGCACCCGCGGCTTCCTGAGGAGGGCTGTCACCTGACGACGGCGGTCTCCGGACGCAGCTCCGCCATCGGGTTGGGGGTCACCACCCCTGTTTGGGCGGGGCCCGTCCAGCGGTTCGTCGAACCAGGCGTAAACCAGAATCGCTGCCGGGAAGGCGAGCCCGTAGAGGAGGAAGGGGTACCGCCAATTGATAACCACGATCAGGCCAGCGAGTGGCGGAAAAACGGACTGGTAGACCCCGGAACTCGTGAACCGAAGTCCCTGAGCAGTCACTTCACGGGACCCGTCGTATATGTCTCCAAGGCTGGTGATGATGATCGGCGTCAATCCGGCGAACCCGACGCCTTGAAAGAAGCGAAGGAGCAACGCTACCCGAAACTGGGTAGTGAAAGCAATCCCGGTTCCAGCCGACCCGAACAGGAGGATTCCTGTCAGCAGGAGTGGTTTCCGTCCGTAGCGGTCGGCCATGGCCCCGGCGACGGGGATCAGAAAGATAGGCGGGGCGGTGTATGCGGAAATCAACAGTCCAAGACGGGCGGTGGAAACGCCGAACGGACCGGTCAGGGCATTGAGAATCGGGGAAAGCAGAGTCACGCCGAGCGGTGCGAGGAGGTTCGCCGCCAACATGGCCTGGAAGTCCCGATCGCCCAGAATGCTCGCATCCCGGCCGAAAAGAGGTTCCAGCACCTCGATGATGTTCGTCAATGACAGTTAATAAGCTGCTGGAAGCGACAGGTCCTCGACGTCCCAGAGCTGACACTGCGACCATTTCCACGTTTCTCACTTCCGTATCAGGACCAGGGAGGGATCCGTCACGCGGCCGAGAACTGCACGGCCTTTGCCCGGCACGCCCCTCTGGGCTAGGACGACCCCTGTGACCTCCGGGCCTACTGGCCCACGAACTCCTGTCTGAACCGGTACTTGGTGTGTGCGTGAGCGTAATCGATTGGCGGATGATCCTCTGGCTCGGTCGCCTCGACTTCGCAGACGATGACGCTCGCCCCCGCGTGCTCGACTGCATCAGAGTACGTTTCCCGGAACTCATTGAGCCCGGTCGCGGTCCAGGCAGCGAGATTACAGTCTCGCGCAACCGCAGCGAGGTCTGCGGTCCCTGAGAGGGTCGGCTGACCGCCGGTGGTCTCGAACGCCCCGTTGTCCATCACGACAAGCGTCAAGTTCTGCGGATCGACCCCGGCGACCGTGGCAAGCGACCCGAGCGACATCAGCAATGATCCATCGCCGTCGATGACCGTGACTTGATCCTCGATTGCGACTGCGAGTCCGAGTCCCAGGGGCGTCGTTGATCCCATGGCCCCAGTCAGGTAGAAGTTCCGCGAGCGGTCCTCGACGTCGATCAGGTGGTACGATGCTGCTCCCAGGTTCGAGATGACAGCAGCGTCCGGTGTTTCTTCGATGATGGCCCGGGTACATGCGGACTGGTCCGCAGCCATCATTTCCCTCCGGTCAGAGTTGTCTCCGCGAGGAGGACGAACGGCTCCTGGGTCGCGAACGCAGTCTCGGCGGCGAGTTCGACCGCCTGCCTAACATCGGTGCTCGAATCGAGGGATCGATTCCGGATACCGAGGATGTCGAGCAACCGCGGCATCCCGTACCCGGCTGGGACCTGTGCGAGGTTGTGTTCGCCGAGGCCGCCGCGGCGGGAGACGATCCCCACAAACGGGAGTCCCCAGGGTTTGTGTAATGATCCCAAAGCGTTGAACGTGTTCGCGAGGCCGCTCGACTGACAGACCAGCGCCCCTCGCTGGCCTCCGAGCCACGCTCCGGCGAGTATCGAGACGGCCTCCTCCTCGCGGGCGACCGGGATCGTCCGGAAGCGTCCATCGGTCTCGACCTGTTCGATGAGCGGGCCCACGACTGAATCGGGCAGATGCGAGACCAACTGAACGTCCTTCTCGTTCAAGGCTTGTATCGCCTGGTCGTGCCAATCCATACCACCCGAACCGTCAGGAGCTATATAAAAGCCCATCCTGAGCCTTCGCCACCGGCGAATGCCTCCAAGAGGGCGGGCCGTAGGGGTGTCCACATTCGACCCGGCAGACAGTGCTACCTCGGAAGTCCCGGCCGGGGCTCCCCCGCAGGCAGGGGGCGTAATCTGCCACGGGTAGTGCCCGACGCCACTGATCACTGTAGGAGTTGCCGTCTGGCACCTGCACAGGCCCTGTCGGACGAGCGGCATCCTTGTCCGGATGGCCTCGAATAGGGGCCAAACGTGTCTTTAAACCATATCAGGACCTCCGTAAGGGTTATACCAATTTAGACAAATCCGCTTTCTAGTGCAAGAGAGTCCCACACAAAGGGGGTTCTTGCAGAGGGTCAGCGACCACTACGTCGTTCGTAACCTTGGCGGGGGGATACGACTCCTCCTGAGTGATAACGTCACCAGGGTCGCGTTCGTTGTCCTTTCGATCATTCTGTTGCTGGGTATCTTCGGACCAGAACTGGCTCCCCATCAGTACGATGCCCAACAGTTCTACGAGAACGGGGAACTTGCCCGGTTGGAAGCCCCGAACAGCCAGTTCTGGCTCGGGACGACCGACCGAGGAGAGGACGTCTTTTCCCGGATCATCTATGGCGCTAGGCCGACGGTCGTGACTGGTCTAGTTGGCGGGAGCATGATCATCGGGATCGGCATGACCGTGGGTGTCACTGCCGGCTACATCGGCGGACGGGTCGAGGCCGTCCTCATGCGGTTCACCGATTTCGTCTACGGCGTCCCGTTGATTCCCTTCGCCATCGTCTTGGTGGCGTTCGCTGGTGTGGGATTCTGGACGACGATTCTGGTCATCGGGGCGATCCTGTGGCGCGGAAACGCACGGGTGTTACGATCGCAGGTACTCCAGATCAAGGAACGACCGTATATCATGTCCGCGAAGGCCGTCGGGGCGAGTACGCCGAGAATCGTGTTCAAGCATATTTTGCCCAACATCGCGAGCATGGCGGTATTGTTCTTCTCGCTGGGTGTCGGCTTCGCGATCATCTTCCAGGCCGGGCTCGCGTTCATCGGAGTGTCGAACCCGTTCATTCCCTCCTGGGGAATCATGACGCGTAACGCATACAGTTCCGGCCTCCTGGCGGATGCGTGGTGGTGGTCGATCCCACCAGGGGCTCTGATCTCCATCACGGTCCTTTCGACGTTCCTTCTCGGCCGGGGGTACGAGCGGGTCAGTCAGGGCGAGATCGGAAGCGAGGTGCAAGACGTCTGATGACGGACCCGGTACTCGAAGTCGAGGGGGTCGACATTCACTACGAGACAAAGGGGGAGCCGGTCCGGGCGGTTACGGACGCCTCCTTCAGTATCGACCAGGGGGAATATTTCGGTCTCGTGGGGGAGAGCGGCTCCGGTAAGTCGACCGTCGCGAAGTCCGTCATCGGCGGTCTCGACCGGAACGGCGCCGTGGTCGACGGGGAGATCCGGTACAAAGGAACCCCGATCCAGGACTATACCGAGGCTCAATTGAGCGAGGAAATCAGATGGAAGGAGATTTCTCTCATCCCACAAGGGTCGATGAACAGCCTCGACCCCATCATGAAACTCTCCGACCAGGCCGTGGAGCTGGCCCAGACTCACACGGACTGGTCGAAGGACAAGGCACTCGACCGATTCGAGGAACTGTTCGAGGTCGTCGGGCTCCCTCAAGAGCGGATCGATGACTATCCCCACCAGTTTTCGGGCGGGATGCAGCAGCGAGCCATTATCGCGCTCGCGCTGTTCCTCAAGCCTTCGCTGATTATCGCGGACGAACCGACGACGGCGCTGGACGTCATCATGCAGGATCAGATCCTGAAGTACCTCGACAAGATCAAAGAGGAAGAGGACATCAGCATGCTCCTGATCACGCACGACATCAGCGTGGTCTTCGAGACCTGTGACTCGATGGCGGTCCTTCACGGCGGGCAGGTGTCAGAGTCCGGCTCGGTCGAGGACGTCTTCGATCATCCGCGCCATCCCTACAGTATCCTCCTCAAGGAGGCGTTCCCCGACATCCGGTACCCCGATCGGGAACTGGGGATCATCGAGGGTCAACCGCCCCAGCTCCGGGAGGAGGTCGACTACTGCACGTTCGCGGACCGCTGTCCGTGGGCTGAGGAAGCCTGCCGCCAGGCGGCGCCCCCCCTCGTGGAGAGCGACGTCGGCGACGACGACCATCTGGTCGGCTGTATCCGGCACGAGGAGATGGAAGAACTGGCAGCGGAGTATCTCGACGCCGAGGAACAAGAATCGAAGGTGATCGACTGACATGAGCGACGCTGATCCCCTGTTCGAATTGCGCGACCTGGAGAAACACTTCGACCAGGAAACGAGCGTGGTTTCGGCCGTGCTGGGGTACATCCGGGGTGAGGAACCGCCGCGGGTTCGCGCCGTCGATGGCATCGACCTCAAGATCATGCCCAACGAGGTGGAGGGCGTGATCGGCGAAAGCGGCTGCGGCAAGACGACCCTCCTGATGACCCTGATGGGACTGTACGATCATACCGGAGGGGAACTGGTCTTCGATGGCACGCCGGTGTCCGAATTCGACAAGGACGATTGGCGGGACTTCCGCCGTCGCGTCCAGATCATCTTTCAGGACCCGTTCAACTCGATGGACCCGAAGCTAACCGTCCGGGAAACCCTGAAAGAGCCCTTGGAAGTTCACAACGTCGGTGACAAGGAACGCCGGGTCAGGGAAGCACTCGAACACGCGGAGCTCAACCCCCCCGAGCAGTACCTCGATAGGATCCCGAGCCAGCTGTCGGGTGGCGAAAAACAGCGGGTGTCGATCGCTCGAGCCCTGGTGCTCGATCCGGACGTGATACTGGCTGATGAGCCCGTCTCGATGCTGGACGTCTCCACGCAGGCATCCGTACTGAACCTGCTCAGCGACCTCACCGACGAACTTGGGGTTTCGATGCTGTACATCTCACACGACCTCTCGACGGTGTCATACGTCTGCGAGCGGGTGAACGTGATGTACCTGGGCCGTGTCGTGGAGAGCGCACCCACGAGACAGCTCCTGGACGAGCCGAAACACCCGTACTCGAAGGCCCTCATTGAGGCGATCCCGATCCCTGACCCCCACTTGGACCGCGCACGGACGGACATGTCCGGGTCGCCGAGTGACCCGATCAACCTCCCTTCCGGTTGTCGGTTCAAAGACCGGTGTCCTGACCGGATGGACATCTGTGACGAGAGGCCCATCGACTGGCAGATGAACGGCGGTGACAGAATGGTGGCTTGTCATCTCTACTACGACCACGAGGAGGTCGTGGGGGAGGAGTCTACAGACACACCCGGCCGAGAGCCGGTGGCAGGGAGTGATTAACCCGACTAAGGACCCATGAGTAAGGTACGATACTTCATCAAACGGACGCTCATCACCCTCGCACTGATCTACCTGGTTGCATCAGCACTCTTCATTTTCTTCCGCCTGATGCCCGGGAGCTTCATCGACTTCGTGGCCCAATCGGGGGCTGACCCGGAACAGCTTCAGGCCCTTCGCGAGAAGTGGGGTCTCAACGACCCGCTGTATATTCAGTATATCAACTACGTGCGAAACCTGGTCGTGGGTGATATGGGTACCTCGTTCCGGTTCGGGCGGCCCGTTGTCGAGCTCACTGCGGGTCGGATCATCACGTCATTCATTCTGATAGGGCCTGCGATCACGACGGCCTACATCCTTGGCTCAGTGTACGGGGCACTGATGGGATCGAACCGGGGGTCAAAACTCGAGAAATATGGCCTCATCCCGGTCACCGTCTTCGGGACGGTCCCCTCGTTCTTCCTTGGGATCCTGATGATCATCGTCTTTGCCAGTTGGCTCAACTGGTTCCCCTCATCAGGAATGCTTTCTCCGTCCACTCGGTCCGCGTTGGGACAGGACCCAACCCGGTTCGCCATGTACACGACCAAGGACTTCTGGATGCACTATATCCTGCCCTTCTCGACGATCGTACTCCGGTACCTCTATCTCCCGTCACTGGTGATGCGGACCAGCGTGGTGGAAGTGTCCGGCCAGGACTTCGCGTACTACCACCGCATCAAGGGCCTTACTAAGTCGACGAGGCTCCGGCACATCATGAAACACTCGTCATTGCCGGTCATTACCCTCTTCCCCGTCTCGATGACGCGCGCTGTCGGCGGAATGGTCCTCGTCGAACTGGTGTTCAACTGGCCGGGGATCGGCAAATTCCTCGTCGACGCCGTTCTGTTCCGTGACTTCCCGGTCGTCCAGTTTGTCTTCTTTTTGGTTGCAGTCTGGGTGATCCTGGGGAACTACCTCGTTGACCTGTTGTACGGTGTCATCGACCCGCGTGTCGCGATTTCCGGGGACTGAATCGGACCCCCACTATCCGTCGGTCGAATGAATGGCCAGCGAGGGGCTTTTTGACTCAGTAGTGGCTTCTCCAGGTATGATTCAGTGGCGGGCGGTCATCGTCGGCGCCACGGCCGGGCTCACGGTGGCAGTGGCTGGGTGGCTGGCACTAGGGTTCGTCACTGGGGTCCCCGTTATCGGCTTCTCCGGCGTTGTCGCGGGAGGTCTCACCGGCCTGGCGACGGACATGACCGTCGATGATGACTGGCGGGCCGGCGGATATTACGGGATGCTGGCGGCCGGACTGGTCGGAATGGGTCTCGTCGCCGCGGCCGCCGCCATCGCGGTCCTTCAGGAGTCGGTAGTGACCGGGGCCGTGTCTGGACCAGCTGCGACCGTTGCTAGCGTAATCGCCTCACCGCTTGGCGTTCCCCTGTTCGTGCTAGAAGGGATCATGGGCGGCGCTACTGCCACATGGATCCGGACGGTCCTCGAGTCGCATGACACCCCGTAATAGCGGTCAGTGGAGTCTGAGTGTGGAGCAGATCACCCTGCAGGCTATCCAGCTTGCAGGACGATAAGGAGGGTACGTGCGTGGTCGTTCCCGCTTGTGGATGGTCCCTAAACGAACGGGACCGCTCCGGTGTCTTACAGTTCCTCGACGCAGGGGAAGTCGTCCGGCTGTTCCGCAGGTTCGCTTCCCTCCGGCCACATCGGCGTCAGGTCGATGTCCTCGGGATAGCGGAGTCGGCCGTCGTCGTCGAAGCTCCACCCAGCATCCTCGAGCACGCTACGTGCCTTTTCGGGGTTCGACTGCTCAGTATCGGCGATCTGCGTGAGGTTCTCGTCACCCGCGTACCACGGGTGGTTGGGCGTGACCGCCGATGAGTAGAGCAGGGTCTCGCTGTCCCCGTAGAGTGCCGTCTGATTCGCGGCGTTCCTGTCAATCGCCTGGGAGACGGCGTGACGGAACTCCCGGAACATAGCCGGTCCGAAGGACATCTGCGGGTACAGGACGTACGGCAGGAAGCCGTTCGTGGGAACGACTTCCGCACGGTCGATACTCTCACGAATCTCGTTGGCGATGCCGGCGGGTGCGCTCAGGAAGACGTTGATCTCCTCGTTACGGAAGGCTCGGAACGCCGACTGAGCGTCTTGGAAGATGTTCAGGTTGATCGGGTCCGAGGGCGAGAAGACTGGGTGACCGTCATGCGGCTCGGCCTGAATGATCTGCCCTTGCTCGAAGTTGGTGATCTGATACGGACCTGAGCCGACGATCGGATCGAGATCGACGTTCCGCGGGCTTTCCTCGGCGCCCGCGTCCTGCCAGACGTCCTTGGGCATGACCCCCCAGCGTGGCCAAATCCGGGTGATCAGCGGGAGGAACGACCGTTCCGTGTTGAATACGACCGTCTTCTCATCGACAACTTCGATACTTTCGTACGGGGGGGTGCTGGCCTTCGGATACTCCGAAGCGTTCTCCGAGATGAACTCGAAGGTCCACTTGACGTCCTCTGCGGTGATGGGATCACCGTTATGGAAGGTCCCGTCCCGCAACGTCACTTCGAACGTCGTTCCGTTATCGCTGACCTCGTAGTCTTCCGCAAGGAGGTTCTCGAGTTCGTAATTCTCGTTGTACTCCGTCAGCGTCGAGTAAAACAGGTGGTTCCACAGCGCCAACGATTGCGTCGAGTTGATCGTCAGGTGGGTCCGAGTCTCGGCGGTGACCGGGTTCGTGTTCGTATTGATCGCATCCGCACTCGTACTGGAATTGATCAGCGAACGGTACCCGGTGGGCTGGAGGCCGGTACTCCCGAGCGATTGTGCATCCACCTCGTTGGTATCGTAGGCGCCGAACCGGAGGATCTGGGCGATCGGGATCGAGCCGATGTCTTCGGACATCTGGCTGAACGCCGCGTTGACTGCCTCCTCACGTTCGGCCTCCGTCGCAGCTTCGGCCTGTGCTTTGGCCGCCAACGAATGGTCACAGTTGGCGTAGTTCGGCGGGTTCCCGCTCCCGTTTGCGCCCGCCCATGTCGCGTTGAACCGCCATGTGAACTCGAACGGGTCCAACCTGTCCGGGGACAGGGAATGCGTCCAGTATGAAATGTGATGCGTCCGTTTGTCCTGGAAGTTGTTGTTGATTTGGGTCGTGAACGCCACCGGGATCGTCTCCACCGAGATTCCAAGATGCTCTTCGAGATTGTTCTTGATTCCGGGGATCGAACCCTCGAACACCTGGGTGTATGAACCCATGTCCGACCAATACTCGATCTCGACCGTCGGGACCCGTTCGCCGGCGGACCCGGCTTCGGCTGTTTCGGTCCCGTCCATCTCACCATCGTTCTCATCCCCGCCGGGGTCTTCGTCCGTATCTCCGGAACACCCAGCCAGGCTGACGGCCGTCGCCACACCGAGCCCTTCGAGAATCCGGCGGCGCGAAACGCTGTTCGTACTAGCTACCGAGGCGCTGTCCGTCATGGACAGCGGAGTGTGCGTCTGTCAAAGTAAATAGTTACCTTTTATTTTTCTCCCCGGATTTCCGTATATTAAACGAGGACTGCTATCAACCGGCGATGATTTCGATTTCGTTTCGCAGGGTGGACCGGTGATGAGCGCCGACGAGCCGTGAGTCGGGTTCCCCGTCAACGCAAAAAATCGTCGTCGGTGCGACCGCCACCTGGTACCGCTCGCGGATCAGGTCGTAGCACTCCTCGCCACAGATGGCGGCAAGCGCGACGTGGTCGGGGACTTCGCCATCCTTCTGTAGTTCCTCGAAGTCCTGTTTCAGCGCGTCACACGGGTCGCAATCGTACCCCCAAAAATAGAGGACCGCTGTCGGGTTCCGAGTCAGGAATGCCTCGATCTCCTCTCCCCTGATCGGGGTGAACCCTTCCGGGACACCCGCTTCGTCCGGCGGTTCCTCGATACGTGCCAGCGCGAGAGCGCTGGCTGCTGCGGTGGCGGCGTCGAAATCAGTCATCCACTCGATGGCCATCGCGGTCGGAAGTAACTCGTCGCCACTGTCCGTCACGACCCGCTCGCAGGCGGCCGCCAGGTCTGTATTACTGGGCCCGTCGTTGTCGGCGATGTTCGCCCGGGCACTACTGCGCTCCTGGCGAAACGCCTCGGTGAGCCACACGGAGTCCCCGTCACTGGCCACGATCCCGGCTCCCTCGAGCCTCGCCAGCAGTTCTTCGGGATCCGCTGTATCAGTGTCCACGGTACGAGGCCCGCTCTGATTCTATAAAAACCCTCAGGCTGAAGGTGAGACGATAGGCTTGTCGGCAGGAGCGTAACGAATGCGAGAGGAGTGACCGCTAACCAGCGCAGCGAGCCATCTTCCGTGGACGGACCCAGTCTCGGGATTCGTATCATCCGGAGGCCCAGCGGGGGCTTTCCCCCGCCCACGGGTTTTTCTGGGCTTCCACTGAGGGGAGCATATGGAGACGACACTTGCAGTCTCCGGCGATTCGATCCTGAACAGACGCGTTTCAGTCTGCGAGGACGAGGGGTTTCGGTCGCTGATCACCCAGATTCAAGAAGCCGATGTGGGGTTCACTCATCTCGAGGTCAACCTCCTCGATTACAACGACGCAAACGTCTACCCCGCTGCCGAGGCGGGCGGGACGTGGATGCGCGCGCCGCCGCGGGTCGCTGACGAACTCGCATGGGCCGGGTTCGACATCGTCTCCCACTCGTCGAACCATGCACTCGATTACGGATACGGCGGTCTCGAATCCACGTGGACAGCTCTTGAGCGCGCCGGGATCGAATGGGCAGGCACCGGACGAAACCTTGGCGAAGCGCGCGCGCCCGCCTACCGGGAGACCTCCGGAGGGCGGGTTGCCTGCGTCTCGATGACTACCTCATATACCCGCTGGAGTCGAGCGGGAGAAGCCCGACGGGACCTGCACGGCCGGCCGGGAGTGAACCCGCTGAGCTATCACTACGAAGTGGGACCGAGCATACGCGAGCGACTGGTGGAGATGGCCGAGGCGATGGGTCTCTGGATTACGCCGACCGACGAGGGTGAGGTGCTCGTCAATCCGCCGGGGCTTCACAACACCGTCTATCGGTTTCTTGAATCGGACCGCGAGGGGATACGCCGTGTATTGGATGAACGCGACAGACGGGGAAATCTTCAAGCTGTCGAGGAGGCTGCACGGCAGGCGGACCTGACTATCGCTCACGTTCATACCCATGAGTGGGACCCCGAGGGGGACCTGAGCGACCCTCCCCCATTTCTTCCCCGGTTCGCCAGGGACTGTCTCGATGCAGGTGCCGATACGGTTGTCTGTCAGGGATCACACACCCCGCTTCGGGGCATTGAGCAACACGATGACGGGATTATCTTCTACGATCCGGGGGATCTGTTCATGATGAGTGATACGACGGAACGGCTCCCGGCGGAGTTCTACGACCGTTACGGCCGGGAGTTGGAGACCCACCCCGCGGACGCGATGCCTGGACAACTCCTGGATGAGCGTGGCATCTCCAAGATGTTTTCCGAGGACGCGGACGACTCGGATGCCGACTACGGGGGTGCGGTCCTGAACCCTCCAGGGGGCTACTTCTCCGGTGATGTACTCGGCTTGGTGGTTCCGGTGTGTACGTTCGACGCGGACGGTCTGGCACACGTGGAACTGCACCCAGGGGTGTTGGAAGCCTCACCCGTACTCCAAAAGGGCCTTCCGACTCGTGCGACAGGGAACCGTGCCCGGGAGATCATCAGCCACGTTGCCGAGTTGTCCGCCCGGTTCGACACTGACGTGACATATGAGGACGGGATCGGCATTGTAGGATCACCAGTCTCCTGAGGAGGCCCCGAAAATTAAGCCGGGTTCCCACCCACTCGGTCGCATGGCAAGACCACCTGACGAGGTTGCCATCATCGGTTCGGGAACGATGGGACCCGGTCTCGCAGTCCAGTTTGCCCGACACGGGAGCGCCGTCACGCTGATCGACCACCGGAAGGAGAACCTGGAGCAGGGTCGAAGAAGCGTGACCAATATTCTGGAATTCCTCAGTGAGGAGTCCCTGCTGGCGGGGACATCGGCTGAGGTCGTGAAGGAACGGATCGGTGACACGGTCGACACCGCGGCGGGCGTGAGCGATGCGGAGTTGATCCTTGAGACGGTATCCGAGGATCGGCAGGTGAAACGAGAGGTCTTCAATACGGTGGTTGCTGCGGCCCCGCAAGATGCACTCCTCGCATCGAACACTTCCGGAATCCCGATTACCGACCTCGCCGCTTCCATCCCTGACCCAGGCCGAGTGGTCGGATGTCATTGGTGGAACCCGCCATATCTCATGCCACTCGTCGAAGTGGTGCGGGGAAAAGCAACGACCGATCGAACTGTCAGCCGTATCCGGGACTACGTCGAGGCCGTCGACCGGGACCCTATCGTAGTAGAGCGAGATGTCCCGGGATTCGTCTGGAACCGGATTCAGTTTGCCGTCCTTCGGGAGTGTGTACATCTGGTCGAGGAGGGGGTTGCCTCGGTGTCGGACGTCGAGCGTGCTGTTCGCGACGGCTACGCCCTGCGGACTGCAGCCGTGGGTCCGTTCGAGACCGCCGACTTGTCCGGGCTAGACCTGTTCCGTGACATCGCTGCTGATCTGTTTCCTCACCTTTCCGACGCTGACGACCCCGGGGCGGTGTTCGAGGATCGAATCGAGGCGGGTCGGACCGGTGTTGCCGCAGGAGAGGGGTTTCACCGATACCAGCGCTCGCTAGCGGAGGCGGTTCGGCACCGGGACCACCGAATCGCCGCAATCCAACAAGCACTCGATGGCCCTCGGGGCCAGCCAAATCCTCGGGACGGACCGCTTGGAAATCGGACCGACCAGTCATGAACGGGTCAACCAGATTCCTGATGCCCGCGACAGCGTCTAGGGGTTCGCCCTGTGGGAGACCGACCGCTTTTCACAGATTCCGTCAGAGAATCCTTGTTGCGTGGGGTTGATGCCCGCGTCATGGCTTGCGCAATCGAGGCTCACGGGAGCGACCGAACCGTCGTTGATCCGGACCTGATCGGAGCGATGAGTAACGTTCCGTTTGTCATGAAGCGGACTATTTCGAGAATCCGCGCGAACTCTTCGGTCTGACCGAACTAGACTGACTACTTCCACGGCTGAACCTGTGTGGACCCTTACTGCTGAGGTAATCAGGTTCAGTATCTCTCCACACCGCGTCAGACTGAACAAGCAGGGTAGGTAGGACCAGACCAATGAGATTAATCAGGCTTCCGATGCGATTACCGGGCCGGAGGGCTACATGGAGTCACCCTACAGATTACGAGTGGACGCCTGTCGAGAGCGTCTCGATGATGTCGATGCAGACGGGGTCGTCCTGTTTCCAAGTCCGAACATGGACTACCTCTCGGGGTTCCGAGAAGAACCGGGCGAGCGACACCTGCTGTTGTTCGTCTCGGCTTCGGACCAAGCGTTCGTCGCTCCCGCCATGTACGAGCACCAGATTCAGGAGGCCTCCTGGATCGATGACATCCGTGTCTGGGGGGACGGCGAAGACCCCTTGGAGCGAATCGACGAGGTCACCAGTGAGTTCGGCCTTACGAGCGGGCGCTTGTTACTCGATGATCGGATGTGGACCTTGTTCAATCACGACCTACGACGCGTGCTCCCGGACGCCCAGTTCGGGTTGGCAAGCGAGGTGTTCGATCACCTCCGGATCACCAAGGACGAGCACGAACTGCAAGCGCTCCGCGAGGCAGGACGGATAGCCGATGAGGTAAGCGAGGCGATCCGGGAGCTGGGTGCGGAGGTCGTCGGGTGGACCGAACGAGAACTCGCACAGGAAATCGAACGCCGGCTCATAGCAAACGGATGCGAGCGGGTCTCGTTCGAGGTGATCGTCGGGTCGGGTCCAAACGGGGCGAGACCGCACCATCGACACGGCGACCGGACGATCGAGGCGGGCGACCCGGTCGTCCTAGATTTCGGCGGCTACGTAGGTGGGTATCCTGGTGATCAGACCCGAACGGTCGTGTTCGACGGGGAGCCACCGAACGGGTTCGAGTCCGTTCACCAGACCGTCCGAGAAGCGCTCGAGGCCGGTGTGGCCGCAGTCGAACCCGGAATCGAGGCGCAGGAAGTCGACTCGGCAGCCAGGGGGGCTATCGAGGCTGCTGGATACGGCGACGCGTTCGTTCACCGGACGGGTCACGGAGTCGGTCTCGAGGTCCATGAACACCCGTACATCGTCGAGGGCAACGATACGACACTAGAACCGGGGATGGTGTTCAGCGTAGAGCCCGGGATTTACTTGGAAGGGGAGTACGGGGTCCGGATCGAGGATCTCGTCGTCGTGACCGAGACCGACTGTGAGCGACTCAACACGTCGCCCCGAACGTGGGAACCCCTGTGACGGTCTTCGCTCCCCGATGTGGACCCCGCCGGAGGCCACTGATGACTCGGACGGGTGATCCTGAGATCGACGCCGTTCCCGCTCGGGATCACTCCGATGTCCTGTCACCCGTGACGGTGGGGATGGCTGGACGCGGCCCGCGAGCATCCCGAGCTCCACCGCGGCCGAGTGGAGGATGTTCCGGGTTGATCAGGGGGTAACATGGACCTCGGTGAACCACGATCGCATCTACCGACCCTCGCCGCTGGCCTTCTCTTGATGACCGGCGCGGCTGCTATTTTGCTAGTCATTGGGCTCGTCCTGTATCCGCTCCCGCGCCCGTTCGGGGTTGCCCTCCCGGCCTCGTATCGAGTCCTCTTGATCGGACTCGGACTCGTAGGGGGAGGCGTTCACCTGTTGGCAGCCCGGTGGGCATTCCAGCGGGGGGACCTCTTTCGGACAGCATTCGCCACGCTGGTCGGGATGGTGCTTCTGCAGGTCTCGGTCCCTATCGATTTGATCGTCCTGGTGTGCCTCGGTCTCGCTCGAGCGGAATTTGAGTCCGTTCAGGGGTGATGGGCTGTCGACCTGGTCTCCCGATGATAGGAAGTGACGGGATTCCCTTCCCATCCCCGGTGCTCGGGCCTACTGTCATCCCGTCAAACCACTATATGGGGAGGGATCGCCAGGTCCCTGGACTACCTTCCCAAACTAGGCGAGCACCGACTCGCCGATGTCTCCCCCAGACTCGGTTCGATTGGAAATGGTCCGACCGTTCGAGAGAGAGGACTGGGTAAGTCCCTGACTGTGCGATGGACGTCGTCTTGCCGGCGAAATCCGGAAGACAGGCCTGTCGCCACGAGTTGGTAGGGAATCGACATCCGATTCTATTCGTCCTGTTCGTTGTCTTGGTCTCAGTTCCACGGAACCTGGATCGACCCGACGAACGTTACCACTTAGTGGTAGCGTCCATTTCAATCGGATGGGTGTGGGTAGCCCAAGTGCGACTTTACGGCTCGGCGGACCCTGAGTCGGGTTCACTCCTCGCCGGGTCCCTTGGCGTGGACAGTTCCGTGGATCAGCACCCGACCAGCGTATCGACTCGGCTCAAGAACGAATAGGCCACCAGACGCCGGACAGATTCCAACGGTGCGTCGTCACCCGACCCTGTTCTCGAATCTTAGTCCGGCAGCCAGGTGGAGTAGGGTTTGGGAAACCAGGATTGATAATTTGATAGGTACTTGTTTATTCGGATAGCCAATGGCATGGGATATGAGGACCGTGGAGCGAAACTCATCATCGGGCGACGACCCGGGAGGAGATCCGATTGTCACGTACACCCGGGGCCCGAACGAACGCTGTGTCAACAGCATCGTAGCGGCCTTCGGAAAGGATTCGGTGGGCGTCGCCCCAGAACGGAGGGAACCACTCCACCAGTGGGCTGACTTTGATGCCGTCGAGACCCTTCTGCAGTCGGCCCGTCGTGATCTCCGGCTGTCGATGGTTCTCTGGGATCATCCGGTCGTCATTACGCCCCAGACCGTCGAAATCTACGATCGTACCTGAGCTCCGAGCGGATCGGCTCGTTGTACGATTCGTTGCCAACCTCCGAGCGCCGGGGGCGAGCGGTGTATGGACGGACCACACGAGTCACGGACGAATTAGGCGGTTCGGTGGCCATCCAGGGGCGGCGAGAGCGCAACAATCCCGACAAGCTATTTTTCGGATTCACTCAGTTAATCATTCAAAAATTATCCATCAAAAGCGGCTGGATTAAAGAGGAGGCCGTACTTGCTTATAGTATGGCTGACATTTCGATCGGAGGAAAGGATGGATGACGCGCTGGACGCTCTCGGTCACGTTCAGCGCCGGAGACTCCTGGTAGCGTTGCTGGATCATAACCCCCAAGACGACTCGCCTAGCGTTATCACGGGCTCCGACCAGGATGTAGACGCCTTGGAGGAACTCGTCGCCATGGAACACGTCCACCTCCCGAAACTGGTGGAGTACGGCTACATCACCTGGGATCGGGAGCAACGAGAGGTTTCCAAGGGCCCGGAGTTCGAGGAGATTCGGCCGTTGTTGGACCTGCTCGTGGAACACGAAGACGAACTCCCGCAGGGGTGGCTTTGAGGGATATCTTAAATCGGGAGTCGTCGCTTGACCTCCTCCGCGTGAACGCGGAGGAATCCCGCCACGGGATTTCAGGCCCAGCGGTGCGGCCTGGTGGTCTCAAGACGCATCCGGTCCACGCGTCACTCACGGGAAGACAGGGGTATGCGCTCGTGTCTTTATCACGGCTGGAATGAGGTTCCGGACCTGTCTTCGGACTTCCGACACTCGCAATGTCGGGAGAAACAGACGTGGGATCCTTTCCCTGCGTGCCGACGGGGTCAAGATCCACATAGCCCCATCGAGGCCGGTGGACGGAAGGCTGGAGGTGAACCCGATAACGCCTCATCGCTGTTGGTTGATCGTGTCCCGACATATGAGTTAATCACGAACGGGGTCCTTTAGTCGAGATAGAGGAGATCAATGCTCGAACGGGACAGAAAGACGAAGCGGGAGGGACCGTACGTGAACCGTCATGTCTGACACCGTTCCGGTGACCGTCATCACTGGCCAGGAGGAGACCGTCATTGAGGTTGATCGGGGAGATGTCCTTCGTGATGCTTTGCTGGAGGAGGGTTTTTCCGTTTATGGAACGGTGTCACGGCACCTCAACTGCGGTGGTCGGGGGTTGTGTTCGACGTGCACCGTGGAGGTGTCCCCGGCCCCCGACCCGACCCACTGGCATGACGCGGCCGCCGTTCGGTTCGGATATCCGCGACTCTCCTGCTGTATCGAGGTCGAGGAGCCGCTGACCGTTCGGCTGCTGGACAAACACATGTGGGGACAGCTCCTTCCGAGACTGAACAAGGGCTGATCCTAACCACTGACCTCCTCCAACGGCTGAGGTCAACAGTTCCGGGGGCGGCGGACAATCCGATGCCGGCGCACCCGGTGGTAAACTTCTCTTTCGAGGGTACTCCGCTTCGCGGGGTTTAGAGTTACCCCGAATGTGGGCTGGTGTGTTCACCCTCGGACCCGAGGGTCGGTATCGTTCCCGGTAGTTGTTCGCTGCCTTGCGTGCCCCTCCAGGTTGCTGCGAATTAGCGGGCTAGAAACCGGTTCGTCGGCCCCGGATCCGACGGCTCGCTAGGCCGGGGACGACCGCCGAACACGATGGCAGGGACCGGGAGGCTCAAGTTCCGCCCGGAACAGGTTCCTTGCGGGAACAGGGCGCGCAATGTCAGGCCGACGACTGTACGATAGGTGGAGCCGACATCTGTGGGCACTCGGTCGACTCTACAACATCGCTTTTCTAGGCCGTGGAGAGACGTTCCGACGACGAAGTATCGAGGCCCTGAAACTAACGCCCGGTGACCGAGTCTTGGAACTCGGGTGCGGTCCCGGAAACTCCTTCGAACGTCTCCGTGCCGCCGTCGGCGCGGAGGGAAGTGTTACTGGAGTGGATTACAGTACGGGCATGACCAGGCGGGCAGCCGAACGTATTCAGCAGGCGGGATGGGAGAACGTCCATGTCGTTCGTGGGGACGCCACGACTTTGGCAGTCCCTGGGGAAACGTTCGACGCGGTGTATGCGTCGATGTCACTGAGCGCGATGCCCGATCCGGAGGCTGCGATTCGTAATGCTGCCGGAGCGCTCCACGCCAGGGGTCGGCTCGCCGTCCTCGACGCCCGTCCGTTTCAACGATTCCCGTTAACAATCCTCAATCCCATCGTCGTCCCCATACTCAAACGGCTTACCAATTGGGACGCCGAGACTGACATCCCCGGTTGTATCGACGCATCCTTCGAGTCCACGTCCCTTCGCGAGTACAACGGAGGGACGATCTACATCGCGCGAGGTGGCAACCCGAGCGGCTCCTCGGTCGATCTCTACTAGCTGGGACTAAGCGGGGAGAGTCCACGCCGAGAACGGCCCGACGCGAGATACAGTCGAGTGCCAGCAGTGTGGGAATCGGAACCACGCCGATTACAACGCGGCGAAGAATATCGCCGACGTGTATCTCCGACGCGAGCGACAGTCCTCGCGTGGGAGGGGGGTCAGTCAATACGCCCTGAAGTCCGGGACGGTGACGCCAAACCGGGGATACACCCCGTACCCTGCCGGGTTCGAGGCCGAGTTCACGGACAAGCCCCACCCTCAACGAGCGCCCCCGTCAGGGTGAGCGAAGTAGGGTGGGGTCGTTGACAATCGCAATCGACCTCGAATCGGCTCCGATCGAAACCCGCGACGAAGTCGGATCTGGATCCAACTGGGAGACGATGACCGTAGCAGTTCATGCCGCCACAAGGCGGTCATCGGAATCGTCCGACACTCCCTCTTCGGCCGCCGACATTCTCGGACGTGAACGGAATCAATCGACGACCGGTCAGGCCTTGAAGTCGCTCAGTCTGGAAGGGCTGGATCAGCAGCGGAGAATCCGCTCCTTCCCGCTCGGAGTGTCGCTCGCACCCACTCTTGAACGGATGGCCTCCGCTCGATACGTGGCGCCTCGGGCACTCCTGAATCCTGACGCTCGCTCCCCCGGCGAAGGGTTAAACGGCGGCCTGATGTAGAACCTGGAATAGTGGCATCCACAGGCCCGCAGACCTCACTTCCAGAGGAGACGACGATCGGACGAGTTGC
>CAZCXJ010000024.1:22222-27574 GCA_964502585.1 uncultured Candidatus Halobonum sp.
CATCCACAGGCCCGCAGACCTCACTTCCAGAGGAGACGACGATCGGACGAGTTGCGTTGCGCGTCCGTGACCTCGATGCGATGGTCAAGTTCTATCGGGAGGTGATCGGACTTGCCGTCCTCACCCGGGAGGAGTCCCACGCCTCGCTGGGGGCCGGGGAGACGCCGCTTCTCGTCCTCAAATCCGCACCGGACGAACCAGGAAGGTCACGATCCCAGACGGGGCTGTATCACGTCGCGTTCAGAGTTCCCTCTCGGTCTGCCCTCGGAGATGGACTCGCCCGAGTCCGCGAGGAGTGGCGGTTGGATGGGGCCTCGGACCATCACGTCAGTGAGGCTCTGTACCTATCCGATCCGGAGGGCAATGGAGTCGAAATCTACCGAGATCGAGCCAGAGATGAGTGGCAGACTACCCCGGATGGGGCCGTCCACATGACTACAGACCCGCTTGATCTTGAGAGAGTGCTGGACGCGGCCGCTGGTGAAGTGATGATACCCCCTGAGACCGATATCGGACATATTCACCTGGAAGTGTCGGACTTGGAGCGTGCCCGTGACTTCTACGTGGACACCCTGGGATTTGAGAGGCGTGCCACCGTCCCCGAGGCATGGTTCTTTGCGGCCGGTGGGTACCACCATCACGTGGGAGTCAACACCTGGCAGGGACGGACCTCGCCGGCCGGCGGGCGAGGGCTCGCTTGGTTCGAGGTAATCCTCCCGGATCCGGACGTTCTCCAGGCGATTCGAGCCCGTGTATCGGCCCGAGAGAGTCCTCTTGCCGAGACTGATGAGGGGATACGGGTAGCTGATTCGGACGGGATCGCCATTCGGTTACGGACCAAAATCTGACGGCTTGTTGGCTCGTTTCCGGCGGAGGACTCGCAGTCCCCGGCTTGCTTGGGGTCCTGAGCGGTTCTTGAATGGCTCATCAGTCGGCCTCCGGCCTCCCGCTTGGATCCTCCACCGGCTCCGAGAAGGAGCGTCATCCAAGGAGGCTCCACCCCGTCTGTACGGAGGAGCGACAGGCGCTCAGTATCCACCCCCGCCTTCGAAACAGCGACCACACTTGCTGGCGTTGATCTCAGTTAGTGCCTGATCGACATCCGTTTTCCGGAGGTTCTCCGGATTGACGTAGCACGTCAATCGACATACTGTCTCAAACTCGGGTGTCCCAGGTGCGCGTCGATGGACGGTCATCGTCGTCTCATTGACGATTCCGTGAGGATGCCTTTTGGAGCTGGATTCCATGTGAGAGCATACCACACGTAACGACAAAAGACGGGGTGGATTTGATGTAGACCTGAATTGTGATAAACAGGGTAACGACCGAGGAGTGCCCTGGTCATATGGCGTCGGTCCTGTCCCCATTCATCGACGGCGGACTGGCGAAGCCGCTTCAAGCTTTAATTCGCTCCGCCCTAATGAGAAGTGATGAGTTCCACACGTCCGTGGTTTAGCCCCGAACTGGCGCCATCGACGCTGATCTTGGTCGGCTTCGTTCTGTTCGTGTTTCCGGAGGCTGCGACGTCGGCTGCAGGGATTGGGATCATGTTGTTGGGCGGAACCTGGTGGTTCTACGAATGGCGGCGCTGACATCCTCCTACTGGAAGAGCCGGGCTCATTCACCTGACTACCGCTGTTATCGGTTATCGACCTCGACTGGCGAGATTCCGCAAAGCCGGCACTGATGAGTCTCCGCCGGCGTGCCGGTCAGTTCGAATCCATGTGCTCCAGTCGGTCCCGTAGGTTCTCCAGGGTCGTCCGGAGCTCCCGCTCGTTGTAGCGCTCCACGACCGGGGCCACGACCCGTTCGAGCACCCCACCCGGGATCTCATATCGGGTGGTGTAGGTGACCTCGGTGTGGCCGTCGACCTCGGTGAAATCCCACTCGATCTCCCCGTTCAGATCGCCGGTCATGACCCATTTGATGTGGGCTTCAGGCTCGTATTCGACCGCCTCGATCTGGCCTTCGAGCGGGATTCCCACCATCTCGTAGGTATAAGCGACCCGCTTGCCGCCGTTCTCCAGCCGGTCCAGGGTTTCCGAGTGCGTGAGGCTTGGCGTGATTTCGGGTTGGTTCGCGGGCTGGTCCATGAACCCGAAGACCTCCTGGACAGGCCGGGCGATCCGAATCTGCTGACCGGTTTCAATCATCGTGTTTCACCGTCCAGAGATTGTTGGTCCTCCATTGTAGCCGTTTTCCCACCTCATACGATGCGTGCCCGGTCACTGCGACCGGCCCTTCCCGAAGTTCCCTCCATGGCGGCTCCGCTCCGGAACGGATTCAGTCACCGAATTGGAACGGTGCCGGACGGCTTTTTGCAGTGGGACCCACACAAGTTATCATGCAACATGACCGGCGTGTAGGCCCACCATTGAGAGCCGATGGCGGTCTCCTGAAATGGACCTTGCCTCCCTAGCGCGCCGGTGGCGGGACTGGTTCCCCATCCCGACGCCGGAAGGCAAACTCAAACTGAGACGCTGGGTGTTGCTGGAAGCGAACCGTCTTGCGGTGACGGGGGCTCTCCTCACTTTTGTCTTCGTGACGCTGATGGGCGTCGGGACGGTCTGGACCTTCGAAATGCAGAACTTGCTGACCGAGACCTCCGCGGTCGAGAACCTCCTCGACACGTTCCTCAGTGGCATGATCCTCCTGGTGTCCATTGTCGTCTCGATCAATTCGATAGTCCTCTCGCATGATATCACGTCGGTCGGGAACCAGGAGGACCGAATCCAGGGCGCGATGAAGTACCGGGAAAACCTGGGTCGCCTGACCGACACCGGTGAAAGTCCAACCGACCCCGCCTCGTTTCTGCAGCTGATGTCACGGGTGATCAGCGAGCGCGCGGAACTCCTCGAGTCCGAGGTGAAGGGGAGCGATGGGGAGATCCCCGAATCAATCCAGGAGTACGCCAGTTCGATCAAAGACACCGCGACCCATCTCGGCACGGTCGATGAACTGACTGGCGCGGAATTTGCCGTCCTCTGGAAAGGGATGGATTTCGATTACGGCCCCCACATGGACCGGTCTCGGACTCTCAAATCTGCCCGTGATACCAACGCCTCAGAGTCCGTTCAAGACCGGTTCGAGAGCCTCATCCAAGCCTTCGAGACGTTCGCCATCGGCAAGGAGTACTTTAAGACCCTTTATTACACTCAGGAGGTCTCACACTTGTCCCGGACGCTCCTCGTCATCGCACTTCCCGCGATCCTCTTCAACTCGGTGACGGTACTGGCGATCAATGCCAGGATCTTCCCGGATGTTTGGGTTTTTGGCCTCCCACCGTTACAGAGCTTCGTTGCAACCGCGTTCACGGTCTCGCTGGCACCGTATCTCCTCTTGACCTCCTATATGCTCCGGTTGGCGACTGTCGCACAACGGACCTCGTCTGCGGGTATCTTTTCGCTGGGATGATTCCGAAATCTCACCCATCGAGCGTACATGCGAAGGCAGGCTCCCACGGTCCCGTGGGGAGGTCTGAAACTCTCCGTCTGTCACCAGAGTAGAGGAACCGGTTGATGCGCCTCTAGAACCCGGTCCGATCGTTATTGGCGCGAGGTGACTGCCGCTGTGGCCTCAACTTGGTCGAGTCTGTCATGAATGCCCCGCAGACGGCGGCGCAGTCGCTCGTTTTCGGCTTCGAGTGCAGCGATCCGTTCGTCTCTGCGTTCACCAGCCGCTTCGAGGCTGGTCACCCTGTCTTGACAGTCCTCTCTTATTCTGTCCTGTCTGTCTGCCAGTGCTTGAATCGCCGCCAGGCCGACCCCGTCCGCATCAACCGTGGGAATCGTGTCCGCGCCCTCGTCCAGGTCGAACGCTTTGTGGAAATCCTCAGCCATCGGCCCGATGTGACGACCCTCGTCGTGATGCTCGAACTCCCAGGAACACACCTTCAATTCTCTCACGCCGGCGAGGACATCGTCGGGATCGACTCGCTTGACGTTCGTCTTGGCCGCGCGTGCGCTCGTCGTGTTGAAAGACGGCGCATACACCGGCATCTGGGAGCGTATTTCGTCATCGTTCTCAGCCCCGATTTCGGTCCACGAGGAATCGCCGAAGACGACCGCACCATCGTGGTTGTTCGTGACCGCCTCTCGTCCGACCGCAAACGAGTAGTCGCCATCCGCAACGTTTCCGGCGCCGCCAGGAACCGTCGCCCGGCGCCCGCTAGCCTCGTTACCCTTCCCACCGCTCACGGTCGCGATCGGTCCGCTGGCGGTGTTGTTGGTACCACCCCCGACGGTGGCTTCGGTGGCACTCGCAACGTTGTACTCGCCGCCGCTGACGACTGCCCCGGAGCCACTAGCTTCGTTCTTCAGCCCCCCAGACACGGTACTCGACCCAACGCTCGCTGAATTGTTACTCCCGCCACTGACAGTCGTCTTGTCGGCACCGGCGGTGTTGTTGTAGCCACCTCCGACAGTCGAAGATCCGCCGCTGGCCGAATTCCCCCCACCCCCGCCAACGGTGCTCCGAAGTGACGCAGCCGTATTATGTGATCCCCCCGCCACGGTCGCGCGGAACCCGCTAGCCACGTTGTCGAGGCCCCCGCCGACAGTCGTCACGAACTCCGTCGCCGTATTATTCAATCCCCCGCCGACTGTTGCGCCGCCATCTGACTCTCGAGCGAGGTTGTTCTTACCGCCCCCAACCGTACATGCGGTGCCGTCGGCCATGTTGGCCCTTCCACCTCCTATCGTAGTTATTTCGCCGCTGGTCTCGTTTTCACGCCCACCGCCAATGGTCGACCCGGGTCCACGAGTCTCGTTCGCCAGACCGCCACCAACGGTACTGTGGCTGGCGTCGGTTTTGTTGCCCTGCCCGCCACTGATAGTCGCGGAAGAACCGGCGGCCGTGTTCTGGTTTCCGCCCCCAACTGTCCCAGAGGAGTCCTCAGCGTCGTTTGAGCTTCCGCCAGCCACTGTTGCATCGATTCCCGTCGCTCCGTTCATAAATCCCCCACCCACTGTCGTCCCTGCTCCGTCAGCCGAATTATCCTTTCCGCCCGAAACGGTTGCCGCCCATCCCTCCGCCTTGTTGTTGCGGCCGCCACTGACGGTTGCGCCCCCGCCAAATTCAGGCTTCACCTCGATGGCCCGATTGTTCCCGCCGCCTGTCACTGTCGTTCTTGGCCCGCTGGTATGATTGGATTCACCGCCTCCGACCGTGGCGAATTTGCCATCAGTCTGGTTGTTCTCTCCCCCACCGACCGTCGCGCCTGTACCGCCTGCAGTATTGGTGTACTCGCCGGGGTTTTCCCATTCGGCTGGTCCGGCGAAATCCAGTGTCTCACCGTCGTCTGCCTCTACCAGATATCGCCCCGGACTAAGCTCGTCGATCGCCTGCGCGACG
>CAZCXJ010000025.1:0-27457 GCA_964502585.1 uncultured Candidatus Halobonum sp.
GCGCGGCAGCGGGGACGACGGTCTCGCACGTCGCCGACTTCTGCGGGCCGACCTACGCCGTCGAATTCGCCCCCCGGCCCGCCCGGGACCTGCTGGACGTGGCGGCGGACCGGCCCAACCTCTTCCCGCTCCTGAAGGACGCTCGGCGCCCGGCCACGTACGCCCACGTCGTCGAGGCGGGCGTCGACGCCGTGATCCAGGACGTCGCCACCCGGGGCCAGGCGACGGTCGCGACCCGAAACGCCCGGTTCCTCGCGGACGACGGCCGGTTGGTGCTGGCCGTGAAGGCGCGCAGCGAGGATGTCGCGGCCACGCCCGCTGACGTGTTCGAGCGGACGCTCACGGACCTCAATGAACGGTACGAGGTGCTCGATACCGCCCGCCTCGACCGGTATCATACGGACCACCTCGGCGTTATCGCGACACCCTGGTGATCGCGCTCCACGGGACCGTTCCAGGGGCGGCCCGCCCGTGCGGCCGAACCGCACGACCGCACCGCGGCAACGTCGGCAGCCAACCCGGGATTAATGCCGGGGGGGTGCCAACCGGCCGACGATGGAGACTTCGGGCGACGGTGACGGCGGGCCGGACGAGCCCCCGAAAGCCGGGTCGCGTGAGGCGTTCACTCAGCTCGGCACGCTCGGGGTCGAGGAGGAGTTCTACATCGTCGACGGGGACGCGCGGCCGGTCGCGGGCACCGACGAGTTGGTGTACGGCGCGGCCCCGCCCGAGCCGCTCGCGGACCGGCTCGACCACGAACTGTTCAAGTGTGTCATCGAGACCCAGACGCCGCTCATCGAGGATCCCGACGCCGCCCGGAAGCACGTCACGGCCGCCCGGGAGGCGCTGGTCGCCCACGCCGCTGCCCACGGGTACGGCATCGCAGGGGCGGGCCTCCACCCAGCGGCCCGATGGCGCGAGCTCGACCACGCCCAGAAGCCCCGCTACCGTTCCCAGCTCGACCGGATCCAGTACCCGCAGCATCGGAACACTACGGCCGGCCTGCACGTCCACGTCGGCGTCGACGACGCCGACAAGGCCATGTGGATCGCGAACGAGCTCCGGTGGTTCCTCCCGCCGATGCTCGCTCTGTCGGCCAACTCGCCGTACTGGGACGGGTTCGACACCGGGTTAGCCTCCGCCCGCGCCAAGATCTTCGAAGGCCTCCCCAACACGGGGATGCCCACCCGATTCGAGAGCTTCGACGCGTTCGATCGGTACGAGCGGCGGATGCTCGAGACCGGGTCGATCCGCGACCGAGGCGAGCTGTGGCATGACGTCCGGCCGCATACCGGCCACGGGAGCGTCGAGGTACGGGCGCCGGACGGGCAGTCGGACACCGACGTCGTGATGGCGTTCGTCGAGTACGTCCACGCGCTCGTGCTGGACCTGGCAGCTCGGTACGCCGACGAGACCGACCCCGAGCCGCCCCGGCCGGACGGTGCCGGCAGCGCCGGGGCCGGCGAGGAGAGCCTCCGGCGGGAACTCCTCGACGAGAACAAGTGGCGCGCCATCCGCCACGGTCACGACGCCGCGTTCATCACCCGGGACGGCGAGGGGACGGTCGACCTCGCTACGGTCATCGACCGGGAATGCGACCGGCTGGGCGTGTCCGGGCTCCGGGACGTCCTCGACCGGGAAAGCGGCGCAACCCGCCAGCGGCGGCTCCAGGCCCAGGCCGGCCCCGAGGCGCTCCGGCACGACCTCCTCCTGGAGGGCGTGGCCCTCCGGGACACAGAATAAGTCCTTCGCGAGGCGACGAGTTTTTGCGCGCGGAGCATCCACCTGGATACATGGCGACTGACGACACGTCCGACGAGACGACCGACGACACGGGAGCCAATGAGACGGGAGCCGACGACACGGGAGCGGACGGTCCCCGCGAGGAACTCCGTCGTACCCGTGAACGGATCGAGGAGGGCGCCGACCGGGCTGTCGAGGAGTTCGATCAGAGCGTCGTCGACCTGCTCTCCTGGCTGCTCGACACGGAGACTCGAGCGCGCATCTATGTCTACCTCCGGCAGAACCCTGGCTCCACCTCGGACGAAGTGGCCGACGGCACCGGCCTCTACCCGAGCACCGTCCGGGAGGCGCTCGCCGAACTCCACGAGGAAGACACCGTTTCCCGCGACAAGCGTGAGAGCGCGGGCGCGGGGAACAACCCGTACGAGTACCGGGCGATCGCCCCCTCGGAACTCGTCGAGGGCGTCGTCGAACAGGTCCAGTCGGAACTGAACACCGTGTTCAACCTGGACGACCGGCTGGGTGGGTCCCGGACCGAGGAGGACCCCGAGGAGGAGTCCCCGGTCACCATCTCCGTCGATACCGACGACGACGAGGAGTAACGCGTTTTAAGTCCGCCGCCGCCGACGGCGCGATATGGACGTCGCGCTGGGGGGGACCTTCGATCCCATCCACGACGGCCACCGTGCGCTGTTCACCCGGGCGTTCGAACTCGGGGACGTGACCGTCGGTCTCACCTCCGAGGAGTTGGCCGAGCGGACCCGAACCATCGACCGCTACGTCCGGCCGTACGACGAGCGGAAGCGCGACCTCGAGGCCGAACTCGAGGCGTTCGCCGACGAGTACGACCGCTCCTACGAGGTTCGTCCCCTCAGGGAACCCACCGGGATCGCCGTCGAACCGCCGTTCGACGCGCTCGTGGTCTCGCCCGAAACCAAGGCCGGCGGCGAGCGGATCAACGAGATCCGCCACGAGCGGGGCCTCGACCCGCTCCGGATCGAGGTCGTCCCCCACGTGATGGCCAATGATGGCGAGCGGATCTCCTCGACCCGGATCGTCCGGGGCGAGATCGACGAGCACGGCCGGCTCACCCCCGACCGGGACGGCCGGGAGGCAACCCGGCCGGGCTGAGCCGAACGGCCCGGGGTTACCATTCCGGCGGCTCGAAGCCTGCCTCCGCGAGGATCGGTTTCCAGTGGTTCTGGACCGAGAGCCGCGTCACCCCCATCGCGTCGGCGACTGCTGTCTGTGAGCGCTCCTCGCCGGCGACGAGCCCGCCCACGTAGAGGGCCGCCGCCGCGACCGCTGGCTTGGAGCGCTCCTGTTCGGGAATGTGTGACAGGAACAGATCGACGGCGTTCGCCCGGGCTTCGGCGGACAATCCCAGGGAGTCGGCTGCCTCCTCGAGGGCGGCAATCCACTCCTCGTTGTCCACGCGGTCGCTGGCCCGATACACGCCCGCCAGTACGCCTGTCACCGTCTTAAACGACAGCCCCCGATGGCGCGTGCTGGCGTGGACCGCTCGGCGATTCGCGCGGGCAGGGTGGGCCCGGAATTATTGTGTCCCGGGCTGTCGGGTCGGGTATGTCCGGTCAAGACCGGCCTCCGGCCGCCGGCGCGGTCCTCCGGGTCGCCGGCGTCGGACTCGGCACCCTTCTCGGGGCCGGGGTCCTGTATGGCCCGGGACGGGTCGCGCTCCTTGCCGGGCCGGCGGCGCCCCTGGCCTACCTGCTCGTGGGTGCTGGTATCGGTGGGCTCGCGGTCGGGTTCGCGACCCTCGCCTCGAGCCCGCTGGGCGACTACACCGGCGGGCTGTACCTCCATCTATCCCGGGTCTGGGACTCGCGAGCCCTGGGCTTCCTCGCGGCCTGGCCGGTACCGCTCGCGTACGTTGCCCTGCTGGCGCTGGTCGCCCGGTGGCTGGGAGCGCTCGCCCCGCTCCCCTCGGCGGCCGGGTCGATCAGCGCCCGCGTGGGCACCGACTTCACCGTCGCCGACGGCCCGCGGCTCCTCGTCCCGGGTCTGGGCGGGCTCGCCGGCGACGCGAGTGCCGTCTCCGTGGCCGCCGCCATCCTGTTGGCGGGGTTCGCCGTCCACCTCCTCGGGGCGCGCCGAGCGGGGTCGGCGCTGGCCGTCGTCGCCGCCGGGGTCTGGGTCGTGTTGGTCGCGGGCCTGCTCACCGCGTTCCTCCCGGGCGTTCGGGGAATCGTTATCGGAAACCTGACGCTCGCGCCCGGAAGCGAGGCCGCCGGCCCGCTCGCCCTGGTCCCCGCTGCCGGGCGGCTGGCCCTGTTTGGGTTCGTCGGGTTCGAGGCAGTGGTCGTCGCCGGGGACGCTGTCGATGCCCCCCGCCGTGGGATCCCACGCGGTCTGGCGTTGGTCGTCGCCGGGACGGCCGCCATGTTCGCTATCGGGGCAGTCGTCACGCTCGGGGTCCTGGGACCCGAACGGCTGGCGTTCTCGAGCGTCCCCTTGGCGGACGCGGTGGGGACGTACCTCCCGGTCGGACGGACCAGACTGGCCCGCGGGTTCGCCGTCACGACCGGGCTCGCCGCGATCGTGGCCCTCGGTTGGCCGGCCAGTCGAACCCTCGCCGGGTTCGGCGAGGTCCTGCCGGGACTGGGCCGGCGGACGAGGACCGGCGCCCCCGTCGTCGCCCTGGCCGCCACTTACGGGGGGGCGGGACTCATCGTGTTCGCGGGGGCCGAACCCCTCGCGGGCATGATGGTGCTGGCGGGCCTCGGGGCGACGTACCTGGCGCACGCCGCCTCAACCGCCCTCCTTCCGGTGATTCGGCCGGCCCTGTACGCCCGGTGTCGGGTCCGCCCGGCACCGCTCCCCCTCGCGGCGGCCGGGGTGGCGGGCCTGGTGGCGATGCTCGTGCTCCTGGGCACGGTGTTCACCCGCTCGCCTGCCACGACGTTGTCGTACACCAACCATGGCCAGACGGTGATCACGGGGGGACTGGCCCCGTTCCGCGCGCCCCTCTCCAGCGTCCTGCCCGGGCTGGTCGTCTGGGAGCTCCTGGGCGGGATCGTCTATCTGGTCGCCAGGGACGCCCGCGAGAGTCGCGGCATCCGCCTGGCACCCCCGGCGGACGCGTACCTGAACGGGACCACCGACAGCCACGACCCCGTGTCGGGTTCCGCGACCGGAAGGCGCAAACGGACGGGGGCCGAGGTTCCTGACGAGGATGTCGGAGCGGACGATGCAGACCGGGACGATCCCCCTGGCTGATCTCGATGGGCCGTTTGATCTCCAGGCAACCCTGGAGAGCGGGCAGACGTACCTCTGGCGCCGAGCCGACGACCGGATGTACGAGACCGGGCTGGCACACGGCGGCGACGACTGGTACGAGACGGTCGTCCCGGCGCTGGATGGCGTAAGCGACCGATCCGCGGTGGTCCGAGTCCGACAGACCGGTGACCCGGACGATGGCCGGTTGGAGTGGGAGTCGACGACGAACGCTGTGCCGATCCTGACACACCTGCTCCGGCTCGATGACGACCTCGACGCGATCCTGTCGGCGACGCCGGACTTGCCGCTCCTTGAGCGGGCATACCGGGCCTATCGGGGCATGCGGCTGGTTCGGGACCCGCCGTTCCCCTGTCTGATCTCGTTCATCTGTTCGGCCCAGATGCGGGTCAGCCGGATCCACGGCATGCAACGGGCCCTGGCCCGCGAGTACGGCGACCGTCTGACGGTGGACGGCGCGACGTATCACGCGTTCCCCTCGCCCGACCAGTTGGCCGCCCGGACCGAAGCGGAACTCCGTGACCTCTCGCTCGGCTACCGGGCACCCTACGTCGTGCGGACCGCCGAGATGGTCGCTGCCGACGAAGCCCACCCGGCGGCGGCCGCCGACCGGCCCTACGAGGCGGCCCGGGAGTACCTCACCCAGTTCGTCGGCGTCGGCCAGAAGGTGGCCGACTGTGTCCTGCTGTTCTCGCTGGGCTTCCTGGAGGCGGTCCCGCTCGACACCTGGATCCGGACTGCCATCACGGATTACTACCCCGACTGTGACCGCGGAAACTACACGGAAACATCGCGGGCGATCCGGACCCGGCTCGGCGGGCAGTACGCTGGGTACGCTCAGACGTACGTGTTCGCATACCTTCGGACGCGGGAGGAGTGAGCTAGCAGGCGTCGAGGACGCCCGCCTCCAGGCCACCCGCGGCGCTGATCGACGCGAACAGCGTGTTCGAGCGACAGCCCGCCATGTCGAACTCGACGGTTTCAGTCGCGCCCGCATCCAGTTCGAGCGTTACCAGATACTCGCCCGCGGCGACGACGTCACTGGCGGTCCGCGTCGCCCCCGGTTCGATGGTGTACCTGTCGGCGAAGGCGGGCTCGTCTCCACGGTCGAGCCTGATGACTACTGCGTGGCGTCGGTCGTCCCGGTTCTCGATCCGGACCAAGACGCTGCCGTCCCGAAACACCCCGAGACAGCCCGCGATCGCGCCAAGGACGGCCGTCGAACTCGCGACCCGGAGCGCCCGACGTTTGGAGAGCATGGCGTGTACCGCCAGCCCCGCCGGCACGTGTCTTCCTTTGGGTCGTCCGGTTGTCGGACTCCGCGATTGCCACCCCGCCCTGCAGCCTGACGGCCGACAAACGGGGGCGAAACTTCATATCGAGGGACTCGCAACGTACGCACATGGACTGTCGTGTCGTCGTCGAGGCTGCCGTACCCGTGTACGACGTTGAGACGCCCGACGAGGCGGTCCGGATCGCCATTTCCAAGACCGGCGAAATGCTGAATCCAGACCTCAATTACGTCGAGATCGACATGGGCCATCGGGAGTCGCCCGGCGGCGAGGAACTGGAGCCGGCGTTCATCGCTGCCGACGAAGCGCTCGTCGCTCTCGAGCTGGAGATGACGGTCTTCAATGTCGAGCGTGAGGAGCACGCCTCCCGGATCGCCCGAAAGGAGATCGGCCAGCGACTCGAGAACATCCCGCTGAAGGTGTTGTCCGTGGACCCGCTCGAGTCGGACGAAGACGAGGCGGATGACGCGGAGACCGAGACGGCGCCGGACGAGCCAGCCGAAGAGGGTGGGGACGACGAAGAGAGCGATGGGGACGACGAGCTCCTTCCCGAGTTCGAAGAGATGGTCGAGGACAGCTAGCCCACCGGGCTTGGCCGGCCTCACCCACCCTGTGCCCGCTGGCTGGCGTCGCCACTTGCGGTTTCGGGTCGTCAGCTAGGAACCTGTTTGCCGTTCAGTCGGCTGCCGCCGGCACCGCTTCCGTCTCCTTTTCGGGGAGCGAGCCGGTGATGCCGTTCGCCAGTTCGAACACCGCCGCCTTGTGGTCGGTTTTCGAACGATGGATCGATGTCGGTTTGACGCCTGTTTCTTCGTAGCTCTCCAGGTTCATATCCGTCCCCCACTCCTCGCACTGGTCTCGTACCTCCGCGAGAAGACCGTGGAGATGGATAAGTTCCTGCTTCTTCATGGCGTTCCGGGGTAGCTTCCCGAGGGTTAAATGCTTATCTTGAGTCTCGTTACCACGGTTCTCGGCGGTTTCGGCCTGCCGGATATGCGGACGGGGACATGCCCCCGCCACGCTGACGCCGCTACCTCGGCGAGACGCGACCGTTTTTAGGTACGGCTCACTGACTGGTAGACATGGACTACGACGAGATGCTCGACCGCGGCATGGACGAGACGCCGGACATCGAGGACGCCGGCGGTCGGTTCGAGGTTCCCGACCCGGAAGTGCGTCCCGAGGGCAACGTGACGGTGTTCGAGAACTTCCAGGACGTACTCGCCGAACTCGACCGCGAGGCCAATCACCTCCTGAAGTTCCTTCAGAACGAACTCGGGACGAGCGCCCAGATCGACGAGCGGGGCCGGGCCAGATTCACCGGGGATTTCAAGCAGCGCCGGGTTGCCGACGCCCTGGAATCGTACGCCGACTCGTTCGTCCGGTGTCCGGAGTGTGGCCTCCCCGACACCCGCCTCGTCACCGAGCAGGGCGCGGAAGTGCTGCGCTGTGACGCCTGCGGGGCGCTCTCCCCCACGAGCGGGTAGTCGCCCTCACGACAGACGGCGCTTCGAGGCGTCGGCCCCCGGGCGGACCGCGTCCTCGCGCCCGGACGCCGCGTTAATACATACGTTCAGCCGCTAGTGGCCCGTCCGCGAGGAGCGACTGGCGTCAGCGGTGAGTGCCGTCGATCGGGGCCGTCACTGGAACTGTTTGACAGCCTCGAGATCGCGGTCGGTCCGCATGAATTCCGCGAGCCGCCGCGTCGCGTGACACGACGGACACGAGAAATTGCGTCGGAGCTCAGGCAGGTCGATCGGGTTCTCCTGCCAATCCTTCGAACACTCCGGACAGAGCAACTGGACGAACGCTTCATCCATGTCCGGCGGGACAGTCGGCGCGTGCAAAAACGTTACGCGGTCCCCGAGTTCCCCGCTCCGGCGGCGGCCCTGCAGGACCCCGGGGACGATTTATGCCTCCGGGCGTCGACCCGCCTCCATGACCGACGCGTTCCTCGTCGGGGCCGGCCAGTCAGACTTCGGGGCCTTCCCCGATGAGACGTACCGGAGCCTGTTCCGTGACGCCTACGAGGCCGCCCTGCCGTCCGACTTCGATCATGCCGATGCCCGGGCTCGGATCGACGAGGCCTACGTCGGCATGCTCGGGGTGGGCGGCCGACAACTCGGCCTCCCCGGCCCCGCCGTGACCGAACACGTCGGGCTGCACGGCATCCCCTGTACCCGTGTCGAGAACGCCTGCGCCTCCTCCGGGTTCGCACTCCGGGACGCGGTGCGGGCCGTCAAAGCGGGCGCCGCCGACCTCGTCCTGGCCGGAGGCGTCGAGGTGATGACCGACACCGCCAACGAAGCCACCAAGTATTGGCTCGGCGTGTCGGGCGAAACGGAGTGGGAGCGGACTGCGGGGACCACCTTCGCCGGCGTGTACGCCGCGATGGCCGACGCCTATCTCCGCGAGTATGACGCACCACGCCGGTCCTTCTCGCAGGTCGCCGCCAAGAACCACTCCAACGGCGCACTGAACCCTCACGCTCACCTGGGGTTCGAGTGCTCCGTCGCGGACGCTGAGGCCGCCGCGACGGTCGCGGACCCACTGACGCTGTACCACTGCTGCCCGACGACGGACGGGGCCGCCTGCCTTTTGGTGGCCAGCGAGGAGGTCGCGGCCGGGTTCGCCGACCGGGTTCGGGTCACCGGCGTCGGCGCCGGCTCGGACCGGGTCGGCCTGTACCAGCGTGACACCTACACCTCCATCCCGGCTTCCCGAGTGGCCGCCGACAGGGCCTACGAGCAGGCGGGCGTAACGGATCCCACGGCCGCCGTCGATTTCGCCGAGGTGCACGACTGCTTTGCGGTGGCGGAGTTGCTGGCCTACGAGGATCTTGGTTTCTGTGGACGGGGCGAGGCGGCCGAGTGGGTCGATACCGGCCGGACCACGCTCGACGGTCCTCTGCCCGTGAACACGTCCGGCGGGCTGAAATCGAAGGGTCATCCCATCGGTGCGACGGGCGCCGGCCAGGCGGTCGAGGCGTTCGCCCAGCTGACGGACGCCGCCGGTGACCGTCAACTGGACGACCCGGCGGTAGGGCTGACACACAACGTCGGCGGCAGCGGCGGGGCGGCGGTCGTGCACGTCCTCGAGCGGCCGGGAGTGAGCGGCCCATGACCCGGGTGGCGGGTCTCGGCGCGTACGTCCCCCGGGCACGGCTCCCTGCGGCGGCCGTCGAGGAGGCGTGGGATCGGCTCCAACCCCGCGGCATCGAAGCCGTGGCCCTCCCCGCAGCTGACGAGGACGCGCTCACGATGGCCGCGGCGGCCAGCGAGCGAGCACTCCGGGCAGCCGGGGTCGACCCTGGTGCCGTGGCGATGCTGACGCTTGGGACGACCACCCCTCCGCTCGAGGAGGAAGCTTTGACGCCCCGGCTTGGCGAGTTCTTGGGGGTGCCGGCCGCGGCGGCCCGCCGTTCGCTCCGCGGGAGTACCCGGGCCGGCATCGACGCGATCCTGGCCGCGCATGAGGCCGGGACGTTCCCCGCGCTAGCCGTGGCGGCCGACCGTCCTCGCGGCGACCCTGGGGGGCCGCTCGGGCAGGCCGCCGGCGCCGGCGCCGCGGCGGTCGTGCTCACGAGTAGTTCCGATGAGGATGCGGCCGCGACCGTCTGGGACGTCGCCGAATACGCGACCGATTATCCAGGGACCCGGTTCCGGCCCCAAGGGAGCGGTACCGTGGAAGGGTTGGACATCACAGCGTACGATCGGCAGGCATTCGTCGAGCCGATTGCCGACGCCGTCGACCGGCTGGATGCCGACCCTGACGCCGCGGATGCAGTGGCCATTCAGGCCCCGGACGGCGATCTGCCGTATCGCGCGGCGCGTCGATTGGGTGTCGCCCAGAAGGACGTCGTAACGACCGTCGCCGACCACGGCGATACCGGGGCTGCGAGCCCCCTTCTCGGACTGGCGGCAGCCTACGACCGCGGCACCGACCGGACGCTAGTGGTCGGGTACGGGTCCGGGGCCGGGGCCGCTGTCCTCATCATCGATGGCCCGGTCCCCGTCGAGAATACCACCACTGGCACCCGCAAGGTCTCGTATCCGGAGGCGCTCCGGCTCCGGGGACAGATTACGGGAGGGGAACCACACGGGGGTGGGGCCCGGGTCTCGATGCCGACATGGCAGCGGTCGCGGGCTGCCCGATACGGGTTGGTAGCCGGTCGATGCCCGGACTGTGGCGCGCTCGCCTTTCCGCCCGAGGGTGCCTGCCCGGACTGTCACAGCCTTGCGGCGTTCGAGCGTGTCGACCTTCCGTCCGAGGGTCGGGTCGAGACGACCACCGCGATCGCCCCGAGCGGGGCTCCCCCGGAGTTCCTTCCCGCGATCGAACGCGGCGGCGGGTACGCGGTGGCGATCGTCCGATTCAGTCTGGACGACCAGCACGTCAGCCTGCCCTTGCAGGTGACTGACGCGGACCCGACTGCGGTGACGGCGGGTACCCGAGTTCGCACCGTCGTGCGGCGGATCTACACACAGGAAGGTGTGCCCAGATACGGCCGGAAGGCGACACCGATCGAGTCCACCGACGCCTGATATCGAGACGGTCCCGGAACGGAACCCCTGACGAGAGCATCGAGGCGTCAGCTACCCACCCGGAAGAGGCAGGCTTCCGGGCTGTACCCGCTGTGAGTCCGCCCGCGAGTCAGGACCCGGGTCCGGAGCGGTCGCTCCGGTCCGGTCTGGCGGACGCCCGCCATCGCCCATGGTTTTTTGCCGTACGCCGTCGGGAGCCACCGCATGACTCCTGGAAACGACCGAGACGAGGACAGTCCAGACGGCAAGCCAGTCTGCGTACTCGGCGCCGGGACGATGGGCCGGGGCATCGCCCACGCCTGCATTACCAGCGGTCACGCGGTCACCTTGCGGGACGTGGACCCGGACGCCTTGGAGACGGCTGTCGCCGATATCGAAGCGACGCTGGCGGCCGGCGTCGACCGCGAGAAACTCACACGACGGGCGGCGGACGCCGCGCTGACCCGACTCGAGACCACGACCGGCCTGGAGGCGGCCGTCACGGACGCCGCCGTGCTGATCGAGGCAGTTCCCGAGGACCTCGATCTGAAGCGCGAGGTACTCGCGGAGGCGGAAGGACCGCTTCCGCGGGATGCCCTCGTTGCGTCGAACACTTCCGCGCTCCCGCTCACCGGGATCGCGGCGGCGCTCGACCGGCCCGACCGGGCCATCGGTCTCCACTTCTTCAACCCGGTCCACGCGATGGACTTGGTGGAGGTGGTGCTCGCCGAGCAGACCAGCGCCGCGACGCGATCCCGGGCACAGGAGTTCGTGACCGGCCTCGGCAAAACGACGGTCGTGATCGGCGACGCCCCCGGGTTCGCCACCTCTCGACTGGGAGCCGCCCAGGGGGTCGAGGCGATCCGAATGCTGGAGGCTGGGGTCGCCGCTCCGGAGGCCATCGATACGGCGATGGAGCTCGGCTACAACCACCCGGTTGGTCCCATCGAACTGACAGACATTGTCGGCCTGGATGTCAGGCTGGAGATCCTCGAACACCTCCGGGAGGAGCTCGGCGAGCGGTTCCGCCCGCCCCCACTACTCCGGCGCAAGGTCCGTGCCGGCCATCTCGGTCGGAAGACCGGCGAGGGGTTTTACTTGTGGGATGGCGGGGAACGGGTCGGTGTCAGCGAGGGGGTGGGGCCGTGACGGCGGAGGACACTTCCGACGAGACTCCTGTGACAGTCACCGAAACCGCCGCGGACTGCGAGTTTGTCCGGGTGTCGGTGGACGACCGGGCGGCCGGCGTCGCCACCGTCGTCATCGATCGGCCGGACGCGCGCAACGCCCTCAATAAGCAGGCCCGCGCCGACCTGAAGGCCGTGTTCGAGGCCGTTGCCGCCGATGACGCGGCGCGAGTGGTCGTGCTCACCGGTAGCGACGCGGCCAAGGCGTTCGTCGCCGGGGCGGACGTGACCGACCTCCGTGACCGGTCGGTGGCTGACCAGCGTGCTGCGTCGACGTTTCCCCGGGTATACGAGACGATCGCGGAGTGTCCTGTTCCCGTGATCGCCCGAGTGAACGGCCACGCGCTGGGCGGCGGGTGCGAACTCGCCCAGGCCTGCGACGTCCGGATCGCACGGGCAGACGCCAAACTCGGCCAACCGGAGGTGTCGCTGGGGCTCATCCCCGGCGGAGGGGCGACTCAGCGACTGCCACGCCTGATCGGTCCCGGCCAGGCGCTGCGGCTGATCCTCTCCGGCGAGCCGATCGACGCCACCGAGGCAGCACGCATCGGCCTCGTCGAGTTCGCCGTCGAGCCGGCCGAGTTGGACGCCCGGGTGAACGAACTGGCCGCCGCGATGGCGGCACATAGCCCGCTGGCGCTTCGCCGGGCTAAGGAAGCGGTCCGGGCGGCCGCCGACCGGCCGCTCGCGGCTGGACTGGAGTACGAACGTGAACTGTTTACCGGCCTGTTCGACAGTCACGACATGGCGGAGGGGATCGACGCGTTCCTCGAGGACCGTGACCCCGAGTGGCGCGGTGAGTGAGTCGAGTGCCGCGATGCGACGTCTGCCGTCCCGGCGGAGCAAAAGCCCACGACGGCCGGTGCACCTGGGGGGGTTACACGACGGGGCGGCCGGTCGTGGGCAGACAGGAGTTGGACCAGGATCCAAATCAAGATTGTGCCGTACCCGTGGTATGGCCCCGGTTTCAGGAGGTCACCAATCCTGTCGTCTGATTCGGGACACTTATTCGACCGGCTCCGGTACTCCAGGCCATGCAGCGACGTCGGTTCATAACGACTCTGGGCACGACGGGCATCGTCGCAGTCGCGGGCTGTGCTGGCGGGGCGACCACGTTCGAAGCCGAGCCTGCGGGCACGGCCTCGGATACTGCCTCGGAGACAGGCTACGAGCGGTCCGGGATCGAGGAACAGACGGTGACGCGGGAGTTCGCCGGGCAGGAGGTTGAGGTCATCAACAAGATCACCACCTACGAGAAGACGCTCTCGTTGTCGCTGTTCGGCGAGGCGAGGCTCGGGGTCTTCGCCGCCGTCTCGACCCCCGCGGTCGAGGTTGGCGGCGAGACGTTCAACCCAGTCGGGGATCAAAGCACCGACGAGCTGGTCGACTTGCTGGCCAGCAACTACGAGAACATCCGGAACCCGGAATCGGTCGCCCAGGAAGAACTCACGATCCTGGGTGGCACCCGGACGGTCGACAAGTTCGCCGCTACGGCCACGTTCGACGGCCAGGAGGTCGACATCTTCATCCACCTCCCCGAGGCGATCCGGGACGAGGCGGACTTCGTGATCCCCATCGGAATCTATCCCCAGCAACTCGAGACGGTCGAACGGTCGAACGTCCTAGACCTGATGCGGGACGCCACCCATCCGGTCGAATAGCCGGAATCGAAGGACGGCACTGCGGTATTCCTGGACGACCGAACCCACACACTTATACATCACCCCCTGCAATCAGAGATGAGGTTACTGCGAATGGCGCAAGGTACGGTCGTGTTCTTCAACGACACTGGCGGTTACGGCTTCATCGAGACCGAGGAGTCGGACGAAGACGTGTTCTTCCACATGGAAGACGTCGGCGGCCCGGACCTCGAAGAGGGCCAGGATGTAGAGTTCGAAATCGAGCAGGCTGACAAAGGCCCGCGCGCGAAGAACCTCCAACGGCTGTAAGGCCCGGAGGTCCGGCCGTTATGGTCCGCCCAGCGGGAGCACCCGCACCGCGTGTGGACCGCGATCGGTTTTTATTTCGACCGTCTCGACCAGCGACTGCCGTACTCGCCGCCGCCAGCGCTCCGCCCCCGTCCCCGGGAACGGCGGCACGTTCTCGACGAGGTCGCCGGGTTCGATATGGATCGGTTCGGGCTCGTCGTACTCGCCTTCCGCGCCGGCCAGATGGAGCCGCGCTCGCATCCGGGCCGCGAACGGGGGTGTCACCCGGAGGACCGCGTCCCGCCGGTTCCGGTGGCGCGCCTCGAGCGCCGCTACCACGTCGTCGGCCGTGACGACGATCGCCTCGATGGTCGTGGGGTCGGCCTCGCCCGTACTCATCCCCCGTTCGGCGGTGCCCGCTCCAGTCGTCCCCCGCAGTCCGGACACTCGGCGCGGTAGGCTCCCGGACTCACCTCCCGATCGCACTCCTGACACACGTACGGCCGTGCTCCGACCATGCCGGCCGGTTAGACGTCTGTCGTGTTAACCGTTCGCACGACGTCCGGTCGATCTCGGCCCTTCGACTCCCGACCCCGTAGCCCCGACCGTTTTGCCCTCCCCCCTCGATACCGGGGGTATGCCGTACAGCTACGAGCCACACGCGTTCGAGGATTTCACGGTGGGCCAGACGTTCGAGAGCGTCGGGCGGACGGTCACGGAGACGGACCTCGTGCTCCACTCCGCGTTCACTGGCGACTGGACCGAACTCCACACCAACCGTGAGTACGCCACCGACAGCGAATTCGACGGCCGTGTCGCCCACGGCCCTATGACGTTCGTCCTTGCCACGGGGTTCGTGTACCGGTGTGGGTTCCTGGAGCGGACGGTCGTCGCGTTCCTGGGCATGAATTACATGGAGATCCCGGCTCCCGTACAGGTGGGCGACACGATCTCGCTCGGGATGGAGGTGACGAACACGCGGGAGCTCTCGAGTCGGGACGACGCGGGACTCGTCACCATCGACACGGAGATGACCGACCAGACCGGCGAGACGGTGTTCGCCGGCGACATGAAGTTCCTGGTGAAACGAAAGGGCTCAGCTACCAACGACTAAGCTCGTGGGCCTGCTCCGGCGGTAGGCCACCCGGGGTGGCAACTCGATTGCCCGTCATCTCTCGCTCCGATTGAGGGGGCACACCCGCTCCTCCCGGAGCCGTTTCACGTCGACTCGGTGGCCCCGGCGACGTATGTCTCCGTGTGGAGCGGTTCCCTGCTGGAGTCATGCCACCCGGCTTATCCACCGCACGCCGCCGCCGAGGCGGATGGTTCGATGGGGGTAGCGGCTTGCCGTTTGCGGTAGATCTTTACCCGAAGTTGAAGGCTTTCTCCCCCGGGTCGATCCGTGGACGTCCACACAGTCCTCATTGAACCCACGCCAGGACCCGGCGTCCGTCCCGACCCGCCGAGGGCCGACAACTATAATCCCGCTCGGGTGACGGGTATCCGTATGCCCTCTGAGGAACCCGATGACACGTCCGTTTCCGACCCCGACTCCCACGACGACAGTTTGGCGTCCGCGGACGCCGACCCAGAGCCGGACCCCGACGAGTCGGACACGGCCCCCGAGCCAGGATCCGATCCCGCCGAAGCCGCCACTTCCTCCGATGCGGCCGATACTCCGGAGGACGGCGGGGATCCGCTCGCCACCGACGAGAAGTACTGTCACAACTGTGGGGTCCCGATCAAGGCCGCCGCGGCCGTCTGCCCCGAATGCGGCGCCCGTCAGGATCGGCCCGACGCCACGCCGGGTGAGTCCACCGCGGCAGCGACGATCCAGGAGAAGGACCCGCTGCTAGCTGGAATCCTCTCGTTTCTCATCCCCGGGGCGGGCCAACTCTATAACGAACAAATCGGCCGGGCTATCGCGCTTTTCTTGGGCGTCATCATCGGCGATGTCATCCTGTTCGTGGTCGGGAGCGTACTCCTGGTCGTCCTGGTCGGCGTGGTGTTTTACCTGCTCATCCCCGTCATCCACGTCCTCGTTGCCTACGACGCCTACTCCCAGGCCCAGAAGATCAACAGCGGCGTGGTGACCCCCTAATGTAGGCCGTTTCCGGGCGTGGACCCCCCCGAGCGCCCGGGCTCTCACGCGTCCAGCGCGTGGTGTTGCCTGGATCGGTCGGTCCGTGACGGGGCGGAGTCCTCACCGACCGGCCCCGCCGTCGGGCCCGTGTCCTCCGGACTCGAACACCTGCGCGAGCAGCCCCGAGAGTCCTCGTCGGAACCGCTCGAGGAACGCCGACTTTCCGATCCCGAGTTCGGCGGCCACCTCCCCCGCGGTCGCCTCCCGCGGGACGGTGAAGTACCCCATCCGAAGCGCCGTCCGCAGCGCCTCCGCCTGTGGGGCGGTCACGTTCCAGCGGCCGGTTCCCGGTTCGGCGCCGGGCCCCAGCGGGTACACCCGTTCCAGCGTGACTCCGACTCGGTCGCCAGCCGTCGCCAAAACGCCACGCAATACCTCCTCGCCGACGACCGTCCCGTCGTACCGTTCGACGCCGTCGGCGTAGGTCAGCGCCTCCGCCATGAACCCCGCGTCGGTCAGTTCGTGCACGACGCATGGGTCCAGCGACAGACACCGGTACTCGTCGCGTTCCTCCCCGCGCGACCGGTGGAGGTATCGGACCCGGTCGTCCGCGTCCAGCGTCCGTGCGAGGCCGTCACTGGCGGGAGCAGTGAATCGGAGCAAGGCGTTCCCGTCCGGCCGCAACAGGGGTGGCGCCGCCTCGACGGAGGCGTCAACGCGGTCCGTGGCGGCCGCCAGTGGACAGCCATCACCGGTCACGCGGACTTCGACCGAGAGGCATTCCTCGATCATTACGGAGTGCCCGTAGTATCCACCCTTCATATATAAAACCCGTCTATAGGCGGGCCAACCGGTATGCTTGCAAGTCGTTAATGGTCGTCCATGGACATCGAGACGGTCATCGACCAGGCCGGCCCGCGGGCGTTCGGCCCGGCAGACGAGATGCCCGAGGAGTACCGTCGGGCGGCTACCCGGATGATCCAGTTCCACGCCAACAGCGAGATCATGGGCGGGTACCTCGATAAGCAGTTCACCCGCCACGCACCGTCGCTGGACCGGAAGTTGGCGTGTACCGCCAAGGTGCAAGACGAGATCGGCCACGCTCAACTGCTGTACCGCGCCGCCGAGTCGCTCGGGGTCAAGACCCGGGAGGAGATGCTCGAGGAACTCGCGACCGGGGAGGGCAAGTTCCTCAACTGCTTCCATTACCCCGTCGACTCGTGGTACGCGGCCCCCATGATCGACTTCTTCGTCGACGGCGCTGCCATGCGTCGGCAGGCGACCCTGAAGCGGACCTCCTGGACCCCGTACGCCCACGCGATGGACAAGATCTGCTTCGAGGAGGGGTTCCACGTCAAACACGGCGAGGACATCCTCCGGGAACTAATGAGCGGGTCGAAGGCGACCCAGCAACGGGTCCAGGAGACGTTCGAGCGGTGGTGGCCGCGGATCCTCCAATTCTTCGGCCCGACAAACGACGAGTCGAAGCACAACGACTTCGCCCAGCAGGTCGGTCTCAAGACCCTCTCGAACGACGAGCTGCGCAACTCGTTTTTGAACCTGTACATCCCGAAGGCCGAGAAGTACGGCCTGGAGATCCCGGACACCCCGCGGATCTACGAGCGTGATGACGGGACCATGGCCGTCCGGGAGTCCGACCTCGACTGGGACGAGTTCTGGACCATCGCCAGCAACGAGTCCGAGGGCTCGTACGAACAGATCGGGTCCCGGCGTCGCCGCCAGGAGGCCGTCGCCTGGGTGCGTGAATCGATGGAGACCTGGGAGACCGACAGCACTGCCGCGGGTCAGGCGGCGGACTGAGAGCCATGATCTGGGAAGTGTTCCGACAAGAGTCACCCGGCGACTACCACAAGCACTGCGGGAACGTCCACGCGCCGGACCGGGAGATGGCCGAGCTGTTCGCCCAGATCCAGCACGGCCGGCGTATGCAGACCAACTCGTTGTGGGTCGTCCCCCGAACGGAGGTCTCCGAGGTCGACGGGGACAGGGCCACCTTCGGCGGCGCCACGGACAAGGCGTACCGGTGGGCGATGACCTACAATGAGATCGACGCCTCGTTCGCGTCGGAGGTCGCCGAGAGCGAGGCCGAACAGGAGGAGGCGGCCAAGAAACGGGAGGAGAGCGCCGGGTCATGACTGGGAGCGACACCGACCAGGCGGTCCGAGCGTCGTCGGCTCCGACCCCGAAGAGCCTCGACGCGGACGACCTCACGGCCGAGCACCGCGCCGGGCTCGAGGAGTTGCTGTTCCGGCTGGCTGACGACGAGTTCGTCCACGCCGAGCGGTTGACGGAGTGGCAGATCTACGCACCGACCCTCGAGTCGGACCTGGCGCTGGCCAACATCGCCCAGGACGAGTTCGGTCACGCTCGGCTCTGGTTCGACCTCCTCGAGGAGTTGGGGTACACCGAGCCGGAGCTCATCTGGGAGCGTCCTCCTGGCGAGTGGACTCACGCGACGCTGGTCGAACGGCCCTTCGAGACGGGTGACTGGGCGGACGCGGTACTCCGTGGGTACCTGTACGACGTCGCCGAGCGACTCCGGCTCGAAGCGCTGGTCGACACCTCGTACGCGCCGCTCGCCGACCGGGTCGGGAAGGCGCTCTCCGAGGAGACGTTCCACCGCGAGCACGCCGAGAACTGGCTGGAGCGGCTGGCCGCGAACCCCCAGAGCCGCGAGCGGTTACAGGGGACCCTGGAGACGCTGTTCCCCGCGGCACTCACGCTGTTCGTGCCCGGCCCCCGGGAGGAGGCGGTCATCGCGGGCGGGTTCCGAACCGAGTCGCTGTCGTCGCTGCGGGAGACGTGGCTCGAGACCACGGTTCCCTTCCTGGAATCCCTCGACCTGGCGGTCCCGGAGCCCTCCCCCGAGGCCCGGCCGGACACCCATGGGCGTGACGGAGCCCACACCGACGCCTGGGTGGACCTCCATGCGGAGTTCACCGCCACGTACCACGAGATCGGCGTCGAGGACCCGACTCGCTTGCGCGGGGGTGACGACGCGTGATCAACGCCCCCCTCGACCGCGATGCCGAGGCCTGTGGATACACCGAGTACCAGCGGGGCGATCCGCCCGAGGAGTATCCGAAGACCGGCGCGGACGCCGGGGGCGTCGAGCGCGACGTGTGGGCGGCCCTCTCGGAGGTCGAGGACCCGGAGATGCCGGTGAGTATCGTCGACCTCGGCCTCATTTACGACGTCACGGTGGACGCGGACGACGGCACGGCGGAGATCGAGATGACGCTCACCTACACCGGGTGTCCGGCCCGGGACATCCTGCTGAACGACGTGCGGTGTGCCGCGGAGACGGCCCCCGGGGTCGACCGCGCGGACGTCCACCTCCGATACACCCCAGAGTGGACCGTGGACATGGTGACCGACCGTGGGAAAGAACAGCTGCGGGAGTTCGGCCTGAGCGTCTGAGTATGTCGGACCACCACCCCGACCCAAGTACCGAGACGACGGCCGACCCGGAGCCGGTCGCCTGTCCCTACTGTGGTTCGACGGACACGGAACGGGACCATCCCAAGGGTCCCTCGCTGTGCCGGTCGCTATACTTCTGCCGGAACTGTCAGGAACCCTTCGAACGCTTCGGATGATGCCGTTCGGTTCGGGCCGCGAGGGGTCCCCGCATCACCGGCCCATCCGTGCCGCCCTCGCAGCGAGTTCGATGTCCTCCCAGGGGTCGGCCAAAACGCTTGGCCCGTGGCCGGCGTGCAGTTCCTGTAACTCCCCAGCCACCAGTTCCTGAATCCTGCTGATGCTCGAGATGAGGGTTTCCCGGTCCCCGCCGGCGAGGTCAGTCCGGCCGAACCCGCCGTTCTGGAACACCAGGTTGGCAGCGAACAGCACGCCCGCCGACTCGGCGTACAAACAGAGGTGATCGTCGGCGTGACCGGGTGTATGAACCGCCTCGAACGTCCCCGTCCCCAGCCGGAGCTTCTCCCCGTCCGCGACGGCGTGATCGACCGCGTCGTGGCCGGGATCAAACCCCCAGGTCTCGACGCCCAAGTCCGCCCGCACCTGGGACACGTTCCCGATGTGGTCCGGGTGGGTATGTGTCAGGACGACTGCGTCGAGCGTCCCGACCGCCTCCCGCACCCGGTCAACGACGTCGAAGTCGGAGCCTGCGTCGACGAGCACGCGCCGGCCGTGGTTCTCGCCACCGTGTTCGCTGGCTCGTGGCGGCCCGGCGACGAGAAACGCGTTGCTCGTAAACCCCGTCACGTCGGCCGCGAGATTGCGAATCACGCCCGCCGTTCGGCCTCCGGCGACTTCGACCCTTCGCGTCACGGTCCGACAGCCTGCCCGCGACCGGCCGGGACCCACACGGTTTTGTGAACCGACGCCCGCCACACGCATACGATGCAGCAGTACCTGGCGCTCGTGGAACAGGTCCTCGGGGAGGGGACGCACAAGCCGAACCGGACCGGGGTGGACACGGTGGCGGCGTTTTCACAGCACTACGAGATCGATCTTGCCGAGGGGTTCCCGCTTCTGACGACCAAGGACCTCTCGGGGTACCGCTGGAACTCGCTGGTCCACGAGTTCCTGTGGTACCTGTCGGGGGAAGAGCACATCCGGTCGCTCCGTGAGGAGACGAGCATCTGGGACGCTTGGGCCGACGAGGCGGGCCGGCTCGACACCGCCTATGGCCGATTCTGGCGGCGGTATCCGATTCCCGAGAGCGGCGTGGAGGGTGAAACGTGGGCCGACTCCGATCACGACTGGGTGAACGCCGCTGACGACCCCGCGCCCACCTTCGACCAGATCCAGTACGTCCTCGACCAACTCCGGGAGAACCCGCAGTCCCGTCGGATCGTCGTCAACGCCTGGCACCCGGCGAACGCCGCCGTCTCCACGCTGCCACCCTGTCACTACACGTTCGTGTTCAACGTCCAAGGCGACCGACTGAACCTTCATCTGACCCAACGGTCGGGCGACGTCGCATTGGGCGTGCCGTTCAATATCGCGGCCTACGCGCTCCTGTTGGAGGCGGTCGCGGGCCGGACCGGGTTCGACCCGGGATCGTTCGCTCATACGGTCGTCGACGCCCACGTCTACTGTGGGAAAGCCGAGCGAGGGGGGTGGTACGCCGAGAACCTCGACCGGGTGCAATCCAGGCTGGCTGGCGTCGATCGCCGGCACGAGTACCGCGAATTGGCCGACTGGATCGCCCGCTCGGCGCCCGACGAGCCGGCCGATCAGGAGGGGCACGACCACGTCCCCGGGCTCCTCCGGCAATTGTCCCGCGAGCCCCGGGAGCGGCCGCGGATCGAGATCGCAGACAAGCCGCTCGATGAGCTTACTTTCGACGACATCCAGCTTCACGGGTACGATCCGGCTCCGGGAATCAGCTTTGCGGTCGCCGAATGACCGCACCCACCGCCCAGGATCCGGAGTTCGTCATCGTGGCCGCCGTCGCCGCGAACGGCGTCATCGGCCGAGACGGCGGGATCCCGTGGTATTTCCCGGAGGACCTCCGGCATTTCAAGCAACTAACGACGGGCCATCCAGTGGTTATGGGGCGGCGGACTTACGAGAGTATCGCGGCCGACCTTGGCGGCCCGTTGCCCGATCGCACGAACATCGTCCTATCACGGTCGGCGCCGGACCTCCCCGAGGCGGTCCGGCTGGTCGAATCGGTCCCGGAGGCGGTCGACGCGGTCCGGGCAACCGGGGCGGACGTCGGATACGTGATCGGTGGAGCAGGGGTCTACGAGGCGTTCCTGCCCCGAACCAGCCGGATGGTGCTGACCGAGATCCACGAGGAATACGAGGGCGACACCTACTTTCCGGAGGTCGACATGGACGCGTGGCAGGAAGTCGCCCGCGACGAACACGACCAGTTTGACTTCGTCACCTACGAGCGACGATAGATCATCCCGGCCGAACGCCACCCCCGATCGCCACGCCAGGGCAGCCCGCTGACGGGCGCGTTCGGGAGGGTTTTTCCCGCTCGGCCGCGTACCACAGGTTGATGACCGCAAGCGACTTCGATGATGGAGGGAAGCGATGAGAGGGAACGACCAGCAGGCGTACGACCGCGGAACGTCGCTGTTCTCGCCAGACGGTCGGATCTACCAGGTCGAGTACGCCCGGGAAGCCGTCTCACGGGGGGCGCCGTCGGTCGGCGTCAGGACCGCCGACGGCGTCGTCCTGGCTGCCCAGACTCGGCCGTCATCGTCGCTGATGGAAGCCGAGAGCATCGAGAAACTCCACAAGCTCGATGACCATCTCGGCACGGCCTCGGCCGGCCACGTGGCTGACGCTCGACAGCTGATCGATTTCGCCCGCCGGATGGCCCAGGGCAACCGACTGCGGTACGGCGAACCCGTCGCCGTCGAGACGCTAACCAAGTACGTCACCGACCAGATCCAGGAGAACACCCAGGTCGGCGGGACGCGCCCGTACGGCGCGGCGCTGTTGGTCGGCGGGGTCGAAGACGGCCGCCCGCGACTGTTCGGCGCCGATCCGTCCGGAACGCCCCACGAGTGGAAGGCGACCGCGATCGGCGGGTCCCGTCAGGAGATCCAAACCTTCCTCGAGGAGGAGTGGACGGAATCGCTGGACACCGACACCGCGGTACGGCTGGCTCTACGGGCCCTCCGCGTCGCCGACGAGGAGCTCACCGCAGCCGACTTCAGCGTCTCCGTCGTCACGGACGCCGACGGGTATCAGGCCCTCTCGGCTGAGGAGATCGAGTCGATGTTCGCCGAGCTCGACGACGACTCGACCGCATAACTAGCCGGTCACCTGGTCTTGCGGGGGTGGCACCTCCCCGCACAGCGGTTATACGCCCTGACTCCCGAGGGTTCGCTGATGAACCGGCGACGCTTCCTTCGTGCAGTGGCGACCGGCAGCATTGCTCTGACCGCCGGTTGTACGGCGTCGTCGGTTTCCGACCGGTTCTCGGCGAACGATTCGCCCCCGACCGTCAGTCGGCGCGGCGATTCCCTGGCGGAACACGGGTATCCCGCGACCATCTGTGAGACGGACGTGATCGAGGAATTCGCGATTAGCGCGATCACCGACCCGGCGTTCGCCAGCGACTGGCAAAGCCACGATATCTCCGAGGAGTACCACGTTGACCGGGGCCCGGGACTGAGCGACGACGCTGTCGTCGTCGGGCTGGCGCGCGGGTCGGGTCCCCGGGCCTACCCGGTGTCCGTCCTGTGGAGTCACGAAATCGTCAACGACACGCTTGACGTCCCCGTCCTGGTGACCTACTGTTCGATCTGCCGAAGCGGGATGGTCGCAGAACGACGGGTCCATGGTCGCCCGACGACGTTCGGCGTCTCGGGACAGCTCTGGCGCCCGCCGGACCTGCAGGCCCGAGTCGCAGTCGAAGAAAACCGGACGTTTGGCGCCGTCCGCTCGCGCCCCGAAAGGGCATCGAACGCCACTGAGGTGTCATCGCCCACGGAGGTCCGGGTGCGCGGCAACCTCGTCATGTACGACGAACTGACCGGGAGCTTCTGGAGTCAACTCCTGGCGGAAGCGATCTGTGGACCCCAGGCCGGACACTCGCTCACCGTTCTTCCGGCCGAACGGACCACGTGGGGGGAGTGGCGGCAGGACCACCCCGAAACGGTGGTCCTGTTACCTCCGCCGCATTCGACCGAGATGTAAGCGTCGGCCCCATCCCCGTCCGGCCGCCGTCAGTCGATACCGCTCAAACCGGGCTCCCCTTTCGTTCGGCCCCTGATCACGACCCGCCGGTCGGTGTTGAGACACGAATCATCGGACATGGACGAACAGCCTCTCCCGGCACTCGGCAGCAGACGTGCTCTTCCGGCGGTACGGGCCCCTTTTATTCACCCGGATTGGCCGTACACGTCCGTCTCCTCGGTGAAATCCACCCAGGCGAACCAGAACATCTTCCCCTCGGGGCTGGCCGAGACGAGCTCGGTCCCCTCGTAGCTCCCGTCCACGGCCTCTCCGGGAAGGATCCGCCAGCGTGAGCCCCCACCACGCATGAACCGCGGGTCGCTCGCCGGTTCGAACTCGAGGGTCGTCCCCTCGACCGTCCGCTCGTACGCCACGAGCGTCTGGTCGTCCGGCCCGACCGCGACCACGACCGGCAGTCCGCCGATCTCGTCGTTTACCACCCGCTCTTCCCGTAGCGTCTCCAGCGGGTACGCCCGCGCTTTCCCGTCGTTCCGGACGCCGATCACCAGCGCCTTGGGATGGAGGCGGTCGTCATCGAAGTCGTTGTTTCCGATCCCCACGCGGGAGGAACTCTCATAGGAGACGTACGGGTTAGTGTTGTAGTTCCGGGTCACGTCGCCGACGACGGTACTCGACTTCGGCGGCGGGAGCAACACCCGCGTGTCGGGATGCTCCTCACGCCAGGGGCCCCAAGTCGTGATCGTCGAAGGGACGAGCGTCAGTTCGGCGCCGACAGCCGGTCCCCGGATGGCAGTCGCGGCGATCTGGCTCCAGAGGCTCTCGGTCAACTCGTCGTACATCACGAGGTCCGAGTTCCACAGGAGGCCGGAGACACCGAACGTGGTCTCGGTCCCGTCGACCCGTCGTTCGGCGGTGATCCCGCTCCCGCACAGCGGACAGAACGTCACCAGGAGCGGGCCGTCGAACGTGTCGTTGACGACCTCGTGCCAGTTGAGGATCCGCAACGGGTACGCCCGCGCCTCCCCGTTGCGGACGACACCCACAACCCTGTCGTCGTCCTCGAGCCGCGGTTTGATCGTCGTCTCATCACCGGTGTACGGGTCCCGAACCTCGATTTCCAGCCCGCTCCAATCCGCGGCGAACGCCGTGTCGGTGATCGCGGGGATCGCGTCCTTCCCGGCCCCACGGGCGAGCTGGTCTTCGGGAACCGGGAGCGGCACCCCCGCGACAGTGCCGAGCTCCTCGTTGACCGTCCTGGTGGGACTTCCCGCCTGGGTCGGTGACTCGGTGCCGGTCGCCGTCCGTGTCGTCGTCGGGTTGTCGTCGGTGCCCGAACTGGAGCACCCTGCCAGCCCGGTTATCCCGACGCCTGTAACCGCGAGAAAGGTCCGTCTGTTCATCGGGCACATCTTCCGGAGCGACCCGTTTAAACGACCGGGTGCCGGGGAGCCCCGGCGCACGACCGTGGACGGCCCTCTCGTCTCCCGGAGGAGTGCTCCGGCTGTGCACGACCCCGTACCCTTTTATCACCGTTCCGACCCTGGTGTTACTCATGAGCGACCATGGACCGCCCTCCAACGGAACTTTCGGTCGGCGCGACGTCCTCAGTGCCGCCGGCCTCGCTGCCCTCGGCGGGCTTGCGGGATGTCTCGGCGACGGCAGCATCGGGGGGGTTGGTGGGTCGGATACCCCCGCCGGGGCTGACCGTGGGCTCGTGCTCCCGGCGGTCGAGGCGCCCGGGTCGCCCAGCGGGCAGGTCGCCCTTCGTCCACCCGGGAAGGTCGTCCTACTGGACTTCTTCGCGACGTGGTGTGCGCCCTGCAAACCGGAGATGGGGAACCTCGCCGCCGCCCGCGACCGGTTCGACCCTGCCGACGTCTTCATCGTCTCGATCACCCAGGAGACGGACGAGGAGGCCATCCGCGAGTTCTGGAACGAGTACGACGGCGCCTGGCCCGTGACGATCGACACCGACCTGGAGGCCACACAAAAGTACAGCGTCACCGGCATCCCGACGATCGTGATTCTCACGCCCGACGGGCAGGAAACGATGCGTCATACCGGCTTGGCCGGTGAAGACCGCATCATCTCGGAGATCGAGTCAGCACTCGACGCCGCAGGGGGCGGGTGACCGTGCCGGTCGATCCCTCGCTGGTCGCGTTCGCGTTCACCGCCGGGGTGTTCACCTTCTTCGCCCCGTGTGCATACCCCTTGCTCCCGGGGTACGTCTCCTACTACCTGGGCCGCGGCGCCGGGGCGGATGACGGGACCGCCGGCGAGGCCGTCGCCGGGACGGCACCCGACGGCGGAGCCGTCCAGACCCGTGGCCAACGGGTCGCCCGGGCGGTCAGGGTCGGCACCACGGTCAGCCTGGGCTTCTTCCTCGTCTACGGGGTGCTTGCGGGGGCCGTCGTCGCGGTCGGGGCGCGGGCCCTGTCGGACATCAGTGTCCTCGAATTGATCGTCGGCGGACTGCTCATCGCCCTTGGCGCCCCGATGGCTGCAGGGTGGAAGCCGTCGGCCCCGGCAGTCAGGCTCCCGGAACGCCGTCGCTCGACCGCCGGGTACTTCGGGTTCGGCGTCCTGTACGCGGCGGCCGCCGCCGGATGTACCGCGCCGGTGTTCATCGCGGTCGCTCTGCGCGGCCTCTCGGCCGGAGCGGTCGGTGGCGCCGCCACTCTCGGCGCGTACGCGGCCGGCATGAGCGTTCTGATGATCGGGCTCACCGTCGCCGCCGCGTTCGGTCGGGAGACGCTCCTGCGCCGCTTCTCGCGCCACTCCGGGCTCGTCTACCGGATCGCCGGCGTCCTGTTGATCGTCGCCGGGCTCGTCCAGATCTACTTCTTCCTCTTCCGGTTCGACGGCCTTCGGGTGCTGGGCCTGGCCTGAGACCCGTCCGATCCGTCCGGGCCCCCGTCCACCGTTACTTGTCTCCCCCAGCCCCTATGGACGCTCCCGACGCGTCACGGTCAGTGTTTCCAGCGGCGACGCTCCGGTTCGTCGGTACGTCGGCGGGGTTCCCTCGACCTCGAACAGTCCCAACTCGATCACGAGGCGATCGGCGTCATCCGCGAGGGTTCCCCGTAAAACCGGACCTGTGGACGCGATAACGACGTACGGCGGGCCAGGGACTGGATCGGCGGCCAGGCCGGCCCCGAGAACGTCAACGGCTGCCAGCAGAAGCTCGGGAAGGCGCTCGATTACCTCCGCGGCCGCCAGCGCGGCCCGCAACGGGGGTACCACCCGCTCGCGCTCGCGAACCCCACCGGGCGGCCAGTCGGCCGCGACCGCGTCGGCGCACCGTCCCGCCGCCGCCAGCAGGTCGCCGTGTTCCGTAACGAGCCGTCGGCGGACCGGATCGAGGCCGTCGTCTGACACGGGCGGATGTTGCGACCGGCACACCCTAAGCGCATCGTCGCTCGCCGCTGGTCGCCCACCCGTGACTTTCGATGCCCACACGACTTTTGCGCCGGGCCTCCATTCTGAACATATGGACGCATCCGACGTTGAACGGGCGATCGAGGCGGGCATCCCCGACGCGGACGCGACCGTAACGACGCCCCGCGCACCAGACGAGGAGTTCGAGGATAGTCACTTCGCGGCGACCGTCGTGTCACCGGCCTTCGAGGGCGAGTCCCTCGTCGCGCAACATGAGATGGTGTACGATGCCCTTGGCGACGCGATGACGACGGACGTCCACGCCCTGGAGATCGAGACGTACACGCCCGAGGAGGTGGCCGACCGTCGGGACGCCCACGGCGACGACTGACCCGCCGACAGCGACCGGCCGGCGCCT
>CAZCXJ010000026.1:0-27199 GCA_964502585.1 uncultured Candidatus Halobonum sp.
CGTACGCGTCCTTGTCCTTCCAGTCGATCGTGGTAGTCAGCCCCTTGTCGTGCATTGTCTCCGTCACCGGGGCGCCGACGCGGGACTTCGACTGCCGTTCGGAGTGGTTGAACGCCCGCCATTCCGGTCCGCGGTCGATCTGGCGCTCGTCCAGAACCAGTCCACAGTCGTCACAAACCAACTCGCCCTGATCGGCGTCCATGACGACCTCGTCCGACCCGCACTCGGGACATTTGAGCTGCTCGTCGTCCTCGACTTCCGACTCGGACTCCGTCTCTCGCTGTCGCTGTCGGCTCGGACCTGCCATTAAAGCGTGCCTGGAAAGGCCTATATTTAAGTCTTGCGCTGAGCGGCGGGTCCACCAGAACCGTACATCCCCGTCGTCGGCGGGTTTCGCCGGTTCTCGATCGTACCGTTCGAAGGGAAAGGGGAAGGGGAGTGGGGGAATGGGGGAATGGAGCGTGTGTACCCCCATACGTTTATCTGTAGTACTCCCACATAGTTTTGCGGTCTCCACCCGGTTCGGCGAGAAAAAACCTCTATTTCAACTCGAATTCGCCCGACGGCGACCACTCGAATTCATTTACACATACTGTTATATCAGTCAGTGGTGATACCCGATCCGGTCGCCGTCCAGCGGTTTTGTCCAATTGCCTGCCGCTGGCGGTTCGCCGCCCGAATAATAACTCGGGAAAATACGCAAAGGTTTTTGTATTACTACCGAATATGGTGTTCGTATGAGTACGACGGTCTCACAGAGCGTCCAGCGGGCGGTCGCCCAGAGCGAGCCAGCCGACGTGGAACCAGTGACCCTCCGGGCAGCGGCCCTGGAGTCGACGGCCCCGGAGTACCTCCGCGACCTGAAGGGGGAACTGGCCGCCGAAGGCTATCAACCGGCTGGCCTCGCCGTCGAAGCCTGCTTCGACGAGGACTGCTCGCTGGCCACTCAGGCCGAAGCCGATCGACTCCGGGAGTTCGTCCGGGTCGCATCGTTCCTCGGCGCCGGTCGGCTCCGGGTCGACGTCTCGGAAGTCGCCGACGAGGACCGGGTCACCACGGCCTTGTCGGCGCTATCGGAGCGCGCACGCCGCGAGGGCGTCAGCCTGACTGTCGAGGGACCGGTCGCGGTCTGAGGCCGTCAGGCTGACGGCCGCGGGCCCGCATCGTTCGACCGTGAACAAACGGGCCTTGGAACGGCAGCTCGCCACCCTCGCGGACTTTTCAGACCCCAGCGCGGCGCTCGAGCAGTACACCACCCCCGCCGATATCGCCACCCATCTCATTCACCTGGCGGCGCTCCGGGGAGATCTCGTCGACCGCTGCGTGCTCGATCTCGGTACCGGGACGGGCGTGCTCGCCTTGGCGACGGCGTTCCACGACCCGACCCGCGTCGTGGGTATCGATCTCGATCCGGAGGTGCTCACCACCGCTCGAGCGAACGAACGACGCCTCGACCCGCCCGTCGATGTCGCTTGGCTTTGCGGGGACGTCACACAGCCTCCCGTGTGTGTTGAGGACAGAGGGCCCGTGACGGTCGTGATGAACCCACCGTTCGGTGCACAGGCCGGCAACGAAGGTGCCGATCGGCGGTTTCTGGCCGCCGCCGCCGACCTCGCGACGGTGTCATATTCGCTACATAACGCCGACAGCCGCGGCTTTATCGAGGCGTTCACGGCGGACGCTGGCGGGACTGTCACCGACGCCTTCGACGTGCAGTTGTCGCTCGACCGGCAGTTCGCCCACCACTCCGATGACCGGACCATCATCCCGGCGGAGGCCTATCGCATCGAGTGGTCCGACCGCGCCCACAGCTAGGTTTGGCCACGGTACGTCTCCCTGCGGAGGACCGTGACGCGTGTCTCGTTTACCGCTGCGATGACCGCCCCGTTCTGGCGGACGAACCGTACCCCGCCGATTCGGATGGTCTCGTTCGCTGCCGGTACGGCCCCGGTCACAGTCGACCCGTTCCGCTCGACGAGGATTTGGAACCCCTCGCCGGTGGCCGTGACGCTCACGTTCCGTCCGGCGATGACGGGGTCAGCCTGTGCCGGCTCCGAGACGAACACCACACGTCGGGTGTCTCGCTCACCCAGACTGATCCGGTAGGCAGTCCCTCCGCCGACGGCGTTCCATCCATCGCGGGTTACGAGAACCGTCTGGCGCCACCCCAATCCGCCGAGAACGATCCTGGTTTGCCCCGCGAACGCGAGTCGGCCCTTGGTGACCGCGGTGGTCCAAACCCCCCGATCCGGATTCCGAACGATAACCCCTGAGGTGTTCACTCGAGTGGTCTCACCGAACGCCGAGACATCGACGACCGACACCATGCCGTTGGTGACATCCTCCGCGTACGTGACTTCGTATCCCCGGACTTCCATAGGGTCTCCCGGGAGCGGTTCGTCACTCACCGTCGTCAGGTTCACCGGTATCGCGGGCCCGGAGAGCAGTGCCGCGCCGAACACGAGGGCAACGAGCGATACTTGCCGCGGCGTCACCCCGTCTGCCGGTCCGCCCCCACTCCCGTCCGACCGAAGGAGCGGCGTGGCCGACAGCCCTGAATCAATCCCCTCATGATTGCCGTCCCGGGAATAGATTCGGCCGGTGACGCCGAGTCCCGCGACCAGCAAGGCGAGTGTTACCACCAGTGTGAGTCCGATCGCCCGGTATAACACGAACGTCTCCCCGCCCCGGAACCAGTAGACCGCCCAGAGTGACTGGGCCACACCGAACAGGAACGCTCCCATAAACAGTCGTCCGGGGCTCGGAAGCGTCGTCCCACGCCGTGCAGCCAGCAACGCGCCGAGCGTGACACCCGCAAGCAGCCCGATGGCATGCCCCTGAATCGCGATATCGGCCCACCACGGAGTGATGAACGCGGGGCGGCCCGACGCGGTCGTCACGGGGTTCTGGAGGGCGGTATACCCGAGTCGGAGCGCGTCGGCGCCCGCTAGCGCGACCACCGTGAGTAGCGGCCGATAGACCAGGGCCGCGCCGGCGAAGGCGAAAACGACGCCGGAGAATCCGATAATGGGCCCGATCGAGAACGCTGCGGTGAATAGACCGACCGCTAGGACTGCGGCCGGGAAAACGACGAACGCCCTGACGTACGGGTGATCGAGGGGCGTGCCAAACGACGATGCCCCTCGCCGCCGTGGGAAATGCCCCCACGCATACTCCGCCAGCGGCGCCAACACCAGCGTCCCAACGAGGTTCCCGATCAGGTGGCCCGGCCCGGTGTGGGTGAACGCGGCCATCGCGACACCGAGTGGCGCGAAGTAGGTCCACGCCCGGAACGGAATGACGACTGGGTTGTACCAATGGTCCAGTCCGGTCTGCCCGAAGAGGTACACCAGCAACACGAACACGCACACGGTCAGGGTCCCCCAGGGCAGGCCGATGATGAACCGTTTCCGTAGCCGCTCGCTTATCCCCCCGGATGCCTGTCCTCCTCCGGGCACGCGCGTGGTGGTCTCCCGCCTCGAGAGGGGTGGGTCGTTCCGGTCCGAGTCCGTGGTGTCTGCCCGGCGGACGAGCCACAGCAGGACCAGGACCGCGACGGCGCTCCACCCCACGAGTGCGACCCGGTGGAGCAACGCGGCGTCGGCCATACCTCCCGGTACGGCTGGGTGGGCTTGAACTTTGTTCGTGACCCGGAGGCAGTTCGGCTCAGTCCAACCGTCGTAACTCCGACTGTGGCGACACCACAAACTCCGTCCCAGTCTCCGTGATTCTCACCATCTCCTCTTGCCCCACATACCCCCACTCAGTCTCGACGCCCAGTTCGACCGTATACACCTCGCCGGTGCGAACCCGCCCCTGCACTGCGTCCCCGTAGCGCTCCCAGTCCGGGCCGAGGAGTGTTCCCCCGTCGTGTGCCGCACGCCCAACCTGGTGGCCGAACGCGTGATCGAACGCCGGCCACCCCCTGTCGGTCAACTCCGTCCGCGCGGCCCTGTCCACCTCCACTCCACGGACTCCGGGTTCGATCCGCTCTCGCCCAGCGGCGATGGCCGCACGAACGTCCTCGAACGCGGCCTTCAGACCAGGGTCGACTTCGCCACGAACGTATAGGCGCTGTAGGTCGGCCGCGTACCCGTCCCGGACGACACCGAAGTCGACGTGAAGGAGTTCCCCCGACGGAACGGTTCGATCGCCCGGCAGTGTGTGGCCGACCTCGCTCGCGCCGCCGGCGTGCACCGTCGGACAGTAGTCCCAGGCCCAAGCGCTTCCGTACCCCTCCTCGCGCATTCGCTCGTGGACGAACGCCGCAAGTTCGGCTTCGGTCGTCTCCGGAGACCACTCGGCGATCATCTCGGTCAGGAGGTCCTCGGTGGTCTCGGCTGCCCGTTCGATACGCTCCAGTTCGGTCGGTGATTTGAGTCCCCGGACGGTCCTGACGATCTCGCCGGCGGTGACGAACTCCCGGTCGGGAAGCAGGTCCTGCAGACGCAGGTAGAGGCCATGGGTCAGCCCGTCGGCGACGTTGTCGTCCCGGTCGTAATTCAACGCGACTCGGCCGGCCCCCATCCCATCGAGCACATCCCGAAGCAAGGGCCCGATCGATTCGTCATACGGGTGAACTGCATGGATCCCGAGGTCCTCGGCGTTGGGCGCGTCGTGTCGGCCGAGGACGACCGCCGACTCGTCAGCTCCGATAACGATAGCCGTCGGCCATACGACGTCGAACCCGAGGAGATACGGGAGACAGGGTTCGTGAATCTCGTCGGTCTCACGGCAGAACGTGAGCCATGCGTCCGCTCCCTCAGCCTCCGCGACCGCGTCGCGTGCGACCGCGACCTTCTCCGCGATGAGATCGACATCCATACCCCCCAATCCACTCCAGGGGTCAAATATCCGCCCCTCGTACTCCGTGAACGACAGTGGCGATTCCAGCGCGCTTTAGTGCGGCGCCCGGGTACGACCGGCCATGAGCTTTGAGAAGGACGACGAGGTCGTGTTGCACGACAAGCACAGCGAGTTCGACGGAGAGGTCGGGACGGTCACTCAGGTCATGGAGACCATGTTCGGCGACGCGACCTACACGGTCAACTTCGACGACGGCCAGGAGACCGGGGTCCCGGCGGACCAGCTCGAGGCCGTGGACGACGAGGAGTAGTCACCGCTTCACCGGCCGATGAGCCAGGTTCCGTTTCACTACATCGACCTTCGCACGTTCTGTTACGCCACGGAGGACGAGAAACGCGTGGAGGCGGCCCTCCGCCACTACCTGCCGGAGGAGTTTCCGATCGATCGCACCGAGAATCAGGGACATCACGGTGACCGGATCGTCGTCCTCTCGGCCCGCGTCGAGCGGGCCGACGAGATGCGAGTGGTCCTGGACAGCATCGCCGCGTTGTCCAGTCTCGACCGGGTTGTCGAGGAGCTCGACGAACGCGTCGACGACAACACCTCGCTCTTTCTCCGCCTCGACAAGCAAGCGGCGTTCCGCGGTGAGTCGCGACTAGGGGAGGGGATTACCTTCCGGGCCAAAGTCGAGGCGTATCCGGCCAAGCATTCCGCAGCCGTGGAGAACGCCCGGGGAGCGCTCGAAGCGTTTGCCGACGAGGACACGGACGCCCGGTCCTGACGGCCGCTCGGGGCGATGCTGGTCCTGCCCGGTTCGGTCAGGGCCAGGTCCCGTTGTTCATGTACGCGTCGACGACCCGTCTGATGGCGACGACGTACGCCGCCGTCCGGAAGTTCGGCACGTCGAAGCCTTCGAACGCCTTCACAAGGTCGTCGAACGCGTTCGTGATGTGGCGTTCTAGTTCCTCGTTGACTTTCTCCTCTGACCAGTAGAACCGCTGTCTGTTCTGAACCCACTCGAAGTAGGAAACGGTCACGCCACCCGCGTTGGCGAGGATGTCCGGGAACACGTACACGTCTTTCTCGGTCAGAACGTCGTCCGCCTCGGGCGTCAGCGGACCGTTGGCTGCCTCCACGATGACGTCCGCCTGCACCTCCCGGGCGAGGGGTCCATCGATGGCGTTCTCCAGCGCTGCCGGAACGAGCAGGTCCACATCCATCGTCAGTAGGTCATCGTTCGTCGCCTCCTCGTCCGCGTCCGGATACCCGACGACGGACCCGGTCTCGTTTTTGAACTGCTTGACGGCTCGGGTATCGAGACCGCTCTCCCGGTAGATCGCGCCCGATGAGTCCGAGACCGCAACAACGTCCGCTCCCAGGTCGTCGATGAGATAGGCGGCGACGTGCCCGGCGTTTCCGTACCCCTGCACGGCAACCGACGCGCCGGAGAGATCGCGGCCGAGATACTCGAACGCTTCGCGGGCGGTGAACATCACCGACCGGCCGGTAGCTTCCACCCGGCCCTCGCTCCCTCCGTTCACTGGCGACTTCCCCGTGACGACACCCGGTTCCGTCTCGCCGACGAGTTTCTCGTAGGTGTCCTTGATCCAGTTCATCTCCCGTTGGCCGGTGTTCACGTCCGGGGCGGGGATGTCCTCGTCCTCCCCGATGAAGGGTCGCAGTTCCTCCGCGAACGAGCGGGTCACTCGTTCCAGTTCCGCCGCCGAGTACTCCGAGGGGTCGATCACGATCCCACCTTTGCCCCCGCCGTAGGGGATATCTACGACCGCACACTTGTAGACCATCCAGCCGGAGAGCGCCTTCACCTCGTCGCGCGTTACCCCGGGGTGGTACCGGATCCCGCCCTTGTACGGCCCACGGTCACCGTTGAACTGCGAGCGGAAGGCTTTGAACCGGTCGAGCGAGCCGTCGTCAAGCTCGACCGTCAGGTTGAGTTCGAGTACCCGCTCGGGGTGCTTGAGCCGCTCGATGACGTCCCGTCCGGTATCGATATGTGCGGCCGCATCGTCAATCTGCTCCTGCAAGCTCTCGAACGGGTTCGCCTCATCAGACATACGTAGAGGGCCACGATGACGATTTGTAAGCCTGCCGACTCAGTATCATGGGGTCACGTCCGTATGTGATTAATCCCCATCCCAGACGCGGTTACGGGGAGGTGGTGACCGTCCTGATCGCGCTACCCCACCTCAGTGTCATCGGCGCCGGCTTCGGCCCGATCAACGATCTGTTCCGCCTGTGCAATCAGCGGCGCGTCGATCATTTCGCCGTCGACCTCGAACACACCATCCTCAGGGTCGATGGCTTCGCGCGCCTCGAGCACTTTCCGGGCCCACGCGACTCGATCCGGGTCCGGGGTGAACGCGTGGTTGATCGGCGCGACCTGTGCCGGGTGGATCGCCAGCTTCCCGTCATATCCTAGCTGGGTGGCGAAGGCAGCGTCGTCACGCAACCCCGCTTCGTCCTCGAAATCGGTATAGAGGGTATCGATCGCATCGATACCTGCCGCCGCCGCCGCCGTCACGACCCGCTCCCGGGCGTATAGGACCTCGTGGCCCTCGGCTGTCCGCATGGCACCCAGATCGGCCGCGAGGTCCTCAGCCCCGAAGACCAAGGCGTCCGTCGCACTGGCGTCCGCCACCTCGTCCGCCCGCAGGACCCCGCGTGCGGTTTCGATTAGTGCGAACACGGGGACAGACCGATTGCGCTCGGCGAGCAGGCCGGCTACGGTATCAACGGCCTCCGGAGATGCGACCTTCGGGAGCATCACAGCGTCGAGCCGGTCACCGCCCTGACCGGTCGCGTCCGACTCTCCGGGACCCCCGGCGAGAATCCCTTCTAGGTCGCGTTCCGGCTCCGTCCGCGTCAGTCGAACGCAGACTTCCGCATCCGGGTCGAACTCGGAGCTCGCGAGCAACTCGGCGACGGTCCGGCGAGCCTCCGGGCGTCGGCCCGGCACGACCGCGTCCTCGAGGTCGAACACGAGCACGTCCGCGGCCGTGTCGGACGCCTTCCGCAGCATCTCCGGTCGGTCGCCAGGCGTAAACAGGACGCTTCGTCTGGCCATACCGGCCCGACGCTCGCCCGGGATTTGAAGCCGACGGGCACTCCGTTTCCGACGGCGACCCATCGACCTTCCAGCCATGGGGATGGCCGACCGCTACGTTTTCGCCGTTCGCCGGTAACCCCCGCGTATGCCCGGCAAGTACTTCGAGGCATTCGAGGTGGGGGAGACGATCGAGCATCCTCGCAGTCGCACGATCAGCGAGGCCGACAACCAGCGCTTCTGTGACATGACGATGAATCAACAACCCCTCCACTTGGACGCCGAACACGCTGCTGGGACGGAGTTCGGACGGCGGGTCGTCAACGGCCTCTACACGATGAGCCTCGCAGTGGGGATGACCATTCCCGAGACCACCGACGGGACCATCGTCGCTAACCTCTCATATGACGACGTTGAGCATCCGAATCCGGTGTTTCACGGCGATACGATCCACGCGACAACGACCGTGACTGACAAGCGTGAGACCAGCGACGGCACGCGGGGGGTCGTCACGATGCGTGTCGAGGCACACAACCAGGAGGGCACCCTCGTCTGCGAATTCGACCGGACCGTCCTCTCCCTGAAGCAAGACAACTGACACTCACCCTACCTCTGATCGCCTTGACCCGCGTTTGTCTCACTACCGCCTTTGCCCGTCGGACAGTTACGGCGACGAGGGGCACGCTTGCCACGATGGCTGTCCGACACTTCCGAGGACCGGTCTCGGCACGCGTCGACCTGGCCGGGGTCGGTGGACGGAAACGTTCTTCGCTGCAAGCCCCCGATGTTTGACCGATGAAAGCGCGCGTCCCTGGGAGCGTGACGGTCATTTTCGCACCGGTCGACGGATCGGCGCTAGGGGTGAGTTTCGCGATCGCCGACGGGGTCGTCGCCGCCGTCGATCCCGCTGACGGGACACAGATCCTCCTTAACGGCGACCCGACGGAATTCGAACCGGTTGAGATCGCACTCGACGACTTGGGGGTCGACGCCCAGGTCGATCTCACCGCGGAGGTTCCGGTCGCCCGCGGGTTCGGGGCGAGCGGCGCCGCGACGCTCGGAACGGTGCTCGCCGCGAACCGGGTCTTCGGTCTCGACCGCGAGCGTGAGGTGCTGGTTGAGGCCGCGGCGCGTGCGGAGCGGAAGGCCGGCACCGGGCTCGCGGACGTCTACGTTCAGGAGCGGGGTGGGTGTGTTTACAACACGGGGGCCGGCCTGCGGCGAACCGTCCGGGAGGACCCGCTCCGGTACGACTCGTGGGGTGAGATCGCTACCCCCGACGTGCTCGGGGACGAAGCAGCGCTCGAACGGGTCCGCGCGACCGGTCGTGACGCGCTCGCCGCGTTCGAGCCCGAGATGCCGTTACCGGCGCTACTTGATCTAGCCTGGTCGTTCGCCGACGCGGCCGGGTTCGCCACCGACGCCGTCCGTGACCGCGTCCAAGAGGTACGGGCTGCGGGTGGGGCCGCGACGCAGGCGATGGTCGGCGAGACCGTGATCGGAACGGTGGACGCGAATCTCCCGGAGCAGACGCAGATCGACCCAGAGGGTGCACGACTGGTGTAAGCCCCGTTCAGAGGATCGTTCCGTGTTTCTTCTCCGGGACCTCCTTCTCAATATCGGCATAGAAGTCGAACCTGGCCACCAGCTCGTCCCGGAGCGTCGACGGCGGGACGATCTCGTCGATGACGACCTCGCTTGCCATCCGATGGACGTCGATATCCCGACGATACTCCTCCCGGAGTTCCGCCTCGCGGCGCGCCCGCTCCTCCTCGTCGTCGATCGCCGCGAGCTCGTTTGCGTACACCGCGTTGATCGCGGCTTCCGGTCCCATGATAGCGATCTCTCCCGAAGGAAGCCCGATCACGCTCTCCGGCTCGTAGGCCGGGCCACCCATCGCGTAGATGCCGGCGCCGTACGCTTTCCGAACCACAACGGTCTGTTTCGGGACCGTCGCCGATGACGTGGCGTAAATGAACTTCTTCCCCTTTTCGAGGATAGCATCCTTCTCCACCTGTGATCCGGCCATGAATCCCGGCGTATCGCACAGATACAGCAGCGGCACTTCGTAGGCATCACAGGTCCAAATGAACTCCGCGGCCTTTTCGGCCGCGTCGGGGAAGATGGCGCCGGACCGCTGGGCGGGCTGGTTGGCGACTACACCGACGGGCCGGCCATCGACCCGGGCGAACGCGGTGACGATCTCCCGTCCGTAGTCCGGTTTGAGCTCAAAGACCGACTCCGCGTCCACGATCCGCTCGATCAGGTCGTGAGCGTCGTATCCCTTGTTCGGACTGGCGGGGATGACCTCGTCGATCCCCTCGGGCGTGTACTCCGGCGGGACCGGTTCGGCCCGTGGCGGGTCTTCGCCGGCCTTGTCGGGGAGATACGAGAGTAGGTCGGCCACCAGCGCCCGTGCGTGTTGCTCGTCCTGGGCCACCAGATCGGCGCTGCCGGAGTGTTCCGCGTGAACGCGCGGCCCACCGAGGTCCTCCATGTCGATCTTCTCGCCGGTCACCATCTCTACCATCCGCGGGGAGGCGATGGCCATCGCGGACATGTCCTCAACCATGACGGTAAAGTCGGCGAACACAGGGGTGTACGCCGCGCCGGCGATGCAGGGACCGTACAGGACACAGACCTGTGGGACCCGGCCCGAGAGCATCGAGTGGTTGTAGTAGTACTTCCCGATCCCCTCGCGGTTGGCGAAGAACCCGGTCTGCTGGTCGATGCGGCCGCCCGAAGAGTCCATCAGGTACAGGACTGGTCGGCCGTTCTTGAGCGCGCGCTGTTGCATCCGAAGGAACTTCTCGACGCCACGGGCGGCCATCGACCCGGCTTTCACCGTGAAGTCGTTCGCCATGAAATGGACGTCACGGCCTTCGAACCGTGCAGCCCCGGTTAGGAGGCCGTCGGCCGGGACACGGTCCCCCTCGTCGTACTCCTCGACCTCCGGCGAGTCGGGATGCCACTCGTCGAACGCCGCAAACTTCCCGTCCTCGAACCGCACCCCACTTGCGCGGTCGCCGTCCGACCCCCCCGACCCGTCGTCCCCGAACCAGAGATCGAGCCGCTCGCGGACGAACAACTTGCCCTGGGCGGATAGCCGCTCGCGGTACTTCTCGGGGCCACCTCGGCGGATCTCCTCGATCTCCTCACGGAGACCGCGCTCCCGATCGGTCGGTCGCCGGCCATCGTCGATCGGGTAGTCGACCTCCGGGGCGGAGGCCCTTGCCGTCGGTTCGGATGTTTCCCCGACGTGGACCTCGACATCGACTCCCAGGTGTTCCGCCAGCGCCGACGCGACCGCTTCCGCCTCCTCCTCGGTCGCGTCCGCACCGATCCGGACTCTCATGCCCTGGTGGTCCGCCGACGCGCCTAAATCCGTTTCCGTCTTTTCCGGGTCCAGTCACCATCAGCAACGCCCGGCGGAGCGTCCGAGCGTCGAACCCGCGATTCACCCGTATCAGGGCGTCAGACACGCGTCATCGGTCGAGGAAGGGTTTGTTATACTCGGACACGAAACGCTCGGTCATGACCCGCACGTTCGGTGGCCTGGCTGGCCGCCTGGCCGCGCCTGCCGTGGTGGTAGTGGCGGTCGGCGTTCTCGTCACGGTTTCGAACCCCCCTGCCGGAACTGATCTGGCCGGGCTGTTCGGGCTCACGCTGTACGGGGCCGGGGTCGGTGGGCTAGTTGTGGCCGGGTACATCGGCTTCGCGGTCGACGGCCCGGACGTCTCCCCGGACCGGCGAGTCGCGAAGGCTGACGGCGGCAGTACCGCCGCCCCAACCTCTCCTGACATCGACGTTGGATCGACGGCGTCGTTCCGCCCCACGGACGCCGACCCACCGGCCTTCACCGAGTTCAGTCCCGCTTCGCCCCTCAACCCGCGTGCGACCTCGGACTCTACTCTCATGGTGATCCCGGAAGTGAGCCCCCCAGAGTCGGCCGAGGACGAGTTCATCTGGATCGACGATGAGGATCTCGTCCCTCCATGACTTCGGGGCACGCTTTTCGGGACAGGCCCCGGTCGGGATGTGACGCCCGGCCCCTCGTCCGGACTGCTGATACCGGATATCGCACAGAAGAGAGCTCGACCGTTCACTCGTACATCTTGCCGTCGAACTCCGGGATGTCGAACCCCTCCTCACCCCGAAGCCCGTCCATCACCCGCGCCTGGTAGAGGCTCATAGCGATCTGTGGGACCGCTTGTGGTGGGACGGGCACCGGCTGGTCGAACGCGTCCTCGGCCCACGTGTTGTATTCGTCCACGAGGTCCATGGCGTCCTTGAAACTCCGCAGCATCAGTTCCTTGTACCGATCTCTCATTGGCCTGCCTTTGACGGCGAACAGTAAATGTCTCCCGGGAGCGGCTATCACGACGCCAGGCTGCGGCTGTCGGGACCGGTAACGGCAAACCAGCCGCGGTCCCGCGCCCTTTTGCCGGTGCCATCCGAACGGTGTGTATGCCAGATTCGACCCCGGACATCGACCGGTTCGCCTCACGTCGCTCGACCGTGTACGGGCAACGTGGCGTGGTGGCGACGAGTCAACCGCTCGCGGCCCAGGCAGGCCTCTCAGTCATGGAAGACGGTGGGAACGCGTTCGACGCGGCCGTCGCCACGGCGGCCGCGCTGAACGTCGTCGAACCGACCTCGACCGGGCTCGGCGGCGACGTGTTCGCACTCTACCGGACAGCAGACGGCGAGGTGGGAGCGATGCGGTCCTGTGGGGGCGCGCCGGCGGAGGCGACGATCGGGAACGTCCGCCGAGCGCTGGCCGAGGACCCGGATACCGACGTCGACGACCCAGCAGCCGCCGAGATGCCCATGCGTGGCCCCCACACCGTGACCGTCCCAGGTACCGCACGCGGATGGGAACTCACTGCCGATGAGCTCGGGACCATGCCGTTGGAGGACCTCCTCCGCCCGGCCATCCGCTACGCGACCGAGGGCTATCCCGTCTCGGAGGTGATCGCGTCGGCGTGGAGCCATGCGGAGGACCTGTTCACCCAGCCAAACGCCCGTGAGGCGTACCTGTTCGACGGATCGGCACCCGGCGTCGGCGAGACTGCCCGGCTTCCGGAACTGGGGGCGTCAATGGAGTTGATCGCGGAGAAGGGGGCCGACGTCGTATACGAAGGGGAGATCGCCGAGGCCATCGCGGAGGAGGTCCAGGCACACGGCGGCTTCATGACGGTCGAGGATCTGGCGGCGTTCGATCCGGAGTTCGTGGATCCGGTAAGCACGACCTACAACGGTGCCGAGGTGTTCGAACTCCCCCCGAACAACCAGGGACTCATCGCCTTGGAGGCGCTGAACATCGCGAGCGAGATCGGGGCCGCCGAGTACGCGTACGACACCCCGGAACGCGTCCACTATTTCGCCGAGGCGATGAAACGCGCGTTCCACGACGGTCACCGGTACATCACGGACCCTGAGTTCGAGGATCATCCGCCCCTCGGCTCCGACGACTGGGCGGCAAAGCGGGCCGCGAGGATCGGTGAGCGGGCGGCCGCCGATGTAAGCTTCGGTGTTCCCGATGCCCGGGCTGAGGATGCCGACACGGTCCTCCTGTGCACGGCCGACGACCGAGGGAACGTCGTCTCGTATATCAACTCCCGGTTCGCCGGGTTTGGGTCCGGACTCGTCGCCGGGGAAACCGGCATCGCGCTTCAGAACCGCGGGGCGTCCTTCTCCCTGGACCCGGAGCACCCAAACCGGCTGGAACCGGGCAAACGCCCGTTCCACACGCTCATCCCGGCGGTTGCACGCTTCGGGTCAGACGACTGGGCCGCGTTCGGGGTCATGGGGGGCTATATGCAACCCCAGGGGCACGTACAGGTCGTCTCGAACATCGTCGACTACGACATGCCACTTCAGGAGGCGCTCGACCGGCCGCGCTGGCGGTATCGGGAAGAGGGGACGCTCGCCGTCGAACCCCACTTCGACTCCAACGTTGCCGCCAAACTCGTGCGGAAGGGCCACGACGTGCGTACGCTCGTCCCAGGCCTGTTCGGCGGTGCTCAGATCGCACGCAACGAGGGGGGCACGCTGTCTGCGGCGACGGAACCCCGGAAGGACGGGAACGCGGTCGGCTACTAGTCCGCCCGCGTCCGTCCCCCCAGGGACGATGTTTCCCTGCGGTTTCCCGCCACGGGATCTCCGACTCAAGGGCAAAAGCGTCTTGCCAGGGTGTGCCGAAGCCGGGGTATGGTTACGTTGTCCCCCCAAGCCCGGGCTTTCGGCGCGAGCTACGGGCTTGGACTGGCGGGGGCGGTTCTCGCACTCGTGCTCTCGCTCGCCGCCTTCCTCGGGTTGTCCGGCCTTTCGGCGATCGGTATCTCCGTACCGCTTTCCGGCCGGTTGGTCCTGCTACTGATTGCCGGACAGTACCTCCCGTTCATCGGTTTCCCGCTGGCGTACCTCCGCTGGCGGGGGTTTTCGTTGGCCGATGTCCGTTCGTATCTCGGTGTTCGTCTTCCCACGCTGCCCGAGGTGGGCATCATCGTTGGAGGGCTCATGGCCGTCGGCGCGCTCGTGTTCGGTACGGTCCTGCTCGTCACGCAGGTGCTCGGGTTAACACCGGCAGAGAACAGCGCCGGTCAACTCGCGCGTGACGCGCCACGGCTCATCCCGATCCTCGTCGTCGCTTCCCTGGTCGTGATCGGTCCCAGCGAGGAGACTCTCTTCCGCGGAATCGTCCAGAACCGGCTTCGGGAGTCGTTCTCGGCACCGGTCGCCATCGGCCTCGCGGCCGTGCTGTTCGCAGCCATTCATTTCACGGCGTTATCGGGGGCCCCGGGGGCGCGGGTCGTTACAATCGGTATCCTGCTCGTTCCGAGCCTCGTCTTCGGGGCGGCGTACGAGTACACCGGCAACCTCGTCGTTCCGGCGCTGATCCACGGGCTCTGGAACGCCCTCCTGTTTTCCTCGCTCCTTCTGGCGGGTCAGGCCGGCGTCCTGCTCCCTGTCTGACCGACCGGCGGCTGTCCCCCTGCCGAGGCAAGCGGTTCCAGCGCCCCGGTCCCGTCGGGATCGACGTCCCGCGACTCCCCGACAGGCGCCGCCGAGCAAGGTGGGCGACGCCCGAACGGTAGCCCTTTCCGCAGGGAGGTCCTCGCCGTCGTATGCGCGAGCGGTTCGAAATCCGGGCTTGGGACGCCGCGGGGCGGCTGGGGGAGCTGGAGGTCCCCGGCGCCGGGAAGACGGTGACAACGCCCGCGCTGATGCCCGTCGTGAACCCGAACCGGATGACGATCGATCCGGCGCGGTTCGCGGAGTTCGGCGCCCAGATGCTGATCACCAACGCCTACATTATCCGCCGAACCGACTCGCTCCGGGAGCGAGCACTCGCCGAGGGGCTCCACGAGATGCTTGGCTTCGACGGTGTGGTCATGACCGATTCGGGATCGTTCCAACTGGCCGAGTACGATGACGTCGACGTGACCACGGCAGAGATCGTGACCTTCCAGCGGGAGATTGGGAGCGACATCGGCACGCCAGTCGACGTGCCAACGCCTCCCGACGCTGACCGGTCGCGGGCCGAGACTGACCTGGCGGCGACCCGTGAGGCGTGGGCCGAAGCGACAGCAGTCGAGACCGGGGACATGTTGCTGACGGCACCCGTCCAAGGATCCACCTACCCCGACCTTCGGGAACGAGCCGGCCGGGAGGCGGCCGCGACCGAGTGTGACCTGTTTCCCGTCGGCGCGGCCGTTCCGCTGTTGAACGACTACCGCTACGCGGACGTCATCGAGGTCGTGCGCGGGGCCAAACGCGGGCTCGAGCTCGACTGTCCCGTCCACCTGTTCGGTGCGGGCCACCCGATGACGTTCGCGCTCGCGACAGCGGCTGGCTGTGACCTGTTCGACTCGGCCGCGTACGCACTGTACGCGCGGGATGACCGCTACCTCACCGTTTCCGGGACGAGACACCTCGAGGAACTCGCCGAGTTCCCCTGCGACTGTCCCATCTGTACCTCCCGCTCACCCGCCGACCTCGAGAACGGTCCGGGCGACGAGCGCGAGCGACTGCTCGCGGAGCACAACCTCCACGTCTCGTTCGCGGAACTGCGTCGGATCAGGGACGCTATCCGTGAAGGGACGCTGCTGGAGTTGGTTGAACGTCGGGCCCGCGGCCATCCGGCGCTGCTGGACGGGTATCGAACGCTCCTCGACCACGCGGAGGACCTCGAGGCGACGGATCCCGCCTCGAAGAACACTTTCTTTTATCTCTCACAGGAGAGCGCGCGTCGACCCGAGGTCCGGCGTCATCACGACCGGCTGACCAGGGTTCGGGTTCCTGAGACCCTTCTGCTGACGGAGGGGGGACTCCCGTCTACTCACGACTACGATGCCGTCTGGCGGCTCAAGCCTCCTTTCGGGCCGATTCCGGCGGGCCTTGCAGAGACGTATCCCCTGACAGCTGAGGTTCCCGAGCGCACCGACCCAGCGGCTGAACGAGCTGCTGCGAGAGGGGTCGCGACGCTCGTCGAAACCCGACCGGACGCGAGCCTGACGCTGGCACACGACGGGTGGACCACCATGGCTCTGGAGACCCTTCCCGAGACAGTCCAGGTTGAGAACCTCCAAGCCCTTGAGTGAGCCTCGGTCACAGCCGTTCCCGGGCGGCCTCGGTCACCGGGGGAACGAAAGAGGGTAGTGCACTGCCGTCACAGGCGGGAGTATGACCGACGGCTTCGAGGTCCACACGCGGGACGGGGGCGCCCGCCTGGGGGAGCTCCGGCTGACGGATCCTCTGACCACCCCAGCACTCGCGGACGACGTCATCAGCGACGCCGGGAGCCTGTGGACGGCCGACCGTGAGCTCCCGGAAGGCGATCCTGACGTGTTGACCATCCTCCCTCACCGGGGGATCCCAGCAGGGACGCGCGAGGAGGTCGCTGCGACGTTCACGCCGGAGTACCCTGATCTCGACACGCCAACGGCCGCCGTCATCTCGAGCGAACATCCGGGAGCCATGATCCCGGCGGCCCGCGACGCGAACGTGGACGCGTACGTCCTATCGGATGTTCAAGGAGTCGTGGGGCATGCTGCCGCGTTCGTCGAGGCACTCGTCGACGCCCGCGAGACGATCCCCCCAGATACCGCTGTGTACCTACCGGGCGTCGCCACACCTGCCAACGTCGCGACGCTCGCGGCCGCGGGCGTTGACCTCTTGGACGTCACGCATGCCCGCCTCAAGGGTACCCAGGGCAAGTACCTCACGACCGACGGCGAGCGCTTCTTGGAGGACCTGTCGGAACTCCCGTGTGCCTGTCCGGCCTGTGAGGTTCCCCGCGAGGCGTTCGACCGGGCAGCCTGTGAAACCCACAACGTCAACGCCCTGGAAGCAGCGCTGGGCCGGGTCCGGACCCGAATCCGCGAGGGCCGACTCCGGGATTACCTGGAGGGGCAGGCGCGGCACGAAAACTGGTTGACAGCGACGCTCAGGGAGTTCGACGACCAATACGGATACTTGGAGGCACGAACGCCGGTCGCCCGGGACACCCGGCTCACCGCGGCGACCGGGGATACGCTTCGGCGCGTCGAGATTCAGCGGTTCGCACAACGGGTCGTCGACCGGTATCGGAACCGGTTCCGGAACCCGTTAGTGCTGGTCCCCTGTTCGGCGACGAAGCCGTATTCGGAGAGCCAGAGTCATGAACAGTTCCACAACGCCGTCCAGTATCGGGCACATCTCGTTTCCATGACGTCGCCCATCGGGGTCGTTCCCCAGGAACTCGAGCTCACGTACCCGGCTCAGCATTACGATTCGGTGGTGACCGGCCGGTGGAGCTCCGACGAGATCGAGTTCGTTGCGGAGGTCCTCCGCCGGTATCTCCGCCGGAACGAGTATCCCCGCGTCGTCGCACACGTCCCGACGGAGGGCTACCGGACGGTCTGCGAGCGCGTCGCGGCTGATGTCGACGTTCCGTTCGAGTACACCGTCGTCGACCATCCGACGACGACCGATTCGCTGGCCAACCTCCAATCGACGCTCGACGGGGAACTCAAATACTCGAAGCGGGAGCGGCGACACAACACGGTCCGCGCCATCGCCGACTACATGTTCGGTGCTGCCGCAGGTGACGACCTCTTCGAGGACGTCTCCATCACCTCCCGGTATCCCAAGCTTCAGATCAGGGACCCCGATGAGACTGACGCCGACGGAGCAGACGAACAACTGGCAACGATGGTACCGAATTATGGGTTGCTCGCGTTCACACTCCCAGGTGCTCGACACTGGCTGGCCAGTGACGCGCCGACCAAACGCGTCGAGATCGACGACTTCGTGCCCCATGGGAGCGTCCTCGCCCCCGGGGTAACGGACGCCAGTCCCGAGATTCGGGTCGGCGACGAGGTTGTCGTTGAGGGCCCTTCGGCGTTCGCGGTCGGGCGGGCACGGATGTACGGTCGCGAGATGACCGAGTCGACCCGGGGGGAGGCCGTTCAGGTCCGCCACGTCACGGAGACCTGACTGGACCCCGAGGCCCCGGGGCGTGCTCGGCGCCGGTGTCGACCCCGTCCATGTCCACGGAGGCCGTGTGAGCCGGTTCCCAGCCTCCGACGTTCCCCGGTGCAGTTTTATACCAGGCAATAAACCAATCAAACGATCATGACCGACACGGACGAGGACTGTCACATCCTCGAATGGGCGGAGTTGATGGACGTGTCGGTACCGGAGGCGGCCTGCGAGGACCGGCAACATTCGTTCCGGCCGCGCGAACCGGCCCGGTAGCCGGCGCGTCCGGCCCGCGTTCACTTCCGCCGCGGTGAGAGAACGCTTATCGGCAGCGACGTTCAATCCCCTGCAATGGCGGACGTCGCGGACCCGGACGCCGAGGAGGGGAACGTCGAGTACGTCGATCACCCGTTGATCACCCCCGGGACCGTCGAACGGCGGCGGTATCAGGCGGAACTCGCGGCGACTGCCCGTGAGTCACACTCGCTGATTTGTCTGCCGACCGGTCTCGGCAAGACGGCCGTCTCTCTACTCGTCACCGCCGGGCGACTCCGGGAGACCGGCGGGAAAGCGCTCCTCCTGGCCCCGACGAAACCATTGGTCCAACAGCATGCGGATTTCTACCGCGGAGCGCTGACGGTTCCGGACGACGAGATCGTCGTGTTCACCGGCGAAGTTCGTCCCGACGACCGGGCCGCTGTGTGGGAGAACGCCCGGGTCGTCATCGCTACGCCACAGGTGATCGAAAATGACCTCGTTGGCAGCCGAATCTCGCTCCGTGACGTGACCCATCTGACGTTCGACGAGTGTCACCGGGCCACCGGGGACTACGCGTACGTCTACATCGCCGACCGCTACCACGCTGACGCGGCCGACCCGCTCGTCACGGGCATGTCCGCGTCCCCCGGCGGCGACAAGGAAGAGATCCTTCGCGTGTGCGAGAACCTCGGCATCGACGAGGTTGAGGTGATGACCGAGGACGACGCCGATGTCGCTCGGTACACCCACGAGACGGACGTCGAGTGGGAGGAGATCCAACTCCCGGACGAGATTCTGGCGATCCGCGACGCCCTCAACGACGTCATCCGGGCTCGGCTCGACCGGCTCAAGGAACTCGGCGTCACGTCCACAACCCAACCGGACGTCTCACAGCGGGAACTCAACGAGATGCGGGCGAAGCTGCAGCGGATGATGGATGCCGGCAAGTCGGAGGCATACAAGGGCATGTCGACGCACGCCGAGGTGATGAAACTCCGGCGTGCGGTCGAACTCGCGGAAACTCAAAGTATCGAAGCCCTGCGCCGGTATTTCGAACGGCAGCGCAATGCCGCCCAGTCGTCGGGAGCCTCGAAGGCGAGCCAACGGCTCGTCGCGGACCCGAAAGTCCGGGAGGCGATGCGGCGGGCCGAGGAGTTCGACGACCTCCATCCCAAGTTCCGTCGCACCCGCGTCCTGCTTGCCCAGACACTTGGAATCGGCGGGGGCGAGCGTGTCATCGTGTTCACCGAATCGCGGGACACCGCAGAGGCACTGACCGAGTTCCTCTCCGAGTCGTTCGAGACGCGTCGGTTCGTCGGACAAGGTGACAAGGAGCGATCCGACGGGATGACCCAGTCCCAACAGCAGGAGACCCTGGAACGGTTCGGTGAAGGGGCGTTTGAGGTCCTCGTCTCGACGAGCGTCGCGGAGGAAGGACTGGATGTGCCCGAGGTCGACTTGGTGTTGTTCTACGAGCCAGTGCCGACCGCCATCCGCTCGATCCAGCGGAAGGGACGGACCGGCCGCCAGGAGAAGGGACGCGTCGTTGTTCTGATGGCGGAGGACACCCGGGACGAAGCGTACTTCTGGATCTCCCGCCGGAAGGAGCGGGAGATGGAGGAGGAACTCCGAGCGCTGAAGGGGGTGGCCGAGGAGGTCGAGGCCGAACTCGACGACGGTCAGGCGGCCCTCGACGAGTTCGACCCCGAGTCGTCGGACGGAGCGTCCGAGCAAGCCAACGGGCCCCGATCAGCATCGTCGCCGGACGACACGGCGGAGGCGACCGACGAAAACGGCCCGACCGCCGACCAACCCGGCCTGACCGATTTCGCTGCCGACACCGAGGCGGACGACGACACGGACGATGCGGACGGCACCGTCCCAACCGCCGGTACCGAAAATGCCGACACCGAGGTCGTCATCGACCAGCGCGAACTCGAGTCCACGATCGCGCGTGACCTCTCGACCCGGGACGGGATCACGACCCGCCTCGAGACGCTTGAGGTCGGGGACTACGTCCTCTCGGACCGTGTCGCGGTCGAACGCAAATCCGTCGCCGACTTCCTCGACACCCTCGTCGGCGGGGATCGGTCGATGTTCGAACAGGTGGGGGACCTTGCACGGGCCTACGCGCGGCCGGTCGTCATCGTCGAAGGCGATGACCTCTACGGCGAGCGGAACGTCCATCCTAACGCGATCCGCGGCGCCCTGTCCGCGCTCGCCATCGACTTCGACGCCAGCGTGTTACGGACGACCGACGCTGACGAGACGACGGACCTGCTGGAGGTCATCGCCCGCCGCGAACAGGAAGCAAGCGACCGAGAGGTCTCGGCCCACGGAGAGAAAGCATCGAAGACGCTCGCCGAACAGCAGGAGTACGTCATCTCCGCGATCGCGGACATCGGTCCCGTGACGGCTCGGGCCTTGCTGGAGCACTTCGGAACCGTCGAGGCGGTGATGACCGCACGGGAGGAGGATCTTCTTGAGGTGGAGGGCGTGGGAGACGTCACCGCCAGTCGGATCCGCGAGGTCGTCGGAAGCGAGTATCCTGACTAACCACGGTAGACGGATCAGGGCGGCCGAAAGGCAAGTCCGGGTGCACCCGGGCTGCTCCCTGGCGGTCCAAGCGGGAGCGGTCAGCGGAGGGCCGCCAGTGCCTCAGCGGCCTCCCGGGCGGCCGCCAGGTGATCACGCGCACGGCGCGGATCGTCCGCATTTGCGCCGGCGGTCGCGTGTCTGTTCAGCGCACGCACCAGCGCCTCACGACCAGCTCCGAGGTCTGCCTCCGCCCGCTGGTCGCCAGTCTGGCTGGTCGTCGCCCGGTCAGACGTCGCCTCTCCTTCCGGTCGGGTGTCGGCGGACCGGGCTCCGCTTGGCTCCGGCCGAGCGGTTGGATCGCTCCCCTGCCGCGGGGACGCCTCAGTGGCCTGATTCGGCGGGTGCTCTCTCGGCTCCGTCCCCGCATCTTGGCCTGGCTCGCCCGGGGCACGCTCATCCGCTTCTGGGGTTGTGCCGGTGCTCCCGTTCTCGGCCGCGTTACACGTCGGACAGAACTCAGTCCCGTTCTGGCGGAAGATCGGATCGCCACACGTGTCGCAATGCTTGTTCGTCATCGTCGCCCCCTGCAGCAGGAGTTCGCTCATCCGCTGTGTGGCTTCTCGGTCCTCCTCATCATCGCCGTACTTCTCCCGGAGTTTCTCCCGTTCGGCCTCCTTGTCGAAATCGTCGGGCGCGTCGACGTCACTCATACCACTTCGGAGTACGTCGTCGGGAGCGAAAAAGTCAGCGGGAGCGGACAGACAGACTGCGTCCGGGTCGGCGGACCGCTGTGCCGTTCGGATGGGTCCCGCCTGTTGGACGTTTTGCTGGTGCACCAAGACGGGGACCGGGAGACGTATACCCTCCGTGCCGAACAGTCACCCGTGACCGACGTCCGACGGCGCGAGACACGGGCCGTGTTCGCGGGAGGGATCCTCGCGGGGCTCGCCTACCTCGCGACAACGCTCGCGTTCCGGCCGGCCCAAGTCGGTATCGCGTCGGACGTGTACTATCATGCCGGCCGTGCAGCGCTCGTCGGGGGCGATATCTACGCCGTGACGCCCCCTGACCATCCTGGTTATCGGTACCTGTATCCCCCGGCCGTCGTCGTTGTCTTCCTCCCACACGCACTGCTGAAAAGCGAACTCGCGGCCCTGGCTCTCCAGACGCTCCTGAACGTGATCGCCGTCGCCGGCACACTCGGCGCGGTGATCCGGGGGCTGGAGCGACGCGGCCTGTCGGTAACGCTCGCCGATACCGCCCTGTTGGGTGGCTTCCTTCTCGGCTCGATCCACTGGCTCCCGTCGTTCGTGATGGGACAGGTGACCCCATGGCTCGCCTTCGGGATCGCGGCCGGGACTGAGGCTTTGGACCGTGGTCACGGCCGGTCCGCCGGCATCCTGTTTGCGGCTGCGGCGTTCGTCAAGCTATTCCCCGCGACCGTCGGCGCCTGGCTTCTGCGTCGGCGTTCCTGGGTTGCGGTCGCGACGGCGCTCGGGGCGGGCGTCGTTGGTCTTGTCTCGGGCGCCGCCGTATTTGGCCCGGTCTTGACCGTCAGGTACCTCACCGTGGTCGTACCCGGGGAGTTGCAGACACAGACGTTCGTCGGGACGCCGGACCCCGGGAGGAGTTTCACCACGGCTCGCCGCCAGGTGGCCGCGTTGGTCCCAGGGCTACCGCGGGCATTCCTTTCGCCGACCACCGCTGCGGTCCTTTCCCTCCCGCTGACGGTCCTGTATGCGCGTGTCGAGACCGACCTGGACCGGCTGAGCGTGTTGCTGGGAACGCTGGTAGCCACGTTGTTGTTCCTCCCGTTGGAGCCGCTGTACTTCCCGTTGCTCACCTATCCACTGGTGATCCTCCTGTATCGGCTGCCCGCGGGCCGCCCCCGGAGTGTCTTGCTCGCCGGAACGCTAGGCACGTACGTGACGGTCACGCTCGCGGATGTCACGCTCGCGGTCGCAGCGGCTCCGCTGCCGCCGGCGGTCGCCTCCGCCCTGGTAATGTCTGTCCGAACGGTTTTCAGCGTGATCCAACCCGCGACGGTCGGCATGTGGTTGCTTCTCCTCGGCTGTGTCCTGTCCGTCCGCTCGGAATGAGGGTCGCGGAGCCGAGGCGTTTAGGAACCGGAAGTCGTGGCGACCCTATGAGCGATGAGGCGCTCGCAGTCGCGTCGTTGCCGTCCGACGGCTCGGTCGAGGAGATCGCGACCGCCATCGAGAACCGAGCGGGCGACACCCCTGCCAGGGTCGCCGTTGACGTGGACCGGACGCTGACCACCGGGGAAGGCGACCCGTGGTACGTCGACGGCCTGGGACCCGAGCCCAGCGAACGGGCCGTCGCTGTCGTGAACGAACTGTACCGCCGTGGCCACACCATCCTCATCTGGACAGCCCGGCCGTGGTCGGTGGCGGGGGATACGGCCGCCTGGTTGACGGCTCACGGCGTTCGGTATCACGGGCTCCGGATGGCGAAGGGGTCGGGCGACGTCTATCTTGACGACAAGGCGATCGATGCCAGGGGGCTGTGACGAGATCCCCGTCGGGGGTCGGCTGGCCCGGCTCGACCGCCCGGTCACTCCGAGAGGATCCGGTGGAGCGACATCGAGGCGAAATAGACTAACATGAACATCCCGAACCCAATGCCGAACCCGACGATCCCAGGTGAGTTCGCATCCACGTAACCAGTCCGGGAAAGCACTGCGACGCTGGCGACGAAGACGGCGATAGTCAGTACTCCCGCCGCAAGGTAAACCCCCGTGTCGGACGCGAAGACCCGTCGCACTCGCGGAGCTTGGTCACGAGTTCGCATAACATTAAAGATTGAGCAACGCCGGCCGTCCACGATGGTCCGATCCCGTGCAGACGGTCGCTGACCCCCACTCGCCCGCCAGTCACTGAGAACGCGCCCGTCGTCAAACCGATCGCCACTTGAGACACGCTGGTCGCGGGGCTCAGCATCCGTGGAAGTACCGTTCCGGTCCTGGCGACCCCAACGGAGGGGCGTCCTTCTGATCACCCCGAAGATCGGCTCCCGGCCGGCTGTCACGGAGCCCTCGTCACGGCCGGATTACGGCACGTCCCTCGATTTCCCGATGTTCGAGACGTTCCGCGACCGTGTTGATCTCGCTGAGGTCGTACTCCGAGGTGTGGAGGGTGACGTCGTCCTGTTCCACGAGCGCGACGAGTTCCTGGAGTTCGGTGTACTCGCCCACGAGTGTCCCACGATAGGCGAATTCGGCGTCCACGAACGCCTGGGATGGCTTGTGAACGTGGCCGCCGTAGCCGATGACGTGATGGTCGCCCCCCGGAGCGAGGACGTCGGGCGAGAGGGCGGTCGTGTCGTCGGACCCCACGAAGTCCAGTACTTGCGCGGCCATCTCGCCGTCGGTGAGGTCCGCGACCGTCTCCGTGACGTCGTCCTCGGTCGGGTTCACGACGTAGTCTGCCCCGAGGTCTGCTGCCAGATCCAGCGCCTCGTCCTTGATGTCGACGGCGACCGTCGTCGCGGCACTCATCGCGTCAACACACTGGAGGCCGATATGGCCTAACCCGCCGATCCCGACCAATACGGCGGTGCTCCCCGGCACCAGGTCGTCGACCGCCTTCTTGGCGGCATGATAGGCGGTGATCCCGGCATCGGCGTGGGGAGCGATCTCGACGGGATCGACCCCGTCCGGAAGAGGGATCGCGGCCCGTTCGTTCGTCAGCAGGTAGTCGGCGAACCCACCGTCCGTGTCCAGTCCAGGGAACAGCGCGTTCTCACAGTACATGTCGTCCCCCAGCCGACATGGCCGGCACTGCCCACACGTCATGTGAGGGTGACACAGTACCTGGTCGCCTTCGCGTACCGTCGTTACTTCAGCTCCCGTCTCGACAACGGTGCCGGCGTTCTCGTGGCCAAGCGTCATCGGCAGGTCCTGGTCGGCATACGGCGTCCACATCCCTTCGATGATGTGGTTGTCGGTTTGGCACCATCCCGCCCCCTCGATTTCGACGACGACGTGGTCGGACCGGTCCGGCGTCGGTCGCTCGACCTCATCGATCGAGAGCGCCTGACTCATGTCGTCGGTGTACTCGTGAAGCCTGGCGGCTTGCATGTCATCACCTCACAAGGAGTCGGGTAGCCCACCTATTAATCCTTGGAGCCGATCCCTTGCCCTCGCCGGCCCCACTGTCGGGATGACCACGGCTTCGTGGCCGGATGCCAGGCCATGCCGATGGACTGAAACTGACCTCGAGGGTCGCCAGGATGGCCCACCTCGCGTTCCGGGGCGGTCGGGAAGTCGGGAGCTGCTCATCCTTCCCGGCCCGAAGGGGCTGAATCAGACTCCGTCCGCCACGAATGACACGTAGCCAACCCGTCCGTCCTCGACGGCCGTCTCCAGCGCCCGAAGTCCCTCGAGCAGGTCGCGACCGCGGTCTCCCAGTGTCAGCAGGAGCGACTCGTAATCGACTCGGTCCTCGGCACGGTCCCGCATTCTCAGCAGGTCCTCCCGGTGGTCTCGGACGTCTCGGACTGAAAACCCTGCTTCCCGGACGTCCACGAGGAGGTTCTCGCGCTGCCGGGTTCCCGTGAGACAGAGCGCCTCCGCGACCGTCGATGGCAGTGAGGGCACATCGCCGTCGACCACGACGTCCGAGAGCGCGAGGCGGCCGCCCGGGGCCAGGACGCGCCGCGCTTCGGCAAGGACGGCTGGGACGGCGTCGGCCAGACAAATCACACACTCCGCCAGGACGACGTCAACGCTATCGTCCAGAACCGGGAGTTGGGCCATGTCGCCGCGGAGTGTGTTGGGCTGGTCCGCCGCCCTGTCGAGACCGACCGTGCGTGCTCCTCGCTCCCGGGCGAGGGTCAGCGCGCGGCCGGAACCGCACCCGATCTCCAACAGCCGAGTTCCCTCGGCGACCTCCGCGCGCTCCAGCAGGGCCCGCGTCGCCGCGTCGCCGCCCGGGTGGAGCGGCTCGCCAAGCACCATCCGAGCCGCGTCCCACGGGTCCGCCACAACCGCATCCAGCGGAGTCGTCACGGCCCGCCCCCGCAACAGTCATCGCTGCTACGACACCCCCCGTCAGTGTCGATTCGGGTGGAATCGCCGGCCCTACTCCCCCCGGTGGACCTGGGGTCCGGGAGCGGTTCGTCGACGGCGGGTCGGCCACCCCAGCCGTGACGCTCCCGGAGCGCGTACCGTCCGTCCTCCGTCGTCATATTGTACGCACAGAATGGGACGAGTTCCCCCGAGGGCGTCGGAACCGAGACACAGCAATTGTCCAGGCGGTCGACGTCCGCCGCGTCCGCGTCCATGAACCCGGTGAAGGAGACGGGGACGACCGTTTCCAGCAGGCCCGCCGCACCCCCCGGCACCTCGACGTCACAACAGCCGGCGGCCGAACAGGCACGGTCGCCACCGACGGGGGTATTCGCCAGCAGTTCCATCCAGTCCGCCTCGTCGACCGTGCCGGCCAATGAGTCGAACATGCTATCGTTCAGGAAGCGGGTGAGCGGGATCGGATCGTCGTCCTCACGTGGGAGGAGCGCGGTCGCCGACTGACAGTACGAGGAACAACATGGGATGGGGACGAGATCTCGGGGCTCCAGTGGATCGAACTGAGCGGCCAGCCTGCGTGCCGCCTCGTCGAGCGAGAAGCGCCCCTCGTTTTCGGCGTACCGACCGAAGTGTGCCACCGGCTGGAAGTTGACCGACTCGATAACGTCGCGATTCTCTAGTGCGAACCGGACGATGTCACCCATCTCGTCGTCGTTCGTCCCTGGGACGACCGTCGGTACGAGCACGACCGGCAAGTCGGCACTCCGGCAGGCCTCGATCGCGGTGTGTTTCTCTGCGAGGATGTCGACCTCGCGGATCGCCTCGTACGTCGTCGAGCGGAGGCCATCGAACTGGAGGTAGACCGCCGTGACGCCCGCGTCGGCCAAGCGAGCGGCGTATCCGTCCTCCCGGGCCAGCCTGAGCCCGTTCGTGTTCACCTGGATATGGTCGAACCCCATCTCGACAGCCTCCTCCACCAGGGCGGGGAGGTCGTCCCGGACGGTTGGTTCGCCGCCGGA